>NZ_JAYKKJ010000010.1:0-135939 GCF_035969385.1 Marivivens marinus | reverse complement strand
AAGCATCGTTCCGATGGACCAGAGGCCCACGATGCACTAACAATCAAACCGGACCACCCGATGGGGGCACGCCAGGATTTCTATTTCGGTCGCACCGTATTGCTGCCGATGCGGGGGCAGCCCCAGACCAGGGTTGTTTCAGAGACGTTTGGCGATCCGAATTGCTTCGCAAAGTAGCAGGAGCCGGACCTTCGATAGTGAGGATCGATCGGTGACAGAGAAATCAAATGAGTTTTCTGGCAACAAGACGCTTAAGCGAGTTGAAGGGCTTTCTGAATTATCAGCTAGTGGTCAAAATCGTGAAATCGATTGCTCGGATCGGATACCTAGCGACCAAGAGATGTTAGGCTGTCCGGATTCGGGGCAACATGGCGGCGGGTCTCCCAGACTGCCTCCCCACCCCCACCCCCTCTCCGGCGTGACTCTCCTCGAGGTCCTCGTTGTCCTTGCCATCATCGCGATGATCGCGGCGCTGGCGGCTCCGCGCCTGTTGGACAGCTTCGGCCGGGCCAAATCGCAGGCGGCCGAGGTGCAGCTGTCGACCCTGAAGGGGGCGGTGCAGCTTTATGACCTCGACACAGGACAACTGCCATCGCAGGGTGAGGGGCTGGGCGCGCTGGCCACGGCCCCGGGCGGGGTGAGTGGCTGGAAGGGCCCCTATGCCGATGCGGCGCAGCTTCTCGACCCCTGGGGCCGCCCCTGGACCTACCGCCAACCGGGCGAGGGCGCGCCCTTCACACTCGGCACGCTGGGCCGCGACGGTCAGCTCGGCGGCAGCGGCGAGGACACGGATATCACGCTCTGACGTGAGGCAAGCTACCTCCACCGCGATCAGCTGGCCTCGGTGCAGGTGATCTCCAATGCGGCGGGCCAGCGCGCCACCCGGCAGCAGGACCGGCCCGTCGGGTTGACGCCTCTGTACAAATGGACGCTCCCACTCCGGGCGTTGTCGGACGGGGCAGAGTGTGCGTCGCCTTGCCGTTCCATCGTTCAGCGCGCCCTGACGGATGTCACATTTGCCCCTGACAGGATTGCGGCCATGTATTCCGCGGCTTCGAGGGCACCTTCGAGAAAGCCACCGAAGACCGGGGCGGATTCGGTCGATGCAAAATGGATGCCTCGGTCTGCAAGCGCCCGAATGCTGGCCGGTAGCCCATAGGCCGGGTGATGACCGGCAGGGCGACGATCAGCGGCGCGGGCGATTTCAGGCACGGTCGCCCAGTCTTGCAGGATCAGGTCGCGCGGATTCGCCATTTCAGGGCCGAACAGGGCCACAAGCTGATCACGTGCCACCTGCAAGATCTTGTCCGCATGGAGGGTCCGGGCGTCGGCGGGAACGCCGATGAACCCGAAGAGGGCATATGGCCCGCCCGCCATCGGGGAGGCATCATGGATTTCGACCATCGGGCCACGGCGGCTCATGGCATCGCCCGACAGGCCCGCGTTGCGCCAATGTGGCGTGTCATAGACGGCAAGGATCTTGGCCTGACCGGCCATCCAGGTGGGGACGTTCCAAAGTGACTGGAGTTGCGCCGGGGCCAGCGCCGGTTCGAATGTCACGGTTTCGGCGGCGACACGTGGCGGAATGGCCAAAACAACCCGCCGCGCCTGCACGGTGACAGCTGTGCCCTTATGTTGCACATGCGCGGTGATGCCGCCCTGTGCGTGCGCTACCTTTTCGACGCTTGCATTTGTCACTATCCGATGGTGGTCCAATCCCCCCGACAGCGCGTCGATGATAGACCCCATGCCACCGGCCAGCCGGTACGAGCCCTGCATCGAAGCATAGCCCCGCCCGCGTTGCACCGCGCCGGTCTGGTCCTGATACATCAGGTCGCCGGACGAATACTGGTCGAACACGGCAATGTTGAACCGGCGTGCAAGGGCGGCCATACGCGGCTGACCGGGCCAGAACCACGCCGGGCCGAGGTCGAACCGCCCATCCCCGACAGCGCGGGTCAGGATGCGGCCCCCAAGCCTGTCCTGCGCTTCGACCAGAAGAAACTCGGCCCCGGCACCTGCGAGATGGTCGGCCAGGGCAAGGCCGGAAAGCCCGCCGCCGATGATCAGAGTATCGGTTTGCATCAATGTGCCCCTTGATAAGGTTACGGTCAGGTCTTGCCTTTCCGGGCCTGTTGCGCAGTTGATCTACGGTTGAACCGTGGGGGCAGAGGGCGTTTCGGCCAGATGCCCGGATTTCACCCAAAGCCGTGCGCCATCCGGGCCCGCGACGGCGTGCACCGGCATCGCCGGGGGCAGTCGCAGCCAGGAATTCTTGACAAAGGTTTCACTCCCTTCGGTGAAGCTGCCTTCGATCACCAGGGCCTCGAACCCGCTGTGACCTTCGACCGCGACGGTCGCGCCTGCCGCCCAGACCTCGATCCGGACACGTTCCCGCGTATCTTCGAACAGCGGGATTTCCGATACGCCGTCACGAACTGGCAGGGGCGTAAGCGCGGTCGTGTCGATGGTGACCTGCTGGCGGTCGTCCAGATCAAACTGCCAAAGCTTTACGAGGATTGTCGCACCATCCGCCGCGCTCGGGGTGTGCGAGGACGTTGGCGGGTTGCGCACATAGGTGCCTACCGGGAAATCGCCGTGTTCGTCCTGAAACACCCCCTCCAGCACAAGGAATTCTTCGCCGCCGGTGTGCGTGTGGGCGGAAAAGCTGCTTCCGGGTGCATAGCGGACGATGGTGGTCGCCCGCGCGACCTCCTCTCCGATCCGGTCCAGCATCCGGCGATCCACGCCTTTCATGGGCGATGCCACCCATGGTTCCTGTTCCGAATGCACAACGGCGCGTTCGTCGAAATTCGCGTTGATTTCCATTTTCGTGTCCTCCCCAAGGGGTTGAATGTGCTGGCACCAGTCTGACTGTCGGGACGATTGGGGAGATAGCCCCGAACGTGGTTCCTGACAGGAAGTTGATCCGGCGCCGACGCCGTGGGGCAGCGGTTGCCGCCCCACGACATCGTTTCATTCTGCCGCGATGGCCAGATCGGTCAGGCGACCACGCAGCGCCTCTGCCAACGGCGGTGCAGAGGCGGGGCTTTGGCCGGTCATCAAAGCGCCGTCTTCGATAACGTTGGCTTCCCAGTTGGCCTTGCTGACGTAGTTTGCGCCGCGGCCCTTCAGTTCGTCTTCCAGCGAGAACAGCAGGTGATGCAGCAGCTCGATTTCCGTGTCTTCATCATTCTTGAACCCGGTCAGCGACAGGCCCTTCACCAGATAGTCGCCGTTCGACAGCTTGACGTCCCGAAGGATGGCAGGCGCGTGACAGACCATGGCGACCGGGCGGTCGGATTCGTAGAAATCGCGGATCATCTTGATCACATGGCTGTCCGAGGCCAGATCCCAGAGTAGGCCATAGCCGCCAGGCACAAACAGTGCATCGAACGTGCCATAGTCGATTTCGCGCAGCTTGCGGGTGTTCTGGACGGCGAACATCGCTACCGGATCGTTGAAGAAACGGTCGGTGTTTTCGGTGGTGAAGGGCGCCTTCATCGACAGAAGGTCGATCGGCGCGTTTCCACCCTTGGGCGAGGCAAAGACCACCTCGAAGCCCGCTTCGGTCAAGGTGTAGTAGGGCGTTGCGACTTCTTCGAACCAGGTGCCCGTCTGCTTGCCCGAGATGCCCATCTCGTCAATCGACGACATCACCAGAAGGACGCGCTTCTGCTTGTTACCGGTTTCCATGTCATTTTTCCTTTCGCTGTAGAATCTATCTAGTGATAGATAGGGATTTGGTAGCCATTGCAATTCGGCGCGTCAACAGCTATCTATCAATTGGTAGGCAAAGGAATGTAGGTCCATGACAATGAAGGAAAAAATTCTTGATGCGGCCGAGAGGCGGGTGCGTGGCGCGGGCTTTGCCGCGATGAGTTTCCGGGAACTTGCGACCGACGTGGGAATCAAGAGCGCCAGCGTGCACTACCACTTTCCCACCAAACCCGACCTGGGCGAGGCGCTGGTTGCGCGTTACGCTGAACAGTTCAAAGAGAAGCTCGACCAAATCGACACAAGTGACCTAGGTGCGGCGCTGCGCAGTTACGTCGCGCTTTATTCCGGCGCGCTGGTCCTGAACGAGACCATCTGCCTGTGTGCGGTGATGGGGGCAGAATCCATCGGCCTGCCCGAGAACGTCAACCAAAGGACCCGCGCATTCTTTGAGATGAACAGGTTATGGCTTTCGGCGCTGTTGGCGGATCACAGCGTCGACAGTCCGGAGGCAAATGCGGGCCTGATCGTTGCTGCCCTTGAGGGGGGGATGATCATCGCCTCGACATCGAACGATCGCGCCCTTTTCGAACAAATCGCCGAAGCCGCCATTGGCCGGATGATCGCCCGCTAGGGTTATTGACCTTCGGTTGGTTTGAAGGAATTGCGCGCACTCCGGGCACTTCAGATTCCTCAGACGTAGACGGCTATCCCGATTTCGGACCAAGGTCCAAGTCAGGAGCGCCAAAGGGCCAAGAACTAGGCCGCCCTTCCGCTGTGCCCCAGTCGGGGTAAAGCGGCCAGATTGTGGACATCAACCCAATCAAGGAGTTCTTTCGATGTCCCTTCAGAAAACAACCTTTACGGCCCTGTCCGCCGCGGCCCTGTGCCTGTCGGGCCTTGCCCTTCCGCTGCCCGCAATGGCGACCGGCATCGCAATGCCGGGCGTGTCCGTTGAAATCGAAACCACCGACATGCTGGTCGAGGTTCGTCAGGGCCGGTCTGGCACCGGTGTGCGTGGCCGGGATCGCGACCGGGATAGCAGTGGTTCGGGCCGTGGGCGCGGTCGGGGCAGGGGCGGTGACGATGGGTCCGGCTCGGGCCGTGATCGCCCGCGCATTCCGGGTGGGTCCGGGTGCGACGATCCTGAAGACTTGCTGGAACATCCCGAATGTCTGGTTCCCGGCGATGGTTCGACCGGCGGCGGTGATGATGGTGCATCGGGCGTTCCGGACCCGTCCGGTTCGGGCCGCGATCGTCCGCGTATTCCGGGCGGTTCGGGCTGTGACGATCCCGAGGATCTTCTGGAACACCCCGAGTGTCTTCTTTGACCCAATAGCGCCCGGGGCTGACATCCCGCCCCGGGCGTTGGCAGCCGGCTACTTCCCCATTCCACCGGTGGCCTTTCGCGGGTCGATTGTCGGACCATGGTCCGGTGCGATCGACCCGCGAATCCTTTAGGATTTCCCGATGATACCTTGGCCCAATATGAACACTGGATCGGCGCCCTGGCTGCGTCCGGCCCTGCTTGGGCTGTGTCTTGCGATCTCTCCGGTCCATCTGGTTGTCGGCCCAGCCGGTTTGTCCCTTGCCGTCGCTGCCGCCCAGGCGGCGACACCGGTCAAGGGCACACTCCTGTATGCAAAGGATGGCGTCGACGACGACGATGGCGACGACGATGACAGCGGCCGCGGGCGCGGGCGGGGGCGGGGGCGCGGCGGTGACGACGACCGGGACGACGATGACCTAGACGACGACGACCTGGACGACGGCGATGACGACATGCCTACGACGACCGCAGGGCAGGGCGACCCGGTTCCGGGCAGCGATGAACAAACGAACCGGCAGGGGTCGTCGGATGTTATCCGGGTCGAGGTTCTGTCAAACGGGGTGATCGTGCATTTCAGCGACGGCAGCCGGGAACAGATTATCGATGGCGTCTATTCCCGCATTCGCCCGAACGGATCGGTTCAGCAAAGCCACCGGGCCAGCGGTGCCGACATCGTTCGGATCAGGCTACTGGCGTCCGGGCAGGGCGTCCGTTCAACCACTGCCACTGTTGCCGCCAACGACACCGCACCGGCCCATCCGATCCGCATCAGATTGGGCCGCCGATCTGTCAGCGTCGATTATTCTAACGGTTGGACCGAAGTTGTCGAAGACGGGCAATATCGGATGGTCGACCGCTACGGGAACACGATCCTGTCTCGACCGGCATCGCAGGGCGATTTCGACCGGCTTCGCGCCCTCGCCGGGCGCTGATTACACCTGATCCCGCCATGCCTCGTGGGCGATGATTGCCGCCTCGACCCGGTTACGCGCGTGCAGCTTTGACAGGATTTCGGTCATGTAGTGTTTGACGGTCTTTTCCTGCAGCTTCAGTTCAGTCGCGATTTCCCGGTTTGACAGCCCCCGCGCAACACGACGCAGGATGTCTTCCTCGCGTTTGCTAAGGGTGTCGATGGGGTTGGGTTCGGCCGACTTGGCGGCCTGCATGAGTTTCAGAACCTGCGCGGCCAGAGATGGGGTGATATGAGCCTCGCCCGAGGCGACGCGCTTGAGGATGCGGCGCAATTCGTCTGCCGAAACCCCTTTCAGAAGATACCCGGCGACACCCGCGTTCAGGGCCTCCATAACGTCGCCGTCTTCTTCTGAGACGGTCAGCATCGCGACATGCTTTGCCGTGCCTGCTCGCACGATGGTCTTTGCCGCGCTGATACCTCCGCCGGGCATGGACAGGTCCAACAGGGCAAGATCGGGGCGGTGTTCCTCTGCCAGCCGGATCGCGTCGGCGGCGGTTTCCCCGACGCCGGCCACCTCGAATTCGCCGGTTTCCTCGATACTGGCGACCAGCCCGTCGCGAAAGATCGGATGGTCGTCGGCAAGGATCACCTTGATGGTCATTGGAATTCCTCCTCGCTGAGGGTCAGCGTTATGGTTGCGCCCTTGCCGGGCGTGCTTTGGATCGTGATCGCGCCGCCGATACTTTCGGCCCGGTCCACAAGGCCTAACAGGCCCTGTCCGCCGTCGCTGCGCAGCTTCACATCCTGATCAGGGGTGAACCCGGCGCCATCGTCGCGGACCGAGATAGTCGCCGTTCCCTTGTCCCAGATCACCTTGACCTCGGCCCGGTCGCTGCCGGAATGGCGGGTTGCATTAGCCAGTGTTTCCTGAAGGAACCGATAGACGCATAGCTTGCGGGCATAGTCGAACCGGTCTCCCACCGGCGGCTTGCCGATCAGGTCGACGGTGGTGCCGGTCCGTTTCCGATGTTCCTGCACCGCCCGTTCGATCGCGGTCGCAAGGTCGATCTGATCAAGGTCGGGCAGGGTCAGCCCCCGCGAAATGGCCCTGATCTCCTCCATCGATGTTTCAAGCGCGCTTCGGACCGCCTGTGCCTCTTCGGTCTTCCTCGTGTCGCCGGTCAGCAGGGAATCGAGCCGCAGGGCCGCAAGCGCCAGATGCTGGGCCGGGCCATCATGCAGGTCGCCCCCGACCTGCCGCACCCAGCGTTCGGTTTGTGCCACCGCGCGGGACGACGCGGACACGACCCGCTGCCGCAGGGCCGCGTTCTGCGCCGAGACGCGCTGGGTTTCGGCCAGTTGACGTTCCAGCATCTGCCGTTGCCGTGTGATGGTCCGGCCTCCGGCCACCACGATCCCGAACAGGGCCAATCCACTGGCAAGAAAGGCCGACCCGACCACAAGCCAACTGCGCAACCGGGCATCCGCCAATTCGACCTTCAGCGCCGAGCCGTTCTGGTAGAACTCAACGACCGCGACGACTTCGCCGGTGAAATAGGCGTGAACGGGCGAATAGACCTCAAGCAGAGGAATCCCGAGCTCTGCCTCGCGCGCGTCTTCGTCATCACCGTGGTCTTCGTAGGACGCGGCCACGGTTCCGGTCCATGCAAGCTGTAGGTCCTCGGATTCTTCGAACACTTGCCCGACGATTTCGGGGTCCGAGGCCATGACGACCTCTCCGCCCTGGCGCCAGATCTTGTAGGACACGACATTTTCGGCCACGGCAGGGGAGGAGAACAGCTCGGACAGGGCCTGTTGCGCCGGGGGGGACAAAGGTTGGGACGTGGCGAATTCATCGGCCAGTGGTGCCACAAAGGTTTCCACGTAGTCGGCCGCCGAGGTCGCGCTGCTTTGCACCACGCCCTGTTCCACGCGCGATGACACCCAAAGGCCGACAAGCGTAGCGGCCACGGCCATGACGACCGTTCCCGCCAGCACGAATTGCACTGGCAAGCTCAGTCGATTCCACCGGGACACAATCGGCCGTGCACTTGTCATGGGGCGACACTAGCAATCTGCCGGGGCATTGCCACGGACTTTGGTCGGATCGCCCGCCGACAATTGGCGGTATTGCCGGTCCGCATCTCCTATAGCGACAAAACCGTTTGCCGGATTCCTTCACGAGAACCTTGGTCAGCCCTCGAAAATGGGCTTGCGCCCACACTGCGCGTCAGTGCTAGGGTCGTCGAACACATAAATGGGGGCATCCGGTGACTGATTTTCTGCTTCTGGCATTCATTTTCCTGATCGCTGGCGTCTGTTCGGTGCCGATTGCCACTCGTTTGGGACTGGGGTCGGTATTGGGCTATCTGATTGCCGGGATTGTGATCAGCCCGATCCTTGCCTTGCTTCACGTCGATGTCGTGTCGCTTCAGCATTTCGCGGAATTCGGCGTTGTGATGATGCTTTTCCTTGTGGGGCTGGAACTGGAGCCCAAGCTGCTGTGGTCCATGCGGGCGCGGCTCTTGGGGCTTGGTGGCGGGCAGGTTGTGCTGACCGCGCTTGCGGTTACGGCGGTTGCGATGCTGCTGGGGCAAGGCTGGACCGTGGCCCTGACAATCGGGCTTGTGCTGGCCCTGTCGTCCACCGCGATCGTCCTTCAGACGCTGGGCGAAAAGGGGCTGATGAAAAGCGACGGCGGCCAGTCCAGTTTCTCGGTTCTGCTGTTTCAGGATATCGCGGTTATCCCGATGCTGGCGCTGATCCCGCTGCTCGCCATGCCCGACCTGGTCGAAGCCCTGTCCCATGCCGCCCATGGCGAAGATGGTGACCACGGCACGACCCTCAGCCTTGTGGACGGCTTGCCCGGCTGGGTTGTCGCCCTTGTCACATTGGGCGCCATCGCGGCGGTGGTAGGCATCGGGTCGTTCCTGACCGGCCCGATCTTTCGGTTCATCGCCGCCGCCAATCTGCGAGAGCTGTTCGTCGCAACCGCCCTGATGATCGTGATCGGGATCGCCCTGTTGATGTCGCTGGTGGGCCTGTCGCCTGCGCTGGGAACATTCCTTGCCGGGGTGGTCCTTGCCAACAGCGAATACCGGCACGAGTTGGAAAGTGACATTGACCCCCTGAAGGGGCTGCTTTTGGGGTTGTTCTTCATGACAGTCGGTGCGGGGATCAACTTTGCCCTGTTGTTCGACAATTTCGGCCGCATCCTTGCGCTGACGCTCGGGCTGATGGTCCTCAAGTCGGTTGTTCTGCTGGTCCTCGCGGTGATCTTCAAGATCAAGGGCGCCGACAGGTATCTGTTCGCGCTTGGCCTCGCGCAGGCGGGGGAGTTCGGGTTTGTGCTTTTGTCCTTCACGGTGGCCAACGCGGTCTTGCCCGCGGCCATCGCGGATCAATTGTTGCTTGTCGTGGCGCTGTCCATGCTTCTGACCCCGGCGCTGTTTATCCTGTATGACAAGGTGATCGCCCCCCGGTTCGGGGCCGACGAAGCGCGCGACATGGATCAGATCGAAGAGACCGGAAACATCATCATCGCCGGGCATGGTCGCGTTGGCGGGATCGTCGCGCGAATGCTTCGGGGAGCAGGGCTGAAACCGACGGTCATTGATTTCAGCTCGAGACAACTGGAGATGCTGAAGGCGTTCAGCGTGCAGGCCTATTATGGCGACGCGACCCGGATAGACCTGTTGCATGCAGCCGGGATTCAGGACGCGAAGCTTCTGGTTATCGCAATCGACGGCAAGGATCAGATCACGGAACTGGTCAAACATGTCCGTCAGCACCATCCGGACGTTCACATCATCGCCCGGGCCGTGGACCGTCCCCATGTCTATGATCTTTGGGCTGCTGGCTGTCGCGACATCATCCGCGAAACCTATGACAGCTCGTTGCGGATGGGGCGTTCCGCTGTCGAGGCCTTGGGCTACAGCCGCGAGCAGGCGGATAAGGTTGCCGAGGCTTTTGCCGAATTTGATCGCGGCGCCATGTTGCTGGCTGCCGAACACCATGACCCAACGATCCCGATGCATCAAAATCAGGCCATTCTGGATCGCTACAACGCGGAACGCGGCAGCATGGAAGCGGACCTATTCGCACGTATGAGCGCCATTCTCGAAAAGAAACAGGCGTGAGCGGGGAGCAGGCCCGGTTCCTGACCGGAAACTTGACCGGTCATATCGTGTCGATGTCCCTGACCGCCGCGGTGGGGCTGCTGGCGCTGTTCGTCGTGGACCTTGTGGACATGGTGTTCATCTCGATGCTGGGGGTGGCGGAACTTGCCGCCGCTGTCGGTTTTGCCGGATCGATCCTGTTCATGACCACCTCGGTCAGTATCGGGTTTTCAATTGCCGCCGGTGCCCTGGTCGCCCGCGCGCTAGGCGCAGGCCAACCGGACCGCGCCCGCGAAGTCCTGACCCATGTGCTGGTCTTGGGATTCATCTTTGCGGTCGGGTTTGCGGCGGTTATTTATGCGAACCTGCGCGGGCTGACGGCATTGGTCGGCGCAACCGGGCCGACGCAGACGTTGTCTGTGTCTTATCTGCGTATTCTGATCCCGACCATGCCGGTCCTGATGATCGGGATGATCGCCTCTGCCGCCTTGCGCAGCCACGGGGCGGCGAACCTGTCGATGATGGTGACCATCATCGGCGGGGTGGTGAACGCGGTGCTCGACCCGATCCTGATCTTCGGTCTCGACATGGGGCTGGAGGGCGCGGCATGGGCCTCGGTCGCGGCGCGGGTCTCTATCGCGGGGTCGGCACTGTGGTTCATCATTCGCCGTTATGGCGGGCTTGCCGGGCGGTCGCCCGCTGCCGTGTTGAAGGATACCCGCACTATCGCCGCGCTTGCGGTTCCGGCGATGCTGGCCAACATCGCCACCCCGGTGGGCAGCGCCTATGTCACCCGCGCCGCGGCCACCTTTGGCGAAGATGCAGTGGCCGGAATGGCCGTTGTCGGGCGCCTGACACCCATCGCCTTTGCGCTGATCTTTGCCATGTCCGGCGCGATCGGCCCGATCATCGGGCAGAACTTCGGCGCCGGGCAGCATGACCGGGTCAAAGAGGCATTCCGGCGCGCGATTGGCCTTTGCCTGGCCTATGTGGCGCCTGTGGTGGCGCTTTTGTTCCTGTTGCGCGCACCCATCGCCGACCTGTTCAACGCAACCGGGCAGGCGCGTGATCTGATCTATCTGTTCTGCGGCCCGCTTTCGCTGGCCTGGGTGTTCAACGGGATCATCTTCATTGCCAATGCGTCCTACAACAACCTTGGCCACCCATTCTATTCAACCTGGATCAATTGGGGTCGCAACACGCTGGGTGTGGTTCCCTTCGTCGCCGTTGCCGCGTCATTCTGGGGCGCGCAGGGGGTATTGATCGGCCAGATGGCGGGCGGGGCATTGGTGGCGCTGGTCGCGCTGTGGCTTGCCAAGCGTGTGATGGACCGTGCCGAAAGCGGTCCGGCGGGTGATCTGGATCGCCCCGCGTTCCAAAGCCATCGGCGGGCCTTTACAATGTTGCATCACCGTCGATAGGCCGCTTATCGCGCGTCCGCCGCCGCCCAGCCCGCAGAAGTCCATATCGCGTCGTAGCAGGCGGCAAGTCCCGAAAGGGTGGCCCCGTCCGCCGTTCCGCGCGCCTGCCACCCCATGGTGGCGACCCCAAGGATGCGGGGGGCGACCATCGGTTCCATCTCGGCGTCGCGTGTCGTGAATTCGGACCAGAAGGTGCCTTGAATGCCGATGATGTTCTCCTCCAGCCCCGGTTCGTCGTCCGGCACCGGATCCCATGCGATGGTGTCTTCCAGTCCGATGATCGCGGCCCAGCTGGCACCCCAGTCTTCGGGGTCGGCGGTATGGGCCATATCAAGGTAGTGGTGCTGGCCCGGTGTCATGACGACCTTGTATCCCTCCCGCGCGGCCTCGATCCCCGGGCCCTGACTGGTCCAGCTGAACAGGATCGCGCTGTTACCGATGCCCTGCTTGCCGCGCGCGGCCTCTTCCCAGGCGGCAGGGATCTTGCCCATGTCGACAAGCCGGCGGGCCAGTCGGTTCATGGTCCAGCCCTGAAGATCGTCGGTGGACGACAGCCCCTCTGCCTCCATCAGTTTGCGGGCAGCGGGCGATCCGCCCCATGTCCCGTGGGGAAGCTCATCGCACCCCAGATGCATCACCGGGAAAGGGAAGATCCTTGCGACCTCGTCGGTCATCGCCTCCCATACCCGCCAGCTTTCAGCCAATGCGGGGTTCATGACATTGGCGGCGTAGCCCTGAACCGACACCTCGGCCCCGTTTTCCTGCGCGTCGCGCGTCGCGGGAAAGACCCGCGTCAGCGCTAGGGCGTGGGCGGGAACCTCGATCTCGGGCATGACCTCGATACTCAGGGCGCGAGCATGGGCGATGACACGGTCTGCGTCGGCGCGGGAATAGCTGCCGCCGGACCGTATGCCGCCGCCAAACACGCCGGGGATCACTTCGCCCTCGCCCCGGACATGGGTGGCGGCAAGTTCCGGCAGGCTGTCCAGTTCCAGCCGGAATGCTTCGTCATCGGCAAAATGCCAGTGGAAGCGGTTCAGCTTCAGCAGGGCCATCAGGTCCAGCAACCGCTGGATTGTGTCGACGCCGTAGAAATGCCGCGCGCAATCAAGGTGCTGACCCCGCCATTCAAAACGGGGACTGTCCGTGATGGTGCCGCAGGGCAATTGCCCGCCATGGGTCTGGATCAGGGTCAGGATGGTGATTGCACCATAGAAGGCCCCGGCGCGGTCGGCGTGCCGCAGGGTGATCCCGTCCGGACTTATGGTCAGGTCGTAGGACTCCGGCGGCATGGTCGGCACGTGTTCAAGCCGAAGCGGCACGCCATCGGGCCGGGCGAAGGGGCCCAGCCCGCAGCGAAGGGCAAGCGCGTCGACGGTCAGGATCGGTTCAGCGTCACAGGCCACCCCGGCACAGGACAGGGTGCCCCCGGCCAGCTGCGCGCTGGCAGGTTGCGGGCAGATCCGCAGGTCAGGCAGGGTGCCGCCCCAGGGCTTGCCGGATGGTTGGACCCCGACTGGAAGGGAGGGCAGAGGCAGTGGCCCCTCCGCCGTTCGCAAATAGGGCCCAAGCGGTAGCCAGGCCCGGTTTGCCGGGGCAAAATCCGGGTTCTCATGCGCGATGGTCAGGCTGTGCGGTTGCCCAGGTGTCAGATCGGGCAGGGCGATTTCGGTATATCCCCCAAGGCTTTGGACCCGCGTGCCCCCGTCGATCACGACCATCGGGGCCATGCAGGAAAAGCAGAAGACCGGGGCGGTCAGCGCCCGGTCGCTGGTGATGGTGCAGCGGATCGCAGCCCCGTCGATACGGGCGTCGAATTTCATGTGATGTCCCCCAAGAGGTTCGGCCTACCCCCCGTCGGGGCGCAGCTCGGCCACAAAATCGTAGATGTCCGGGCGGTAGTAGCCGCGGGTGAATTCAATCGGTCGCCCGCTGGACAGAAACGCGGTCCGGTCGATCTGCAGGATCGCGGTGTTTTCGGGCACCCCAAGCAGTTGGGCGTTCTCGCCGGTGATGTTGATCGCGGTGACCCGCTGGATCGCACGGCTGGGCGCAAGTCCGGTCCGCCGCAATACGGCATAAAGCGATGTTTCCACCGTGTCCGGATCGGGCAGAACGTCGGACGGAAGCGAGGACCGTTCGATCGCCATGGGCGTTCCATCCGCACTGCGCAGGCGGTCGATGCGCGCCACCTGTTGGCTGGGGGACAGGCCAAGGGCCATCATCTCGTCCGGGGCAGGCGGGAACAATCCACGTGCCAGAACCCGGCTGGTCGAGACGCGGCCCCGTGCCTGCATGTTTTCGGTGAACGAGACGAGGCTGGACAGGGACTGTTCCGTTTTGGCGGCGGCCCCCATGACGAAACTGCCCGCACCGCGCCGCTGTTCCACCAGCCCCGCGTCGACCAGTTCGGCGACCGCCTTGCGCACGGTGACCCGGCTGACATCCGCCATGTCGGCAAGGTCACGTTCCGGCGGCAGCTGACGCCCCTTTTCAAGACGGCCATCGGTAATGGTTCGCCCGATATGGCGGGACAGTTGGACGTATCGCGCGCCTTCTCCGGGGCGATACCAGGCGTCCGGGTGAAACAGGTCGGCGTATGAGCTGGGCACGGCGGCGAATCCTTATTGGTATTCTTTTTGTAAGACCAAATGGATGTGTTTCGCTAGATGCAAAATTTTGAAAGAAATCTAATGCATTGTAAACAAGGAAGAAAAAGAGAAATCCGAAGATTTGGTATTATTTTGGTAGCATAAATGTCTTTCCGTGGTAACGTTTTTCAACAGAACGATTCGTGCCCCTTGCAAGGGCGCGGTAGACATCCGGGGGGAACATTGTCCGATCAACGCCAAACTGCGGCGCCTGTCCGGCGCACCTTGCCCGAAGCCTGGTTTGCCTGGCTCCTGGTTGCGCCTGCGGTCATCTTCATCGGGGTGATCGTCGCATGGCCCCTGGCCGAAACTGTCCGCCTGTCGTTCACAGATGCCAAGCTCAATAGCGAAAGCTTTGTCGGTCTTGAAAACTATGCCGATCTTCTTGGAAGTGGGAAATTCTACGACACCGTCGTGCGGACCTTTTACTGGATGTTCCTGTCGGTCGGGCTGAAGCTGGTTCTTGGGCTGATCGGGGCGTCGCTGTTGAACGCCGCCGTTCCGGGGCGGGCGCTGTTCCGGGTGTTGGTCATGCCGCCCTGGGTCATTCCGATTGCGATCGGCTGTTTCGGCTGGCTGTGGCTCTACAATGGGCACTTCGGCCTGATTTCCGGGATGCTGCAACGGTTCGGCCTGTTGGACGGTCCGTTCGAATTCCTCGCTTACAAAACATCAGCTTTCTATTCGGCCATCGTGACGGATGTCTGGATCGGCACGCCCATGGTCACGCTGTTCCTTCTGGCCGCGATGCAAGGGGTCAGCCGCGACCTGTACGAAGCAGCGTGGGTCGATGGGGCAGGGCGCTGGTACCGGTTCCGCCGGATCACCATCCCGCAGATCATGCCGGTGCTAGTCTCCATGGCGCTCCTCTCAGCGATCTGGACCTTCAACAGCTTCGAAATCATCTGGATCCTGACCGAGGGTGGCCCGCGTGGCGCAACCACGACCCTGATCGTGGATACCTACAAGACGGCATTCAGCAATTACAAATTCGGCGAAGGTGCGGCGCGCGCGGTGGTCATCGTGGTCCTGCTAAGCCTCTTCAGCCTGATCTACCTGTTCTTTTTGAACAAGGTGAACCGCAAGTACGGGGTGAAGTAAGATGATGATGGACCGCTATACCCTTTTGCAAAAGATCGGCATCTACATTGCCGTCACGATCTTCCTAGGTTTCATCCTGCTGCCGTTTGTGGAAATGTTCGTGGTGTCCTTGCGGCCGTTGGAGCATCTGTTTTCCTCGCCCTACCGATTCTGGGGCGAGAACTTCAGCTTCGACGCCTATAGCCGGATGTGGGAAACCGTGCCGCTTCTGGGTCGCTATATCTGGAATTCGATCTTTATTGCCGGGATGGTGACCATGATCACGCTGATTTTCGTGATCCCTGCGGCATACGCCTTTGGTCGACTGGATTTTCCGTTCAAGAATGGCACCTTGGGCATCTTTCTGGCGGTGAACATGTTCACCGGTGCCGTGTTGTTGATCCCGCTCTATCGGGTGCTGCGGACGCTGGGCCTGCTGAACACCTACTGGGCGATGATCGTGCCCGGCGTGGCCTTCCTCATCCCGACCGGCATCTGGCTCTTGCGCAGCTATCTGGAAAAGATCCCGCGCGAGTTGGAAGAGGCGGCTTTTGTCGACGGGGCCAGCCGGCTGTATACCCTGCGCCGCGTGGTCCTGCCCTTGGCTGTGCCCGGTCTGATCGTGGTCAGCGTGGCCGTGTTCATCACCGCCTATGCCCAGCAATACCTCTTTGCGATCACCTTTAACCAGGTGCGCGAACTGCAACCCCTGCCGGCCGGACTTGCTGAATTCATCGGCTATCAGGATGTCACCTGGAACGAGATGATGGCGGCCTCGCTCACCGGCGTCCTGCCCGTCATGCTGATCTTCCTCTTTTTGCAGAAATACCTCGTCGCGGGTCTGACCGCGGGCGCGGTGAAAGAATAACAACCCAAGGTCCAACATATAAGGGAGAGACCGAAATGAAGACCGTAAGAACCCTGTCACTTGGCGCCGTGCTTCTTGCCGGGTCGGCCCTGTCGTCCCAGGCGGAAGAGCTGCACTTCATCATGTGCGGCGGCGAAGTCCGCGAGGCCGATCAGGCTGTCGTCGATGCTTTCGTGGCAAGCCATGACGGCGTGACCGTGAACATCGAAGCCGTGCCGTGGGGCACCTGCCAGGACAAGTCGCTGACGCTGGCCGCCGCCGGTGATCCGCCGTCGATTGCCTATATGGGGTCGCGCACCCTGCGTCAGCTGGCCAACAATGACCTGATCGTTCCGGCCCAGATCCCCGCCGAGTGGGAAGAGGCCTATCAGCCCGGTATCCTGAATACCGTGACCATCGAAGGCACCCGCTGGGGCTATCCGCACGCCTTCTCGACCAAGGCGCTGTATATCAACTGCGACCTTGCCGAAGCGGCTGGTGTGGCCTGTGAAGCACCGGCCACCTGGGACGACATGTATGCGATGGCCGAAGCCATCCACAACAACACGGATGCTGCCGGGATCGGCCTTGCGGGCAAGGATTTCGACAACACCATGCACCAGTTCCTGAACTACCTCTATTCCAACGGTGGGGTGGTGATTGATCCGGCGACCGGTGAAAACATGCTCGACAGCCAGCAGACCCGCGAAACGCTCGATTTCTACGGCCGCCTCGCCGCCGTGGCGCAGGACGGGCCGACTGCATGGGAACGTGACCAGCTGAAGGATCTGTTCAATGATGGCCAGATCGGCATGTATGTTCAGGGTCCGTGGGGCCGTGGCCAGCACAACGAAAGCATCAACGCGATCACCGTTCCGGTCCCGCACGGGCCCAGCGGCGACAGCGGCACCATCCTGATCACCGACAGCCTTGTGGTGTTCAAGGGCTCGGGCCACGAAGATCTGGCGCAGGAACTGGCGCAGGCGCTGGCCTCGGGAGAGGCGCAGTATGACCTTGACCAAAGCTGGGGCCTGACCCCGATCTTCCAGTATGAAAAGCTGGGCATCGAAAACCCCTACTACGTGGGCGATGATTTCTGGGGTGTCTACACCGCCGGGATCGCCGCCGGTGGCCCCGAGCCGCTGGTCGAGGATTTCAAATCGCTCCAGTCGGTCTTCACCAACATGGTGCAGGGCATCCTTCTGCAGGATGACACCGTCGACAACCTCGTGACCATCGCGGGCGAGGAACTCGACGACGCGCTCTAAGGCGTTTCTCCCTGGTTTGGGCGGCGGTGCGCCGCCGCCCGGATCATCCCAACAGATTCCAACGACAGGACAGTCCCGTGGCGACACTCGATCTTGAAAACATCAGCAAATCCTTTGGTTCGGCCAAGGTGTTGCACGACATCGACCTTGCGATCCGGGACAAGGAATTCGTGGTCTTCGTCGGCCCGTCGGGCTGTGGCAAATCCACGCTTCTGCGGATCATCGCGGGGCTGGAAGAGGCGACGAACGGCAAGATCGTCATCGGCGGTCAGGACGTCAGCGGCGCCCACCCGGTCGACCGGGGGATTTCCATGGTGTTCCAGTCCTACGCCCTTTATCCGCACCTGTCGGTTTTCGAAAACATCGCGTTTCCGCTTCGGGTCCAGAAGATGGGCGCCGAGGACCTGAAGGCGCGGGTGCATCGCGCCGCCGATATCCTGCAACTGACCGACAAGCTGCAACTCAAGCCCGGTCAACTGTCCGGCGGGCAGCGGCAGCGGGTCGCCATCGGCCGGTCCATCGTGCGTGAACCCAAGGTGTTCCTGTTCGATGAACCACTGTCCAACCTTGACGCCGCCCTGCGCGGCGACATGCGGGTGGAACTGTCCCAGCTTCACCGCGAGTTGAACGCGACCATGGTCTATGTGACCCACGATCAGGTCGAGGCGATGACCATGGCCGACCGGATCGTGGTCCTAAACGGCGGGCGGGTCGAACAATTCGGCACCCCGATGGAGCTGTACCACCACCCGGCGACCAAGTTCGTCGCGGGGTTCATTGGTCAGCCGAACATGAATTTCGTCCCCGGCGTCGTTGCCGGAGTGGACGCGGCGGGTGTGGCCGTCGATCTTGATGCCGGGGGCCGGTTGGTCTTGCCGATCGAGGCGGATGGCGCGGCCAAGGGCGACCGGGTTGAGGTCGGGATGCGCCCGGAAGATATCCGGATCGGAGCCGGACTGAGCCTGAACGTGAAGGTCATCGAACGGCTGGGCGGCGTAACGCTGGCCTATGGCGCGCTGGGCGACGACACACGTTTCTGTGCGGCGCTGGACGGGGTAGCCCCCGCGCGCGAAGGCGAGCCGCTGGCGCTGTCCATCGACCCCGCCGCCTGTCACCTGTTCAACTCCGATGGCCGGGTCATGCGCCGCAAGGCCGCCCCCGCGCTCGTCGCCTGAGGGAAAGACGCGATGAAAGTTGCAACCGCCGGGATCGGTCTGCGGGCCGGTCATGTCCTCTCTGTCCTGAAAGAGACCATGCCCGAGGTGGAGTTCGTGGGCTTTTACGACCCGCAACCGACCCATCTGGAGATGATCGGCGAGGACGTGCCGCGCTTTGGCAGCGTCGAAGAGATGCTGGCGACGACCAAGCCCGATCTTTATTTCGTGGGCTCCCCCAACCGCTTCCATCTGGAGCAGATCCGCGCCGGGTTAGAGGCGGACGTTCCCCATATCTTCACCGAAAAGCCGGTGGTCGTCTCGATCCCGGAAACGATGGAGCTGGCCCGCCTTCTGCACACGCACGGAGGGGCAAGCCGGGTCATGGTCGGGCTGGTCCTGCGCTATTCCCAGCATATGGTGGATTTGCGCGCGGCCCTTGGGGCCGGGGTTCTGGGGCAGATCGCCTCGCTTGAGGCCAATGAACATATCGGCCCCTACCACGGCGCGTTCTTCATGCGCGACTGGCGGCGCAAGGTCGAACATTCGGGCGGTTTCATGCTGGAAAAATGCTGCCACGATCTGGACCTTTACAACATGATCACCGCCTCGCGGCCCGCGCGGGTGGCCAGTTTCGGTGGGCGGCGGTCGTTCCTGCCCGACTACGCCCCCGCTTCAAACGCCGAGGCCGAGATCTTCCACGTCAAGAAATCGGTCTGGGATTCCACTGATGATCCATTCCGGTCGGACGGCGATATCATCGACTTCCAGACCGCGATCCTGTCTTATGAAAGCGGTGCCAGCCTTGCCTTTCACACCAACCTGAACGTGCCGGACGAACACCGCCGGTTCTGCGTGATCGGGGCCAAGGGCATGGCCGAGGGCGATTTCATGCGCGGCTATCTGAAAGTGACGCAGCGGGATGGGACGGTCTATGCCGACCATGATTACACGTCTGGCGACCGCGCCCGTCAGGGTCACCACTATGGTGCGGACCACATGATGGCCGAGGATATCGCCGCCTACCTGCGCGGGCAGACCGGTGCGCTGCCTGTCTCCATCGTGGATGCGCTCGAGGCCGGCGTTGCCGCGCTGGCGCTGGACGAGGCGCGGGTCAAAGGGCAGGTCGTGGACCTGACCGACACCTGGGCCGAATTCGATCAATACGGGCTTCGGGGATGAGCATGGACGCGTCACAACCCGGTCGCCATATGGCCGCAGAGATCGAAGAGGCGGCAGGCGTCTTTGCCCGCGCCGCCGCACTGGACCTTTCCGCGCCGGTCGCGGCGCTGGGTCTGGCGGGCGCACGAGCATTCTATACCATCGCGCGGGGATCGTCGGACGCGGCGGCGAATATCCTGTCCTATGAATTCATGCGCGAATTGGGGGTGCCGGTGACGTCGCTGCCGCCTTCGGTCTTTTCTGTGGGGGCGGGGGTTTCCGTTGACGGCGCTGCCGGACTTATCATTTCGCAATCGGGCGCAAGCGAAGATCTGATCCGCGCGGCGCAGGGCTTGCGGGACCGGGGCGCGACCGTCGCCGCGATCACGAATGTCGCAGGTTCCGGCGTTGAAGGGGCCGCGCAGGTCACTGTTCCGATCAATGCAGGGCCCGAGCATGCTGTCCCTGCGACCAAAACCGTGATCGGATCCGTTGGCGCCGGGCTTGCCTTGTTGGCGGCCATGTCGCCCGACTATGCGGCCCGGCTGGGTGCGAGCGTTGAAACCTTTGAAGATGTTGGCAGCCTGCCCGGCGCCGATCATGACCGGCTGCGCGCCGCCTTGCTGCGGGCGCGTCATGTCTATGTCGTGGGCCGCGATACCGGATTTGGCGCGGCGCATGAGGTCGCCCTGAAAATCAAGGAAACCTGCGCCATCCATGCCGAGGCCTATTCCGCCTCTGAAGTGCTGCATGGGCCGCTGCAACTGGCCACCAACCCGCTGACGGTTCTGGTTCTGGACACAGGTGCGCCCGGGACCGCAGAGAGCATCGAAAACGCCGTCGCAAGGTTCCGCGCGACCGGGTCTGATGTGCATCGGATCGCCCCGACCGTGGCCGGGCTGACACCCGCCGCCGCCGCCGCGGCAATCCTGCGCCATATTTACCCGGTGATCCTTGATACCGCCCTCGCTTTGGGGCACGACCCGGACGCACCCGCCACCCTGTCGAAGGTAACCGTGACCCGATGACCGAACCCACCCTCAGCCGTTGGGCCACTTGGTCCGAAACCCTGTCCCAGCCGGGGATCTGGCGGGACTGGGCCAAGACCTGCGATTTCGCCGGGCACCGGGACTGGGTCGCGGCGCAGGGCGTGGAAGAGGTCTGGTTCTGCGGTGCGGGCACCAGCGCCTTCATTGGCGACATCATCGTTTCGGGGCTGGAGGGGCAACGCGGCAGCCCGCGCCTTCGGTCCGTTCCGACAACCGATTTGGTTGGACGCCCGCAAGCCTATCTGCGCGACCGCCGCCCGCTGGTGGTCAGCTTTGGCCGCTCTGGCAATTCGTCGGAAAGCCTTGGGACGCTGGACGCGCTGGATGCGCTGGCGCCCGACGCGCCCCGGCTGAACATCACCTGCAACGGCGACAGCGCGCTGGCCACGCGCGGCGGCAATGAAACCCGTGTGATCATCCTGCCAGAGGCAACCCACGACAGCGGCTTTGCCATGACCAGCAGCTTTTCGACAATGCTGCTGACCGCGCTTGCGATCTTCGGGGACAGGGCCGTGGTGGACGGCCTGTCCCGTGCCGCTGACCGCTTTGAAGCGATCCTGCCAGCGGTTCAGGCAGGGGTCGGCCCCGCGCCGGGCCGCGCGGTCTTTCTGGGGACTGGCCCGCTGGCCTTTGCCGCGCGCGAGGCCGCATTGAAAGTGATGGAACTGTCTGCGGGCGGCATTCCCTGCCTGTGGGACAGCATCCTGGGGTTCCGGCACGGGCCGAAGTCTTTTGTGACGGACGATACGCGGCTGGTCGCCTTCATCGGGGCGGATGCGCCTGGCGCGGCCTATGAGGCCGATCTGGTGGCCGAACTGCGGGCGCAGTTCCCGCGCGCGACCGTGACGACCATCGGGCCGGGGGGCGATATCGACCTGCCGATGCCCGACGGCCCGGTCTGGGCCGCGCCACTGGCTGTGTTGTTCGCGCAGGTCGCGGGCGTCGTTTGGGCCGATGCGACGGGGATGAACGTGGACGACCCGTTTGCGGGGCAGGGGACGCTGACCCGCGTCGTGTCCGGTGTCACCCTTTATCCGGTGCAGCCATGATCGCGGCGGCGGGGATCGACCTTGGCGGCACCAAGTCCGAGGTGCAGCTGTTCGACGCAAATTGGCGGCTGGTCAACAAACGGCGCGACGCAACGCCGGGGGACTATGACGCACTGGTGGCCATGCTGTCAGAACAGGTTCGCTGGGTTCTGGATCAGGCAGGCGGCCCGGTCCCGGTGGGCGTGGGCGCCGCGGGGCTTGTGGACCCGGACGGGAACGCCTTTACCGCCAACCTGCCCGCCAAGGGGCGCCGTTTGCCCGCCGATATTGCGGCGGCGGCGGGCCATCCGATCACCTATGTCAACGATTGCCGGGCATTGGCCCTGTCCGAGGCCGCCTTTGGGGCGGGGCGCGGCCATGCCACGGTCATGTCCCTGATCCTTGGGACCGGTGTTGGCGGCGGGATTGCCTATGATGGGCAGTTGCGCCCCGGTCCGGTGGGAACCGGCGGAGAGTTCGGGCACACCCCTGCCTCAGCTGCCGTCGTATCCGCCCACGAACTGCCGATTTATCAATGCGGTTGTGGCCGGATGGGCTGTGTCGAGACCTATATCGCCGGGCCGGGTCTGGCCCGCATGGCCCGGGACCTGACTGGGCGCGACTGGACGCCCGAGACACTTGCCGCCGCGCGCAGCAGCGACGCCGAAGCTGGCAGGGTCTGGGACGTGTGGCTGGCGATGACGGGCGATCTGCTCTTGTCGCTCGTCCAGACGGTCGACCCGGACGTGATCGTTCTGGGCGGCGGGTTGAGCCGGGTGCCGAATGTGGCCGAAGACCTTGGTGCGGCCCTGCGTGGTGGCCAGATTGCCGGGTTCGGGGCGCCGCCGATCGTTCTGGCGGAAGGCGGCGATGCAAGCGGGGCACGGGGCGCGGCGCTGGCGGCGCTGAACGCAAGTTGGGAAGGGCCACGGGATGACTGAACGCTGGATCCTGCCCGACCTTTTGTTCGATGGCGACAGCCTGCGGCGCGACATGGCCCTTCGGATCGAAGACGGCCATGTGGCCGAAGTGACCTGTGCCGATGCTGCCGGGCCGTCCGCGGAACGGATCAGCAGGATCGTCGCGCCGGGATATGTCGACCTACAGGTCAACGGGGGCGGCGGCGTCCTTCTGAATGCGACGCCGACGGTCGAGGCGATGGACCAGATCGCCGCCGCCCATCGCGGGCTTGGGACTGTCGGCATTTTGCCGACCGTGATCACCGACCGGGCCGAGGTTCTGTCGCAGGCTGTCGATGCCGCTATCGCTGCCAAGGGGCGCGGCGGTATCCTTGGCCTGCATATCGAAGGCCCGCATATATCCGTGGCGCGGCGCGGCACCCATGCGCTTGCCCATGTGCGCCCGTTTGAAAGGGCGACACTGGTCCATGTCCAGCGGCTTCGGGCCACCGGGGTGCCGGTCATGATCACCGTCGCGCCCGAGGCGGCGACACCAGATCAGATCGCCGAATTGGCAGAGGCGGGCGCGGTCGTGTCCCTTGGCCATTCCGATGCGGACGCAGAGACCACCCGCGCGGCGCTGTACGCCGGGGCAGGGTGCTTTACCCATTTGTTCAACGCCATGTCGCCGATGCTGAACCGGGCGCCCGGCATGGTCGGGGCGGCGATTAATTCGGACGCCTATGCCGGGCTGATCGTCGATGGCATCCATGTGGCGGACGAGATGATCGGGCTGGCAATCCGGGCCCGTCCCGTTGCCGACCGTATGTTCCTTGTCTCGGACGCGATGCCCACCGTTGGCGGCCCGGACTGTTTCGACCTTTACGGCCAGTCGCTGCACCTTGAAGACGGGCGTTTGGTCAACGCCGAGGGCAGCCTTGCCGGGGCGCATCTGACCCAAGCCGAAGGGGTTGCGCGGCTGGTCAATGTGCTGGGTCTGAACCGGCTGGAGGCCCTGCGCATGGCCATCACCGTCCCGGCGCGGTTGATGGGGCTTGAGACCCTCGCAAAGGTAGACGGCAGGGCCGCGAAAGACCTGTTGATCCTTGATGATGACATGGGTTTCCGGGGCTGGCTTGGGGCCTAGGCATGGCATGCCCGCTTGAGATTTGCGTCGACGCACCAGACGATCTTGCCGCCGCCATCGCGGGCGGGGCGGACCGGATCGAGCTGTGCAGCGCGCTGGCGCTGGGAGGGCTGACCCCGACACCGGGGCTGATCCGCGCGGCCCAATCCTGTCCCGTTCCCGTCTATGCCATGATCCGGCCCCGTGGCGGCGACTTCCGGTTTTCACGGGCCGAAGCGCAGCAGATGGAGGCGGAGATTGCAGCGGTTCGCGCGGCGGGTCTTGCCGGGGTCGTGCTGGGGGCGGCGGATCCGGCGGGCGGTCTTGATCTGCCGCTTTTGCGGCGGCTGATGCTGGCGGCGGATGGGCTGGGGACGACCCTGCACCGGGTGGTCGATACATTGCCGGACCCTGTCGCGGCGGTGCGCCCGGTGATGGACCTCGGGTTCGAACGCATCCTGACCTCTGGCGGAGCGGACAAGGCGCCGGCCGGGGCGGGCGTGCTGTCGCGAATGATCGGTCTGGCCGGGTCACGGATCGAGGTGATGGCGGGCAGCGGCGTGGCCGCCGAAAACGTGCCCGCGCTTGCCGCTGCCGGGGTGCGGTCGTTTCACGCCTCTTGTTCCGTTACCGACCCGGATACGGGAACCCGGCGGATCGACGTCGCGGCGCTGCGGGCGCTGCGGGATGCGGTCAACCGGGTCACCTGAACGAAAAACGGGCCCCGTAGGGCCCGATTTCGTGACTGTTCCCGCGGCGCTACTCCAGCTCGACCAGAAGGTCCTTGGCGTCGATCTGGCCACCGGCCTGAACGTGAACCGCCTTGATCACGGCGTCGCGTTCGGCGTGGATGCCAGTTTCCATCTTCATCGCCTCGATGGTCAGCAGCAGGTCGCCCGCCTTGACCGACTTGCCCGCCTGCGCGGCCACCGTCGCAACAACCCCCGGCATCGGCGCGCCGACGTGGTTGGGGTTTCCGGCCTCGGCCTTGGGACGGCTGACATTATTGGCCGCGGCAATCCGGTTCAGAACCCGGACAGCGCGGGGCTGGCCGTTCAGTTCGAAGAAGACCTTCACCTCGCCGTTTTCATCCATGTCACCCACGGCCTGAAGGCGGATCTCGAGGATCTTGCCGGGGTCGATTTCGGCGCTGATTTCTTCACCCGGTTCCATTCCGTAGAAGAAAGTGCGCGTCGGCAGGGTGCGGACCGGGCCGTAAATCCGGTGGCGGCCCATGTAGTCGAGGAAGACCTTGGGATACATGAGGTAGCCGTTCAGGTCTTCGTCATCGACGGGCTTGCCATCCAGCTGTTTGGACAGGTCGGCGCGGGTGGCTTCCAGATCGACGGGGGGCAGGTGTTTGCCGGCCCGGTCGGTCAGGGGCTTTTCGCCTTTCAGAACCTTCTTTTGCAGCGCCTCGGGCCAGCCGCCCGGCGGTTGGCCAAGGTTGCCGCGCAGCATGTCGACGACCGAGTCCGGGAAAGCCACATCGGTGTTCGGGTCTTCCACCTGCGCCCGGGTCAGCCCCTGGCTGACCATCATCAGGGCCATGTCGCCCACGACCTTGGACGAGGGCGTGACCTTTACGATATCGCCGAACATCTGGTTCACATCGGCATAGGTCTGGGCGACCTCGTGCCAGCGTTCTTCCAGCCCCATGGACCGGGCCTGCGCCTTGAGGTTGGTGAACTGCCCGCCGGGCATTTCGTGCAGGTAGACCTCGGACGCGGGGGCCTGAAGGCCGGATTCAAAGGCCGTGTATTGGCCGCGCACCGCTTCCCAATAGTTGGAAATCTCGCGGATGGCGGCGATGTCCAGCCCGGTGTCCCGGTCTGTCCCGCGCATGACCTCGACCACCGATCCAAGCGTCGGCTGCGAGGTGTTGCCGGAAAACGCGTCCATCGCCGCATCGACCACGTCAACGCCCGCGTCCGACGCGGCGAGGATCGTTGCGATCTGCGCACCTGCGGTGTCATGGGTGTGGAAGTGCAGCGGCAGGCCGACCTCCTCTTTCAGGGCGGTGAACAGGGCCTTGGCGGCGGAGGGCTTCATCAGCCCGGCCATGTCCTTGATCCCCAGAACATGAGCGCCCGCGGCTTCCAGTTCCTTGGCCATGCCGATGTAATATTTCAGGTCATACTTGGACCGGTCCGGGTCCAGCATGTCGCCGGTGTAGCAGATCGTGCCTTCGCACAGCTTGCCCGAGGCCACGACCGCATCCATCGCGACGCGCATGTTTTCGACCCAGTTCAGGCTGTCGAAAACGCGGAACACATCCACGCCCGAGGCAGCCGCCTGACGAACGAATTCCTGCACCACGTTGTCGGGATAGTTGGTATATCCAACCCCGTTCGACGCCCGCAGAAGCATCTGGGTCATGATGTTGGGCATATGGGCGCGGATGTCGCGCAGCCGCTGCCACGGACATTCCTGCAGGAAGCGGTAGGCGACATCAAAGGTCGCCCCGCCCCAGCATTCGACCGAGAACAGGCCCGACATTTTCGCCGCATAGGCCGGGGCGGCGTTGATCATGTCGATCGACCGCATCCGGGTTGCCAGAAGCGACTGGTGACCGTCACGCATGGTGGTGTCGGTGATCAGCAGCTGTTTCTGCTCTTTCATCCAGGCCACCACGGCCTCGGGTCCCTTGCTGTCCAGCAGGGTCCGGGTGCCAGCGGGGGCATCCGCCGCCGCGCCGCGTTTGACCGGCGGACGGGCCGGTTTCGCCTCGGCCGCGGGCTTCGGACGTCCAGCGGTTTCCGGATGCCCGTTCACGGTAATATCCGCGATATAGGTCAGGATCTTGGTCGCCCGGTCCCGCCGCTTTTTGAAGTTGAACAGGTCCGGCGTCGTGTCGATGAACTTGGTCGTGTACTGGTTCGACAGGAAGGTCGGGTGCTTTAACAGGTTTTCCACAAAGGCGATGTTGGTGCTGACCCCGCGAATGCGGAATTCGCGTAGCGCCCGGTCCATCCGCGCGATGGCCATTTCCGGTGTCGGCGCATGGGCGGTGACCTTGGTCAGAAGGCTGTCGTAATAGCGGGTGATGACCGCGCCGGAATAGGCGGTGCCGCCGTCAAGCCGGATGCCCGGCCCGGTGGCCGACCGATACATCTGGATGCGGCCATAGTCGGGGATGAAATTGTTGGTCGGGTCTTCGGTCGTCACGCGGGTCTGAAGCGCGTGGCCGTTCAGCGCCACGTCATACTGGCTGGCCACACCGGTCGCTTCGGTCAGGGATTTCCCTTCGGCGATCAGGATCTGGGCACGGACGATGTCGATGCCGGTCACTTCTTCGGTGACGGTGTGTTCCACCTGCACGCGGGGGTTCACCTCGATGAAGTAGAACTCGCCCGTGTCCATATCCATCAGGAATTCGACCGTGCCCGCGCATTCATAGTTCACATGCTGGCAGATCTGCTTGCCCAGGTTGCACAGGTTTTCGCGCTGCGCGGCGGACAGGTAGGGGGCCGGGGCGCGCTCCACGACCTTCTGGTTGCGGCGCTGGACCGAACAGTCGCGCTCCCACAGGTGATAGATGTTGCCCTGTTTGTCGCCAAGGATCTGAACTTCGACGTGGCGGGCGCGGGTGATCATCTTTTCCAGATAACCTTCGCCGTTTCCGAATGCGGCTTCGGCCTCGCGGCGGCCTTCCAGAACCTTCGTTTCCAGCTCCGCCTCGTTTTCGATGGGGCGCATCCCACGACCACCACCACCCCAGGACGCCTTGAGCATGAGGGGATAGCCGATTTCGGCCGCCTCCTTGCGGATCGCGTCCATGTCATCGCCCAGCACTTCGGTCGCCGGGATGACGGGGACGCCAGCGGCGATGGCGACCTTGCGGGCCGATGCCTTGTCGCCCAATTCGCGCATGGTCTTGGCCTTGGGGCCGATGAAGGTGATCCCGGCGGCTTCGCAGGCGTCCACGAAATCCGGGTTCTCTGACAGAAGACCGTACCCGGGGTGGATTGCATCCGCGCCGGACATTTTGGCGACGCGGATGATTTCGTCGATCGACAGGTAGGCGGCAACCGGGCCAAGCCCCTCGCCGATCCGATAGGCTTCATCCGCCTTGAAACGGTGGAGGCCCAGCTTGTCCTCCTCGGCGAAGACGGCGACGGTCTTCTTTCCCATTTCGTTGGCAGCACGCATGATGCGAATGGCGATCTCGCCGCGGTTCGCGATGAGGATCTTCTTGAAATCGGGCATGGGGCCTCTCCCGGTTTTGCAGTTGCAGCAATTGATAGGGAGAAAACCGCGCGGGGTAAACCGTTGGAACGGTCATTTGTTACCGCTAACACGACCAGTTATCGCGAACATGCACCATATGGTGCATTTTCTTTGAAAACAGGCCGATGGCGGGTGGATTTGATCAAATAACGCCAGAATCAGGCTAGGCAAAGCCTCTGGTGGCCTCGGTCCATTTCGCGATTGCAGAAACGGCTACTCCCCACGGGGGACCATCCGGTTGGTCAGCGGGATTTCCTGTAGCCGGACCGCGAAGAACAGGCCGCACACCGTCAGGCCGGCAGCGGTCCAATAGACCGGATGCAGGGCGTTGACGACGGCACCAGCGACAGCTTCGCGCGCCTCGGGGGGAAGGCTGGCAAGGGCGCGGGGCCCCATCTCCAGTCCGCCGCCCATGACCTCTGTTCCCAGTTCGGCAGCCATGCGCGCGGCAAAGATCGCACCGAACAGGGCCACAGCCAAAGACCCGCCGATTTGCCGGAACATCACCCCGGCGGCCGTCGCCGTGCCCAGCTGTTCCCGCGGCACCGCGTTCTGGACCGAGGTTGTCACGACCGGAAAGATGAACCCCATGCCAAAGCCAACCGTGCCAAGGAACAGGCAGAACACCCAGATCGGGGTATCGACTTGCAACTGCGACAGCATCAGCAGGCCAACGGTCAGCGCCGACAATCCGATAATGGTCAGGTAGCGATAGCGCCCGTTCCGCCCCATCGCCCGGCCCGCGAAGGTCGAGGACAGGACGATCCCCACGGTCAGCGGGATCAGCAGCAGCCCGGACAGGGTGGGCGAGGTGCCCTGCGCGATTTGCAGGTAGACCGGCATGAAGGTCACCGCCCCGAACATGGCCGCGCCGGCGATGAAGCCAATCACTGACGTGATGGTGAAGACGTTCATCTTGAACAGGGAGAGCGGCAGGATCGGTTCGACCGCGCGGCGTTCTGCCATGATGAAAAACACCAGCGCCAGAATCGACAGCGCCCCCAGCCCGATGATTTCCGCCGAGTCCCAGGGCAGGGTGGTGCCGCCCAGCGAGGTGAACAGCGTCAGGCTGGCCAGCCCGATCGACAGGGTCGCGGCCCCGGCCCAGTCGATCTTGTGGCTGATCCGGCGGCCCGTGGGCTTGAACCCTGACGCAAAGCCGACGACGGCGATGACCCCAAGTGGGATGTTGATGAAAAAGATCCAATGCCAGCTGAACGCATCCACGAACCAGCCGCCCAACAGCGGCCCGATCACCGAGGAGACGGAAAAAACCGCGGCAAAGACCCCTTGCACCTTGCCCCGCTCGCGCGGGGGGATCACATCGCCGATCACCGACAGGGCCAGCACGAACAGCCCGCCGCCGCCCAGCCCTTGCAGGGCGCGCGACAGAATCAGGAAGGTCATGTCGGTGGCGACGCCACACAGGACCGACCCGAGCAGGAACAGCCCGACCGACACGAAAACCGTGTTCCGCCGCCCGTAAAGATCGCCCAGCTTGCCATAGAGCGGGGCCACGACCGTAGAGGCAAGGATATAGGCGGTGACAACCCAGCTCAGATGCTCCAGCCCGCCAAGGTCGGCAACAATGGTCGGCAGGGCGGTCGAAACGATCGTCTGGTCAAGCGCCGCCAGCAGCAGCAAAAGCGCGATGGAGCCAATGATCAACCGGGTCTTGCCCGCGTCGGGCATCGGGTTGGCGTCGGAATGGGTCATGAGGTCAGTCCTTGAAATCTGAACCAACCGGTTCAGCCATTGCCTGACTATGTGGCGCAGCAGGGGAAAGTCAATTGCTGCGGATGTGTGAACATAGGGCGAACACTTCTTTAACTTGGGTCACGAGTCATCTATCCTGCCGCGCATGAGCAGTTTCGACGAAGATGATGCATTCAACGCCGCCGCCAAAGTGCCGCTAAGCCAGCAGGCGATGATGGGCGCGCGGCCCGCCGCCCCCTATCTGGACGATCTGAACCCCGCGCAGCGCGAGGCGGTCGAGGCGCTGGATGGTCCTGTGCTGATGCTGGCCGGGGCCGGGACGGGCAAGACCAAGGCGCTGACATCCCGCATCGCCCATCTGCTGACCACCGGCCGCGCCCGCCCCAATGAAATCCTGTCGGTGACCTTCACCAACAAGGCCGCCCGCGAAATGAAGGACCGGGTGGGACGACTGCTGGGCGAGGCGGTGGAGGGGATGCCATGGATGGGCACCTTCCACTCGATTTGTGTGAAACTGCTGCGCCGTCATGCCGAACTGGTTAACTTGGAGCCGTACCTCGGTCGAAGGTTACCCTCTAGCAATCCAATCGAATTTTCTAGTTCCGAGCCCAAGCCGCATTCCAATGAAAACCTTCGGGATCTTGGTTTCACCGAACACGGGGATGTGATTGGGAATTATTTTGGTGGGGCCGCACAATCTTCTTTTTCAGACGGCGCAGGGCTTCCGCATCTGAAATCCAATTTCACCATCCTCGATACCGACGACCAGATCCGGCTCCTCAAGCAGTTGATCGCGGCCGCCAATATCGACGACAAACGCTGGCCCGCGCGGATGCTGGCCGGGATCATCGACCAGTGGAAGAACCGGGCGTGGACGCCGGAAAACGTTCCCACGAAAGAGGCCGGGGCGTTCGACGGCAAGGGCATCGCACTTTACGCACAATATCAGCGCCGCCTGCTGGAACTGAACGCGGTCGATTTCGGCGACCTCTTGCTGCACGTCGTCACCATTTTCCAGAAACACGAAGACATTCTGGCCCAGTATCAACGCTGGTTCCGCTACATCCTTGTGGACGAATATCAGGATACCAACGTGGCCCAATACCTGTGGCTGCGGCTCTTGGCAGGCGGGCACAAGAACATCTGCTGCGTCGGCGACGATGACCAGTCCATCTATGGCTGGCGTGGTGCGGAAGTGGGCAATATCCTGCGGTTTGAAAAGGATTTTCCCGGCGCCAAAGTCGTCCGGCTGGAACAGAACTACCGCTCGACCGGGCATATCCTTGCCGCCGCGGGTGGGGTGATCGCCGCCAACAAGGGCCGCTTGGGCAAGACCCTTTATACCGAAGCCGGGGATGGCGAAAAGGTCCGCCTGATCGGTCATTGGGATGGCGAGGAAGAGGCCCGCTGGATCGGCGAAGAGATCGAGGCGATGCATGGCGGTACACACCATCTTGCCCGTGATCGACTGAACCTCAAGTCAATTGGGTTGCATGATGAGTTGAAAAAGTCTTTCGGCTCCGACTTGAGGAGGTGGACACGTTTAGAATTCGTCAAGTGGGCATTCGAGACGAAGCGGGCGTATTCTGACCCACGAGTTCGAAAGCTGGTAACGAATTTGCTGGAAAAGGATTCGAACTCGGAAAGATTGTTCGGTTCTGTGTTAGAAAGCCCGCTGGATAGCTATTCTTTGAACGAAATTGCAATTCTCGTCCGGGCCTCGCATCAGATGCGGGCGTTCGAGGACCGGTTCCTCACCATCGGCTTGCCCTACAAGGTCATCGGCGGCCCGCGCTTCTACGAACGGCTCGAGATACGCGATGCCATGGCCTATTTCCGGCTGGTGGTCAGTCAGGACGACGATCTGGCGTTCGAGCGGATCGTGAACACCCCCAAGCGCGGCCTTGGCGACAAGGCGGTGCAGACGATCCAGCGGGCAGCCCGGTCAAACGGCGTGAACCTTGTGGAAGGCGCGCGGCTCTGCGTGCAGGGTGGGTTGATCAAAGGCAAGGGGGCGGCGGCGTTGGGCGAGCTGGTCACGAACCTTGACCGCTGGCACGGGCAGCTTCTGGCCGAACAGGATACCCATGTCGAATTGGCCGAGATGATCCTGGATGAATCCGGCTATACGGGGATGTGGCAGAACGATAAGACGCCTGAAGCGCCGGGGCGACTGGAGAACTTGAAGGAACTCGTCAAAGCCCTTGAAAACTTTGACACTTTGCAGGGGTTTCTGGAGCATGTCGCGCTGATCATGGACAATGACAGCGACGATGCCGAGGAGAAGGTCAGCATCATGACCCTGCACGCCGCCAAGGGGCTGGAATTTCCGGCCATCTTCCTGCCGGGCTGGGAAGACGGGCTGTTCCCGTCGCAGCGCAGCATGGATGAAAGCGGTCTCAAGGGGCTCGAGGAAGAGCGGCGGCTGGCCTATGTCGGCATCACCCGCGCCGAGGAGATCTGCACGATTTCCTTTGCCGCCAACCGGCGGGTCTATGGCCAGTGGCAATCGCAATTGCCGAGCCGGTTCATCGACGAACTGCCCGAGGAGCATGTGGAGGTTCTGACCCCGCCGGGCCTGTATGGCGGCGGCTTCGGGGCGGCGGCGCCCACCGCCTCGATCAACGATCGGGTGGCCAGCGCGGATGTCTACAATTCCCCCGGCTGGCGGCGGATGCAGGGCCGCATGGGCGCCCCGCGCGGCATGTCCACCCCGTCTGAGGCGCGACATATGACCATCGACCTTGACGCGGTATCGTCCTTTACCGTGGGCGACCGGGTGTTCCACCAGAAATTCGGCTATGGCGAGGTGATGGATATCGAGGGCGACAAGCTGGATATCGAGTTTGACCGGGCGGGGACAAAGAAGGTCGTTGCGAAATTCGTCGTGGGCGCCGCGCAGGCGGACGACGTGCCGTTTTAGGGGGATTTTATGCCCGACATTGTCTCAGATTTGTTGACTGTTTTTGGTCTTAGTTTGACGCTTGTGGGTGCCTACGTCGCTGCTCGCGGCATGATCGTTGATAATGCTGAAGCCATCCAAAGGGGTGTGACACGCCTTGCCGGTGAAACTGACGAGGAAAACCTAAGGCTGAAGCCGGTTCAGGACATCTTGTCCGGCTCTAGCAATGCAAGGTTGGGACTTTATCTAGTTGCGGTTGGAACTTTGTTTCAGATAATTCCGGTGTCCTACCGATTGGTGTCAACATTTCTCGCAGCCAGTTAGGCTAGTGCCAGAACACCGGCACGACCGACGCGACCAGCAGTGCGGCCATGGTCCAGTTAAAGGCCCGCAGCCGTGCGGGCGAGGTCAGGAACCGCCGCATCTGTTGCCCCAGCACCGTCCAGAAGGTGATGGAGGGCAGGTTGGTGCAGGCAAAGACACCGGCCACGATCAGCACCTGAAGAAAACTTTGGTCGGCGGTATAGGCCGTCAGCGCGGTCAGCGCCATGAACCAGCCCTTGGGGTTGACCCATTGGAAGCCCGCCGCCTGCAGGAACGTGAAAGGGCGGCCCTCGGCCTGCGGTGCTTCGGGGGTTTTCGGCGCTGCGTTAGCGATCTTCCATGACAGCCACAGAAGATAGGCGACGGCGACATAGGTCATCACGTCCTGGATGCGGGGGTAGGCGCGAAATACCTCCATCAGGCCCGCGCCCAGAACCACGATCATGAAGGAATGACCAAGGCTGACCCCGGCCATATGCGGCACAGTCCGGCGCAGGCCGAAATTCGCCCCCGAGGCCAAAAGCATCATGTTGTTCGGCCCCGGTGTGATCGAGGATACGAAAGCAAAGCCGACAAGGGCGAGGAGGAGTTCGATCGTCATTTGCGCATATTGCGCGGAAATCGGCGCAATGTAATTGTCGAATTGTGCGGAATCGCAGGAAGGTTGCAATTTATCGTGTCGGAAGATCGGATCAACCAGCATATATTGCGTATCCTGTCGCGGGACGGGCGAATATCGAATCTGGATCTGGCCGATCGTGTCGGCCTGTCCCCCTCGGCCTGTCTGCGCCGGGTTCAGGATCTGGAAAAGCGCGGCGTGATAAAAGGTTACCGGGCAAAGCTCGACCCGGTGCAGACCGGGCGCGGCTTTGTCGTCTATGTGGCGGTTGGCCTGTCCGAGCACACGAAGGAAGCGCAGGAAGGGTTCGAGGCGGCAATGCGCGCCACGCCAGAAGTCGCGGAATGCCACAACGTTGCCGGGGCGTTTGAATATCTGCTGCGGGTCGAAACGGCGGATTTGCCCGCCTACAAAGCGTTTCACACGGACCGGCTTGGGACCGTGGCCCATGTCCGGTCGATCACCAGCTACATGGTCATGGGCACCCCCAAGGACGACCGGGGCTAGGCAAAATGGGGTGGGGTGCCTTGCAGCCCCCGACACGCACCACTAAGACTCTCTCAAGACAATTCCGGATAAGACCTTTTGGTCCCTGTCAGAGAGGCAAGCACACGATGAGAGACCCGATCGAGACCTACATGAACCTCGTGCCGATGGTGGTGGAGCAGACCGCCCGGGGCGAGCGTGCCTATGATATTTTCTCCCGCCTCCTGAAAGAGCGAATCATCTTCGTGAACGGCCCGGTCCACGATGGCATGGCCAGCCTGATCGTGGCCCAGCTTCTGCACCTCGAGGCGGAGAACCCGAAGAAAGAGATCAGCATGTACATCAACAGCCCCGGTGGTGTCGTCACCTCGGGCCTGTCGATCTATGACACCATGCAATACATCCGCCCGAAGGTGTCGACGCTGTGCATCGGGCAGGCGGCGTCGATGGGGTCGCTGCTGCTGACCGCGGGCGAGGCCGGGATGCGGTTTTCGCTGCCCAACAGCCGGATCATGGTGCACCAGCCGTCCGGCGGGTATCAGGGCCAGGCGACGGACATCATGATCCACGCCGAAGAAACCCTGAAGCTGAAGCGGCGCCTGAATGAGATCTACGTCAAGCACACCGGCCAGAAGCTGAAGGATGTCGAAGCGGCGTTGGAGCGGGATAATTTCATGGATCCCGAAGAGGCCAAGAAATGGGGCCTGATCGACGAGATCCTGACCAGCCGGGCCGCCCCGGAAGAGTAAGTTGCCATGCGGCCGTCCCGACAGCGGGGCGGCCACACCCCTGTGACAAAGTTGTGTTTTTGGCGTTGTAGCCCCCCGATGGCTGGCCTACTCTGGGGCCGACGACAGTCCGACCGAAACCAAACCGGCCCCCATGCCGCAAGAGGACCGAAATGGCGAATAACTCCGGCAGCGACAGCAAGAACACGCTTTACTGCAGCTTTTGCGGCAAGAGCCAGCACGAGGTGCGCAAGCTGATCGCCGGCCCGACCGTCTTCATCTGCGATGAATGTGTCGAGCTGTGCATGGACATCATCCGCGAAGAGACCAAATCCTCGGGGCTGAAGGCGACCGAAGGCGTGCCAACCCCGCGCGAGATTTGTGATGTGTTGGACGACTATGTGATCGGCCAGTTTCATGCCAAGCGGGTCCTGTCGGTCGCGGTTCACAACCACTACAAGCGCCTACATCATTCGTCCAAGTCGGACATCGAATTGGCCAAGTCGAATATCCTGCTGATCGGCCCGACCGGCTGCGGCAAGACGCTTTTGGCGCAGACCTTAGCCCGTATTCTGGACGTGCCGTTCACCATGGCCGATGCGACCACCCTGACCGAGGCCGGTTACGTGGGCGAGGATGTGGAAAACATCATCCTCAAGCTGCTTCAGGCCAGTGAATACAATGTCGAACGGGCGCAGCGCGGAATCGTCTATATCGACGAGGTCGACAAGATCACGCGCAAGTCGGACAACCCCTCGATCACCCGTGACGTGTCAGGCGAAGGAGTGCAGCAGGCGCTTCTGAAGATCATGGAAGGCACGGTTGCCAGCGTGCCGCCGCAGGGCGGGCGCAAGCATCCGCAGCAGGAATTCCTGCAGGTGGACACGACCAATATCCTGTTCATTTGTGGCGGGGCCTTTGCCGGTCTCGACAAGATCATCAGCCAGCGCGGCAAGGGTAGCGCCATGGGCTTTGGTGCCGATGTCCGTGATGTGGACGCCCGCAATGTGGGCGAGGTGTTCAAGGATCTGGAGCCCGAGGACCTGCTGAAATTCGGCCTGATCCCGGAATTCGTCGGTCGCCTGCCGGTGATCGCCACGCTGGAAGATCTGGACGAAGACGCGCTTGTCACCATCCTGACCGAACCGAAGAATGCGCTGGTCAAGCAATACCAGCGTCTGTTCGAGATCGAGGATACCAAGCTGACCTTCACGGACGACGCCCTGCGCGCCATTGCCCGCCGCGCGATCGAGCGCAAGACCGGCGCCCGCGGGCTGCGGTCGATCATGGAGGATATCCTGCTGGATACCATGTTCGACCTGCCGGGTATGGACAGCGTCAGCGAGGTGGTCGTCAACGAAGAGGCGGTCGGGCCTGATGCCAAGCCGCTGATGATCCACGACGACAAGAAGAAAGAACCGGCAACCGCCGGATGATCTAATGCAATTTGGCGCCGCGACCCCGATCCTCCGCAGCTTTGACGAAGCGGCGGCGCGGGCCTTCTATGTGGATTGGCTTGGTTTCGAGGTTGTGTTCGAACACTGGTTCGAGCCGCATTTACCGCTTTATCTGGGTCTGGTGCGGGATGGGCTGCACCTGCACCTTTCGGAACACCATGGCGATACGACGCCGGGCACACGGGTTCGCATTCAGGTGGCGGATATCCATGGGTTCCATGCCGAGTTGCAGTCGCGACCCTATCCGCATCTTGCGCCAGGATCGCCCATCCGGCAGCCATGGGGCGAATTTGACCTGACCCTGACGGATCCTTTTGGAAACCGGCTGACATTTTACGAGGTCGAGACATGACAGTGCGCCATATTTCAACGGGGTCCCCATTCGAGGAAAAGATCGGCTACAGCCGTGCGGTGGTCGCGGATGGCTGGGCCTTTGTCGCGGGTACCACCGGGTATGACTATGCGACCATGACGATGCCCGAGGATGTCACCGACCAATGCCGCAATGCGCTGGCCACCATTGGCCGCGCGTTGGAAGAAGCGGGAAGCGGGCTCGATCACGTGGTGCGCGTGACCTACATCCTGCCGGACAAGGCGGATTGGCCCGCCTGCTGGCCTGTCACCTCTGCCGCCTTCGCCCGTGCCCGCCCGGCGGCGACGATGATACAGGCGGGCCTGCAGGAACCCGAGATGAAGATCGAGATCGAGGTCACGGCCCGGGTTCCGTGACTGGCGGCGCAATTCCCCGCCCGTCCTGCCCGAACCGCCCTTTGGGCACTGGACCTTTGCGCCGCTCTGGTGCAAGAGAGGGGCAGACAAACGGAGACGACCCATGGGCCTGATGACCTTTGTAAAGCGGATCTTCACGTGGTGGGATGGGCAGACCATCGGCACCCAGCTGTTCACCTGGCGCAAGGGCGTCAAGGTTGGACAGGATGCCGAGGGCAACATCTATTACAAGACCCGTGACGACAGCCGCCGCTGGGTCATCTACAATGGCGAGGTCGAGGGCAGCCGGGTTCCCGCCGACTGGCACGGCTGGTTGCATCGCACCTGGGACGAGGCGCCGACCGACAAGCCGCTGGCCCATAAGGCCTGGGAAAAGCCGCACCATGAAAACCTGTCCGGCACGGTCATGGCCTATGCACCCAAGGGGTCCATCCGCCGTGCCGATGGCCCGGCCGATCGCCGCGACTACGAAGCCTGGCAGCCCGAATAGGGCAACCGCCGGTAACCGCGAGAGGGCCGGGTAAATGCGTGAAAACACGACAGAGGTAATCATCGGGGCGCTGGTTCTGGCGGTCGCGGGTGGCTTTCTGACCTATGCCGCGCGGTCGACGGGGTTTTCGACCGGCGGGTCAGACAACTACGATCTCGTCGCTTCGTTCCGGTCGGCCGAAGGGGTGTCGCTGGGGGTCGATGTGCGCATGTCCGGCGTCAAGGTGGGTAGCGTCACGGCGCTGAACCTGAACCCTGAAACCTTCCGCGCTGACGCCACGCTCAGCCTGCGGTCGGATATCCCGGTGCCAACCGACAGCACGGCGGTCGTCCAGACGGAAAGCCTGCTGGGTGGCACGTTCGTCGAACTGGTTCCGGGCGGGTCGTTCGACAATTATCAAGCGGGCGATGTGATCCTCGATACTCAAGGCGCGGTCAGCATCGTGAACCTTCTGGCGAAATTCGCGGCCGGAGGGTCGGGCGAATGATCCGGCGCTTGGCTCTTGCCTTGTCCCTCTCAGCCACGCCGATGTGGGCCGAAACCGTGGCGAACGCGCCGCAGGGGGAACTGCGGGTGCTGGACAAGATCACGGGGCAGGTCACGGACCTGACCCTTGCCGCGGGCGAGACCCGCGAGGTGGGCCACCTGCTGATCCGCCTGTCGGAATGCCGCTATCCGGTCGATAACCCATCGGGCAACGCCTATGGCGAATTGACCATCACCTACCGCGATCAGCTGAACCCGGCGTTTCAGGGCTGGATGATCGCCTCGGCCCCGGCGCTGAACGCGATGGACCATCCGCGCTATGACGTGTGGATGCTGCGCTGTATCACGTCCTGAGCGTCGGGAACGGCCCCGGCCCGGTCAAAGTCCGCAGTGACCCTCAATGCCTCGGCCAGCCGGTTGCGATAGTCGGCCCGGCTGATTTCAACCGCGCCAAGGCTGGCAAGATGTTTGGTGATGAACTGCGTGTCGAACAGGGTGAAGCCCCCCAGCCGCAACCGGTCGATCAGGTAGGCCAGAGCGATCTTTGACGCATCCGTGGCCCGGCTGAACATGCTTTCGCCGAAGAACGCTCCGGCAAGCGCGACGCCATAGACCCCACCAACAAGCGTGTCGCCCTGCCAGACCTCGACCGAATGGGCGTGTCCGCGGTCGTGGAGCGCTTGATAGAGGTCAAAGATTGCGTCGTTGATCCAAGTCTCGGGCCGGTCGGCACAACCGGTCAGAACGCCGGTGAAATCCTGATCGAAGGTGATGGCATAATCGCCCCGGCGCATCCGCCGCGCGAGGCTGCGCGAGATGTGAAATCCGGTCAGGGGGAAGATGCCGCGCCGCTTTGGATCGACCCAGAACACTTCGGGGTCGTCGCGCCCTTCTGACATGGGAAAGACGCCTGCCGCATAGGCATGGAGCAGCAGTTCCGGGGTCAGGATCGGGCCGTCGTCGCGCATAGGCCAAGGCCTATCCGATCCGGGGCAGGCGGCCAATGAAAAAGGCCCGGGCGGGGTGCCCGGGCCTTTCGAACTTTCGCAATCCGCTACCCGAAGGTGCGGTCGAGCCATTTTTCCAGCCAGTGGATATTGTAATCCCCGGTCTGGACATCCGGTTCGGCCAGAAGCGCGTGGAACAGCGGCACGGTGGTGTCGATCCCGTCGACGATCAGTTCCCCAAGCGCGCGCTGGAGCCGGGCCAGCGCCTCGGGCCGGTCGCGGCCGTGCACGATCAGCTTGCCAATCAGGCTGTCGTAATAGGGCGGGATCTTGTAGCCGTCATAAAGCGCCGAATCCATCCGTACGCCCAGCCCGCCGGGGGCGTGATACTGGGTGATCTTGCCGGGGCAGGGGGCGAAATTCGGCAGCCGTTCGGCGTTGATCCGCACCTCGATTGCGTGGCCGTTGATCTTCAGATCGTCCTGGCTGAACGACAGCTTGTTGCCCGCGGCCACAAGGATCTGTTCGCGTACGAGGTCCTGACCAAAGATCGCTTCGGTCACCGGGTGTTCCACCTGAAGGCGGGTGTTCATTTCGATGAAATAGAACTCGCCGTCCTCATACAGAAATTCGATGGTGCCCGCGCCGGAATAGCCCATTTTGCCTATGGCATTGGCGCAAATCTCACCGATGCGCTTGCGCTCTTCGGGGGAAATGCAGGGGCCGGGGGCCTCTTCAAAGACCTTCTGGTGACGACGCTGAAGCGAACAGTCGCGTTCGCCCAGATGAACGCCGCCGCCCTGTCCGTCGCCAAAGACCTGAATCTCGATGTGACGGGGCCGCTGGAGGTATTTCTCCATATAGACTTCGTCGTTGCCAAAGGCAGCCTTGGCCTCGGACCGGGCGGTGGTAAAGGCGCTTTCCAGCGACTTCTCGTTCTCTGCCACTTTCATCCCGCGGCCACCGCCACCGGCGGTTGCCTTGATAATGACCGGATAGCCCATCTCGGCGGCGGCCTTCTTGGCAGCGGCAAGGTTGGGCACGCCCCCCTCTGATCCGGGAACGACCGGAATGCCAAGTTCCTTGGCGGTTTCCTTGGCAGTGATCTTGTCACCCATCATGCGGATATGCTCCGCCGACGGTCCGATGAAGGTCAGGCCGTGGTCTTCGATTGCCTGCACAAAGGCGGCGTTCTCCGAGAGGAAGCCATATCCAGGGTGGATCGCCTGCGCGCCGGTAATCTCGGCCGCCGACAGAACCGCCGGGAAGGAAAGGTAGGATTGGGCCGAAGAGGGCGGCCCGATGCAGACGGCCTCGTCGGCCATGCGCACGTGCATGGCGTCGGAATCGGCCGTGGAGTGAACCGCGACGGACTTGATGCCCATCTCGCGGCAGGCGCGGATCACGCGCAGCGCGATCTCGCCCCGGTTCGCAATGAGGATTTTGTCGAACATCCGCGTCCCCGGCCTATTCGATGATCATCAGCGGCGCACCGTATTCGACCGGGCTGCCGTCTTCGACCAGAAGCCGCTTGACCGTGCCGGACTTGGGCGCGGGGATGTGGTTCATGGTCTTCATCGCTTCGATGATCAGAAGGGTGTCGCCTTCCGACACCTTCGCGCCGACGGCGGCAAAGGCCGCAGCGCCCGGTTCGGGCGACAGGTAGACGGTGCCAACCATGGGCGAGGTGACCGCGCCGGGGTGGCTGGCCGGATCGTCGCCAGAGGCGGCGGCAGGGGCCGCGGGCGCGGCAGCCGCCGGGGCGGCCGCAGGCGCGGCCACCGGGGCGGGGGCAGGCATGCTGACCTGCGTCACAACGTTGTTGTGCCGGCTGACGGTGACGTTCAGCCGGTCGTTTTCACCATAGTCCCGTTTGACCTGAAGTTCGGTCAGATCGTTCTCACGCAGCAGTTCGGCCAGCGCCTTGATGAAGTTCACGTCGCTGTCATGACTGTTCTTGTTGCTCATGTCCTGTCCTCGGCAAGTTGCCCGTATCAACCCGGATCACTCCGGTCCTGCCACAACGGCAGGCAAAAGTCATCCCGTGGCTTATAGGGCATGCCGAAACAGGTGGAAAGCGGGGAGGCAAAAATTGCCTGACGCAGGGTCAGGTGTGGGCCTCCTCGGGGGTTTGCGCGGGCGGATCGGGGGCCCGTTCCGGCAGCATGGCGATCCCGTAGGGCTTTAGAACCCGTTCGGGGGCTTGTGGCGCGGGCATATCTGCGGTGCCGTCATCCTCTGCCAGGCGGGGCGGCAGATTTGCCTGTTGCACAAGGCCGATCTGGCTGTTCGCCGGGGCCATGGGCGCCGGGACCTGCGGGCGCGAGTTGCGGGCCAACGCGGCACTGTCAGCGCTCGGGCGCTGGTCGGCCACGTGCTGTGGCGCCTGCGGCTGCGGTTGCGCAACCTGCGGCACCCTTGCGGTTGTATTCATGATCTCCATAACGGGCTCCATCCCGAAGATAGAGCCCCCACCAAGCCTGACTTTGCCTGATCGCGGTTTCGCGCGGGTTAATTTCCCCAAGAATCGTAGGGCATGGTTAACGCCGGTTGAACCGTTTCGAGGTTGCAGCGCACTTTCATGGCATGAGCAGAGGTTCGACACAGAAGGAACGGGCGTTGTTGGCCTATCTTGCCGCGGGCGCCCGGATTGGGGACCGGTCCGCATTGGACCGTTTGTGCCGCCTGCTGCACCCGGTCATGCTGGCCCATGCGACCCGGCTGTTGCAGGACCGGGAAGGCGCGCGGGACGCAGCACAATCGGCCCTTGCCGATGTGATCCGCGCCCTGCCCAGCCTGCGCGATCCGGGGGCCGTCCTGCCCTTCGCCCTTCGGATCACCGCCCGCCGGGTGGCGCGGGTCATTGGACATCGGCAACGGGACAGGCGCCTGTCCCGCGATTGGGCGAATGAGGCCGACACGGACATGCCGCCGACCGGACCCGACGCTGCAGATGCCCGCGCGGTGCGGGCGGCGCTGGGCCATTTGTCCCCCGACCACCGGGCCACGATTGCCCTGTTCTACCTGCATGACATGACCGTGGCCGAGGCCGCAGCGGCGCTGGATGTGCCGCCCGGCACGGTCAAGACTCGACTGATGCACGCCCGCGCGAAACTGCGCGATATCCTAGGAGGAGTTGAAGATGACTGATCGACTTGACGACCTGATCCGCGACGCGCTGGAGGCGGAGGAACAGGATATTCTGAAAGACACAGAAGAATTGGGCTATTTCGCGCTGGGCCTGTCGCAGTTCCGGGGCAAACTGGGTTGGGTGACCTGGGTGGTGATGATCGTTCAGGGGGCGATGTTCCTTGGCGGCGTCTGGTGCGCGATCGGGTTCTTCGCCGCGACCGATGCGTTGACCGCGCTGCACTGGGGGCTGCCCGCCGCGGTGCTGATACTGGCGGCGACCACACTGAAGCTGAGCCTGATGCCGCAGATGCAGGCCGACCGGATCCTGCGCGAACTCAAGCGGGTGGAATTGATGCTGGTGAGCAGGCGGTTGTAGTCGGGGCTAGGTTCCCGTGGTTTGCCACCCGTTGCGGGCGTCGATCCAACGCATTGTATAGTAATAGAAAATCGCGGCGAGGCCAAAGACGCCAGCGACAAAGAACTTTGTCAGAAAGGCTGCCGCGATTGTGATGCCGATGGAAAGTATCACGAAAAACAAGACCTGCTTGCGTGTCTTTAGGCCAATCATCGTGAATTTCACAAGCAGGGGGGCGTTTTCTGGCAACTTCATTTTCTACCCACACTTACAGAGACGGTCCCGGCAATATGCCGAGACCGTCAAATTAATCAAGGTAAGGTTGATAGGTCAGCCCCGGTTCTTGATCAGGTCATCCACGACAGTCGGATCGGCAAGGGTCGACGTGTCGCCAAGGCTGCCGAAGTCGTTCTCGGCGATTTTGCGCAGAATGCGGCGCATGATCTTGCCCGAACGGGTCTTGGGCAGGCCCGGCGCCCATTGGATCACGTCGGGGCTGGCGATCGGGCCGATTTCCTTGCGGACCCAGTTGCGCAGCTCGACCTTCAGTTCGTCGGTGTATTCCTCGCCATCCATCAGGGTGACATAGCAGTAGATGCCCTGACCCTTGATGTCATGCGGGAAGCCGACCACGGCGGCCTCGGATACAGCCTTGTGGGCGACCAGCGCGCTTTCAACCTCGGCAGTGCCCATCCGGTGGCCCGAGACGTTGATCACGTCATCGACCCGGCCAGTGATCCAATAGTCGCCATCGGCGTCGCGGCGGCAGCCGTCCCCGGCAAAGTAATACCCCTTATAGTCCGAGAAGTAGGTCTTCACGAACCGGTCGTGGTCGCCGTAGACGGTCCGCATCTGGCCCGGCCAGCTGTCCTTGATGCACAGCACGCCTTCGCAGGCGACCTCGGTAATTTCCTGGCCCGTTTGTGGTTCAAGAACCACCGGCTGCACCCCGAAGAAGGGCTTCATCGCCGCACCCGGTTTGGCGGCGTGGGCGCCGGGCAGGGGGGTCATCATGTGGCCGCCGGTTTCGGTCTGCCACCAGGTGTCGACGATGGGGCAGGTCCCCTTGCCGACGACCTCGTTATACCAGTTCCAGGCCTCGGGGTTGATCGGTTCGCCGACCGACCCCAGCACCTTCAGCGACGACAGGTCGTATTTCTCGACCGGCTCGGACCCGTGGGCCATGAGCGCGCGGATCGCGGTCGGCGCGGTGTAGAACTGGTTCACCTTGTGCTTTTCGCAGACGGCCCAGAACCGGCCCACGTCCGGGTAGGTGGGCACACCTTCGAACATCAGCGTGGTCGCACCATTGGCCAGCGGGCCATAGACGATATAGCTGTGGCCGGTGACCCAACCGACGTCGGCGGTGCACCAGTAGATATCGCCGTCATGGTAGTCGAACACATATTCATGGGTCATCGCGGCCCAGACAAGATAGCCGCCGGTGCAATGCTGCACGCCCTTCGGCGCCCCGGTCGAGCCGGAGGTGTAGAGGATGAACAGCGGGTCTTCGGCGTTCATCACCTCCGGCGCGCAATCGGTCGAGGCATGGGCCATCAGCGTCTGGTAGGGGTGGTCGCGGCCCTCTTTCATCGGCACATCAGCGCCGGTGCGTTCAACGACCAGAACCTGCGTGTCGCCGCAGATGTCCAGCGCCTTGTCCACATTGGCCTTCAGCGGCGTGTTGCGGCCGCCGCGCGGGGCCTCGTCCGCGGTCACGATCAGCGATGCCTTGCAGCCGTCCACGCGGGCGGCCAGCGCCTCGGGCGAGAAGCCGGCGAAGACGATGGAATGGATCGCGCCGATCCGGGCGCAGGCCAGCATGGCATAGGCCGCCTCGGGGATCATCGGCATGTAAAGGACAACGCGGTCGCCTTTGCCCACACCAAGCGATTTGTAGACATTGGCCAGCTTGTTCACCTGCTCGGACAGTTCCAGATAGGTGATATGCTTGGAAATGCCCGGATCGTCGCTTTCCCAGATGATCGCGGTCTGGTCGCCACGGGTGGCAAGATGCCGGTCGATACAGTTGGCCGAAACGTTCAGTTCCCCGTCTTCGAACCATTTGATCGACACGTTCGGGTAGCCATAGTTGACGTTCTTCACCTTGGTGAAGGGCTTGATCCAGTCGATCCGCTTGCCATGTTCGGCCCAGAACGCGTCCGGATCCGCGATAGAGGCCGCATACATCGCGTCGTATTTCTCGGCGGTGATATGGGCGTTGGCGACGAAATCGGCCGAGGGCGGATAGGTCTTGCTCTCGCTCATTGGGAAACTGTCCTTCCGGTCTTGAATTGTGTTGGCCCGGACGCGCGCGGGTGGCGCGGCCGGGCAAGGTGGCTCAGATGGCCAGATACTTTGCCCGAAGCGCGTCGTCTTCAAGCACTTCTTTCGCGGTGCCATCAAAGACGACCGATCCGGTATCCAGGATCACCGCCCGGTCGGCCAGCTTGAGCGCGGCGACGGCGTTCTGTTCGACGATCACCGTGGTGATCCCTTGATCGCGGATGATGCCAAGGGTCTTGGCGATTTCCTGTACGATCACCGGCGCCAGCCCTTCGTAGGGTTCGTCCAGCAGAAGCACCTTGATGTCACGGACCAGCGCGCGGGCGATGGCCAGCATCTGTTGTTCGCCGCCCGACAGGGTCACGCCTTCCTGCTTGCGCCGTTCGCGCAGGCGCGGGAACAGGTCGTAGACCCGGTCGATCGACCAGCCCTTGGGCGGGGCAATCTGCGCCAGTTGCAGGTTTTCCTCGACCGTGAGGCCGGGGATGATGCGGCGGTCTTCGGGAACCAGCGCAATGCCCGCCTGCGCCGCCTGCCACGCCTTCATGTCGTGCAGCGGCTGGTGGTCGAGCCAGATTTCCCCGTGGGTCAGGGCCGGGTCGTCCAGACGGGCGATGGTCCGCAGAGTCGAAGTCTTGCCCGCGCCGTTGCGGCCCAGAAGGGCAAGGATCTCGCCTTCATGGATGTCAAAGCTGACGCCCTGAACGATGTAGCTTTCGCCATAGTAGGCCTGCACGTCCCAGACCGAGAGGTATTTGGGATGGGTTGCGGCCATATTGGTATTGGGTGCTGCGTTCATCTTTCGGGCCTCCCTCAGACCTGCGCCTCGCCAAGATACGCTTCGCGCACCTTGGGATGGCCCTTGATGTTGTCCGGCGTGTCTTCGACCAGCGGGGTGCCTTGCGCCAGAACGGTGATCCGTTCGGCAAGGCTGAAGACCACGTTCATGTCGTGTTCGATGATCGCCATGGTCAGGCCCCGCTTGACGCGGATGTCCTTCAGCAGCTGGATCGTCGCCTCGGTATCGGCGCGGGCCATACCGGCGGTCGGTTCGTCCAGCAGAAGAAGGCGCGGTTCCTGCACAAGGCACATGGCCATTTCCAACCGGCGCTTGTCGCCCCGGCTCATCGACGCGGCATGCATGTTCAGCTTGTCGAGCATGTTCACGTCTTCAAGGATCGCCTCGGCCTTTTCGCGAATGTCCTTTTCGGCGGCCACCGTTTCATAGGCGTGCATCCGGAAGGCCCCGTCGCGCTTGGCAAAGCAGGGGATCATGACGTTTTCGATGACCGTCAGGTCGCCGAAAATCTCGGGAGTCTGGAACACCCGCGAAATCCCCATCTGGTTGATTTCGTGCGGTTTGCGCCCCAGCACCGAATTGCCGTCGAACATGACCGACCCGCTGTCGGGGATCAGCTTGCCCACCAGCACGTTCAGCAGGGTGGACTTGCCCGCGCCGTTCGGCCCGATGATGGCGTGGCAGGTGTTTTCCTGCACGCTGAGGTTCACGTCCCCCAAGGCCTGCAGCCCGCCGAAGCGTTTGTTGACGCCTTTGACTTCAAGAATACCCATCGGTCTTCCTCCTTATTCGGCAGGCTTGGTGGTTTCGTCGGCGGCGGTTTCCCGGCCCGACTTGCGCCGAACCCAGCGGGCGATCCGCTGTCCCCCTTCGACCAGACCACCGGGCAGGGCGATCACGACGATCATGAACATCAGGCCGAGGGTCAGGTGCCAGCCTTCACCAACGAAGCGGGCGAAGAACCAGACAACGATGTCCTCAAGCCCGTCCGGCAGCCAGCCAAACCAGCCATGCAGGACGCTCTCGTTGATCTTGGAGAAGATGTTCTCGGCGTATTTGATGAAGCCAGCACCGATGACCGGGCCCATCAGCGTGCCGACACCCCCCATGATGGTCATCAGAACGACCTCGCCCGATGCAGTCCACTGCATCCGTTCGGCCCCGGCAAGCGGGTCCATTGCGGCCAGAAGACCACCGGCCAGACCGGCATACATGCCCGAGATCACGAAGGCAGCAAGGGTGTAGGGGCGGGAGTTCAGGCCGGTATAGCTCATCCGGGTCTGGTTCGACTTGATCGCGCGCAGCATCATGCCAAAGGGCGAGCGGAAGATGCGCAGCGACAGGTAGAAGCCAAGGATCGCGATGACGGCGCAGAAGTAGTAGCCGATGTTGAAGGTGAAGTCCCATGGGCCCACGTTCGCGGTCCAGCTGGCGTTCATGTCCAGCCCGAACAGGGTCGGGACCGGAAGCGAACCACCTTCGGGCGCACCGTCAAGGATACGCGGGTCGGCCAGCGTCAGCTGAAGCCCGGTTTCCCCGTTGGTGATCGGGGTGAACACCGAATAGGCCAGACGATAGGACATTTCGGCGAAGGCCAGCGTCAGGATCGAGAAGTAGATCCCCGACCGCCGCAGCGAGATGTAGCCGATGACCAGCGCGAAGAGGCCTGACACGATGGTGGCGAGGATGATCGCCGGAAGGACGTTCATCGACAGCAGCTTGAACATCCAGACCGCAGCGTAAGAGCCCACACCCAGGAAGGCAGCGTGACCGAAGGAGAGGTAGCCTGTCAGGCCGAACAGGATGTTGAACCCGATCGCCATCAGCCCGTAGATCGCGAACCGCTGCATCAGCGCCGGGTAGCCCGCGTTGAACTGGGCCAGCCCGCTTTCGGACGGGAAGGGGTTAAGAAGGATCGGCGTAAGAAGCGTCAGCGCCACGACGATCAGCAGGAATTTTGTGTCTTTTTGCGACAGACCGAACATGGCTTAGTCCTCCATCACGCCCTTGCGGCCCATAAGGCCCCGAGGACGGGTCAGCAGAATGACGATTGCGACAAGGTAGATGATGACCTGGTCGATACCGGGGATGAGCGACTTCACCTCGTTCATCGAGGCGAAGGACTGCAGGATGCCCAGAAGGAACCCCGCGGCGACAGCACCGGGCAGCGAGCCCATGCCGCCGACCACGACGACGACGAAGCTGAGCACGAGGAAGTCCATCCCCATATGGTAGTTGGGCGACAGGATCGGCGTGTACATGACACCCGCCAGACCCGCGACCGCGGCCGCGATGCCGAACATCAGTGTGAACCGCTTGTCGATGTCGATGCCGAGGATGCCGACGGTTTCCCGGTCGGCCATACCTGCCCGGACCACCATCCCGAAGGTGGTGAATTGCAGGAAGGCAAAGACACCTGCGATGACGAAAGCCGAGAAGAAGAAGTAGATCAGACGCCAGACCGGATAGGCGATGGCCTGAGTCAGTTGCACCGTGCCCTGATAGTCGGACGGGGCAGGGGTCTGGATCGGGTTGGCGCCAAAGAAGTAGCGGACGAATTCCTGCAACACGATGGCCAGACCGAAGGTCACAAGGATCTGGTCGGCGTGCGGACGCTTGTAGAAATGCTTGATCAGGCCGCGTTCCATGATCCAACCGACCAGCATCATGATCGGAATGGTCACGATGATGGCGAGTGGGACTGACCAGTCGATCAGGGTGGCACCGGCGCTTTCGCCGAACCAGCCTTCGACATAGGGCACCTGAACCTTCAGCGGATTGCCCAGAAAGTCGGTCTGGGTTTCATCGACCACCTCGTAGGACAGGCTGAACAGCCGTTGCAGGGTCACGGCACAGAAGGCGCCGATCATGAACAGCGCCCCATGGGCAAAGTTCACCACGCCAAGGGTGCCGAAAATGAGTGTAAGACCCAGCGCGATCAGCGCATAGGCCGAGCCCTTGTCGAGCCCATTGAGAATTTGCAGTAGGATTGCGTCCATCGTCCCCGCCCCTCAGTGATGGGTTTGGTCAGGTTTCCGATCAGTTGGCCCGTCGGGCCGTGATGTTCCGGAAAGAAGGGGACCTGGCCGCATCAGCGGCGGCCAGGTCCGGTCGGCGTTTACGCGCCGTCGTTGCATTCACCCAGGTCGCCGCCGGCGAACATCGGGTGATCGGGTTCGTACATGACCTGATCAACGGGGGTAACTTCCACGATTTCCAGCGTGTCGTATTCGTTGGTCGGGTTGTCGCGGCCTTTCATGACCAGCACGTCCTTGAAGCACTGGTGGTCGGCGCCACGATACAGGGTCGGGCCGTTGCCCATGCCATCGAATTCGAAGTCCTCGAGGGCTTCGGCAACCGCACAGGGGTTGAACGAACCGGCGCGGGTCACGGCGTCTGCGTACAGAAGGGTCTGCACATAGCAGGTGTGGGCCGAACCCGACGGCGGACGGCCGTACTTTTCGCCGAACGAGCGGACGAAGGCCTGGGTCCCGGCATCCTGAAGCTGCCAGTTCCAGTTCATCGAACCGAACACGCCCTGGATGTTGGAGCCTGCACCAGCGGCCATCAGTTCCGAGTAGAGCGGAACGATGATGGTGAAGTCCTTGCCGTTGACCTGCTTGTCACGCAGACCGAACTGAACGGCCTGGGTCAGCGAGTTGACCATGTCCCCGCCGTAGTGGTTCAGGATCAGCGTATCGGCGCCCGAGTTCAGAACCGGCGCGATGTAGGACGAGAAGTCGCCAGCGCCGACCGGGGTCAGCACGTTCTGGACGGTTTCCCAGCCAAGGGCTTCGGTCGAAGCCGCGATCGATTCCTGCTGGGTCCAGCCCCAGGTATAGTCGGCGGTCAGGTGGTAGGCACGGCGGTCATTGCCGTATTCCTTTTCCAGCACCGGGCCCAGCGCAGCGCCGGACATGTAGCCGTTGAAGAAGTGACGGAAGCCGTTGGCCTTCTTGTCCTTACCGGTGGTGTCGTTCGAGTGGGTCAGACCGGCCATGAAGATGATGCCTGCCTCTTGGCAGAGGCCCTGCACGGCGATGGCCACGCCCGAGGACGAGCCGCCGTTGATCATCACAACGCCGTCTTTCTGGATCATCGACTGGGCCGAGGCACGGGCCACGTCCGACTTGGTCGCGGTGTCGCCGGTCACGAACTGGACCTGCTTGCCCAGCACGCCGTCGCCGCCAAGTGCCTTCGACGAGAAGGTGTTCAGCATGCCGCCGTCGCCGATCCCGTTCAGGTGTTCGACAGCGAGTTCCTGCGCGCGCAGTTCGTCAAGGCCTTCTTCGGCGTAGGGGCCGGTTTGCGGCACGTTGAAGCCGAAGGTCACCGTCGAACCGGTGGGTTCGTTGGTGAATGCGGCAGCGGACGAGCCGGTGAAGATGGTCGGCAGCGCCAGACCGGCGCCGGCAACGGCCCCGGACTTCAGAACGCCACGGCGCGAATAGTTGGTTTTGGACATTTAATCCCTCCCTTGGATGGAACGTGACCGGAAGGGCCTCCACACCCTCGGCCGATCACGCGCATTTTTACAATGCTTCCCCATTATCGGTCCGGGTTCGAAAATTTCGCAACAACCCTCTCTGAACGAACGATTTTTTTGTAAAGACTTACACAATACGATTGTGTACATTGTAAAAAATTTTTCGCCGCAATGCGGGAAGCTCATGAAAATGTTACCGGAATCTGAATGGCTGAACGTCAGTTGACAGGCACCCGTATCCGCGAACGACGCATTGACGTCGGTCTGCGACAGTCGGCGTTAGCGGAAGCAGTCGGGATATCCGGGTCCTACCTGAATCTAATCGAACATAACCGCCGCAGAATCGGCGGCAGGTTGCTGAATGACATCGCCCGCGCGCTGGATGTCGACCCCGCACAGTTGACCTCGGGCGCAGAAAGCGCGGTGTTGGACCAGCTGCGGGTCGCGGCCAGCGCCGACCCCGGCGCCGGGGCGGAACTGGCCCGGATCGAGGAATTCGCAGGCCGGTTTCCGGGCTGGGCAAAGATGGTCACGGGGCAGGCGCGCAAGCTGGCCGCGCTCGAGGCGCGGGTTTCGGCCCTGACCGACCGCCTGGCGCATGATCCGCAACTGGCCAGTTCCCTGCACGATGTGTTGTCGGCGGCGACGGCGATCCGGTCGACCTCGTCCATCCTTGTCAGTGGCGAGGCGGTCGATCAGGACTGGCAGGACCGGTTCCATCGCAACATCCACGATGACAGCCGCAGGCTGGCCGAGGCGAGCCGCGCTCTGGTCACCTATCTGGACGCGCCGGAACCGGACGCAACGCCGGTCCTGTCCCCGTCGGAAGAGGCAGAGGCTTGGCTATTGCGCAACCCCGAGGCGCTGGCCCGGATCGAAGAAGGGGAGCGCCCGGATGATGTGATGGACCGGGCCGCGCCCTTTCACGGCGCGGCGGGCCTGCATTTGCGCCGCGAATTGCAAAGACGGGCCACGGATGCCCGCAGCCTGCCGTTGGATGTGCTGGGGCAGGTGGCGCGGGAACAGGGGCATGACCCGGCCCTGATCGCGGCCCGTCTTGGCCTGCCATTCGGGCTGGTCCTGCGCCGCCTGGCCGCGCTGCGGCCTGAAGACGGCCATCCAGCGGCGGGGCTGGTCATCGCCGATGCGACCGGCGCGATCCTGATGCAGCAACCAGTCGGGGGGCTGACATTGCCACGTGGCGGGGCGGCCTGTCCGCTGTGGCCGATGTTCCGGGCGCTGGCGGCGCCGGGCCAACCGCTGCGCGACAGCCTGATCCTGCCGGGCGACCCGGCGCCAAGGTTTCTGGCCTATGCGGTGGCCGAACCCGCTGGCGCCCCCGGATTTGATCTGCCCGCCCGGTTTGAAACGGTCATGCTGGTTTTTCCGGGGCAGGCTGGCACGACGCCGCCGATCCCCGCCGGGGTCGCCTGCCGGATATGTCCGCGCACCGACTGTGCGGCGCGGCGCGATGCCTCGGTCCTTGGGGATATCCATTAGGCCGGGGGCTTTGACAGCCGCGACCTTTGCCGTGATAGTGGCGGCGTGCCCTTCGGGAGGGGGCAGTTTGATGCCTTGGGAGGGGTATCCGGAATGGCAAAACGGGTCCTGCTGATCGAGGACGAGCCGAACATCATTGAAGCGATCAGTTTCATCCTGTCCCGCGACGGGTGGACTGTGCATACGCATACGGATGGGGAAACCGCGAACGACCGGATCAAGGCAACGCCGCCCGATGTGGTGATCCTTGACGTGATGCTGCCCGGCAAGTCCGGCTATGATATCCTGCGCGATCTGCGGGCCGACCCCGCTACAGAGGGCCTGCCGGTCCTGATGCTGACCGCCCGTGGACAGACCCGCGACCGGGAAATGGCCCAGCAGCTGGGGGCCAGCGAATTCATGGTCAAACCGTTTTCCAACGACGAGGTGCTGGCGCAGGTCCGTGCCCTTGCCGGTGACTGACCGGCTTCCCGTGGCGCTGTCCCCGAAACCGCAGACCTTTCTGGCCCGGGCCAGCTATCGGCAGCGCCGGTTGCGCGACGCGGCGCGGGTACTGCCCATTGTCGGGGCCTTCCTTGTCCTGGTGCCGCTGTTGTGGCCGCGCGACGGTGGCCCGGACAACGCGAACGGGACCGCAGAGGCGACCCTGTATCTGTTCGGTGTCTGGTTTGGGCTGATTGTCCTGTCCTACATCCTTGCGCGGGTTATCGACCTGTCGGATGACGCGGACACCCGGCCAGCGGCGGAACAGGACACGGGCAATGATCCTCGGGCCGGGGCAGGCTGATGGTTTCCTTCAACCTGCTGATCGCCGTCGCGCTGGTCTATGTGGCCTTCCTGTTCATCATCGCCTTCGCCGCGGAACGCCGGGCCGAACGCGGGCGGGAAGGGTGGCTTCGGTCCCCGATGATCTACACCCTGTCGTTGTCGATCTATTGCACCGCATGGACCTTCTACGGGGCGGTGGGATACGCCGCCCGGTCAGGGCTTGAATACCTGACGATCTACCTTGGCCCTTCGCTTGTGATGATCGGCTGGTGGTGGATCCTGCGCAAACTGGTGCGGATCGGGCGCAGCCAGCGGATCACCTCGATCGCCGACCTGGTTTCGTCCCGGTTCGGGAAATCGACGCCGATCGGGGTCTTGGTGACATTGGTTGCCGTGGCGGCGGCGACCCCCTACCTCGCGCTTCAGCTGCAATCCGTAACCCTTTCTTTCGCGGTCTTCGCGGAAGGGTCCGGCCAGATCTGGGGCGGGCAGGAACTTTCTTCTGCTGCGCTGTGGGTGGCCATCGGGCTTGCGGTGTTCACCGTCATTTTCGGGACCCGGAACCTTGACGCGAACGAACGCCATCATGGGATCGTCATGGCTATCGCGGTCGAGGCGGTGGTCAAGCTCTGCGCCCTTGTCGCCGTTGGCGTCTTCGTCGTCTGGGGGCTGGCCGGTGGCGTGGGCCAGACACTGGACCTGATCGATGCCTCGCCCATCTCTGGCTGGACGCAGCCGGGCGGGCGCTGGGTCGGGCTGACTTTTCTGGCTGCTGCGGCCTTTCTGTGCCTGCCGCGCATGTTTCAGGTTCTGGTCGTGGAAAACGCCGATGAACGGCACATGGCCACAGCCAGTTGGGCCTTTCCGCTCTACCTGCTCTTGATGAGCCTTTTCGTAGTGCCCATCGCGGTTGTCGGGCTGAACCTTCTGCCCGAGGGGTCGAACCCGGACCTCTTCGTTCTTACTGTGCCGCTGGCCGAAGGGCGCAACGGGCTGGCGATCTTTTCCTTTCTCGGCGGGTTTTCCAGCGCAACATCAATGGTGATTGTTTCGACCATCGCGCTGGCAACGATGGTATCGAACCACATCGTGGTGCCGATCTGGCTGTCCAGCCGTGGGGCCGGGGCGATGGTGTCGGGCGATGTGCGCGGCGTGGTGATCATGGCGCGGCGCCTGTCGATCATGGGGGTGCTTTTTCTGGGCTACCTCTACTACCGACTGTCCGGTGGGGGAGAGGCGCTTGCCGCCATCGGCCTGATCTCTTTCACCGGGGTGGTGCAGGTCCTTCCGGCGATGATCGTCGGGATCTTCTGGCGCGGGGCGACGCGCTGGGGCGCGGCGTCGGGGCTTGTCCTTGGCTTCGCTGTCTGGATGTGGTCGCTGTTCCTGCCGTCCTTCGGCGCAGGTGCCATCATCCCACAAGCGGTGATGGACCACGGGCCGTTCGGGATCGGCTGGCTTCGGCCGCAGGCCTTTTTCGGGATCGAGGGGATGGACCCGGTGATCCACGCGGTGATGTGGTCGCTGGTGCTGAATACCGGGGCGCTGTTCCTCGGCTCGATTCTGACCTTCCCCCTGCCAATGGAGCGGCTTCAGGGCGCGCAATTCGTCAATGTGTTCGAACATTCGCCGGGTGCGCGCAGTTGGACCCAATCCTCGGCACACGCCGAGGACCTGCTGATCATGGCGCAGCGCATCCTTGGCGGGGCAGAGGCTCAGGCCCTGTTTCAGGCAGAGGCGCGGGCGCAGGGCAAGGCCGGGTTCCTGCCCGATGTGACGCCGGGGTTCGTGGAACGGCTGGAACGGGAACTGGCAGGGTCGGTCGGGGCGGCAACCGCCCATGCGATGCTTGGGCAGATCCTTCAGGGAGCGTCCGTTTCGGTCGAAGACCTGATCCGTGTGGCGGACGAAACCGCTCAGATCATGGAGTATTCCAGCCAGTTGGAAGCGAAGTCGGCGGAACAGGAACGCACGGCGCGGGCGCTTCGCGAAGCGAACGAAAAACTGACTGTGCTGTCGATCCAAAAAGATGCCTTCCTCGGGCAGATCAGCCACGAACTGCGCACGCCCATGACCTCGATCCGGTCGTTTTCCGAAATCTTGCGCGAGGGCGGGATGCCGCCAACCCAACAGGCGAAATACGCGGGCATCATCCATGACGAAGCTGTGCGCCTGACCCGGCTACTGGACGATCTTCTGGACCTCAGCGTGCTGGAAAGCGGGCAGGTGACGCTTAACCGGCAGGACGGGGTTTTGCGCGATGTGATCGACCGGGCCGTCGATGCCGCCGACAGCCGCAGCGGACCGTTGCTGATCGACCGGCGCCGGACCGACGAAGGTGTCGATTTGGCAACTGACCTTGACCGGCTGACACAGGTCTTCATCAACCTGATTGCCAATGCCCGCAAGTATTGCGATGCAGAGGCCCCGTCGCTGCGGATCAAAGTCGGGCGGCATGCCGGACGCAGGGTCGTCGATTTCATCGACAATGGCAGCGGCATTCCGGCGGACAAGCAGGGCGTGATTTTTGAAAAGTTCTCTCGGCTGACCGATGACCGCAAGGCGGGGGGCGCCGGGCTTGGCCTTGCGATCTGCCGCGAAATCATGGGCCGCCTTGGGGGCGATATCGCCTATCTTCCGGGGCAGGGTGGGGCTGCCTTCCGGGTCACCCTGCCGGATGCGGACTGACCTGTCGGGATTAAACCCTTGGTAACCACGGATCGCTAGATTGAAGAGGGGGTGCGACATGCGCCCATCTATTCCGTGGGCCAGAAGGATCGGTGCAGCCGGTGCAGTCATATGACCGAAGAGCGTGACAGCAAAAGCGTCCTGCACAGGATGGCACGGCGGCGTGGCGATGAAGGTGAACCGCCCGCGCAGTCGCCGCCGCCCAGTTCCGGGCGCGTCCTGCGCGTCGGCATGGCCAAGGCGTCCGAGGCCGCCCTTGGTCTGCCGCTTGCCGTGACCAGCGTCACCGACGAGGAACAAACGCTTGATGCACTGGTCGAAGGGCTGGACGAAGAGGGGCTGATCCTGGGGATTGAAGAGGGTGGGTCAGTTCTGGGCGTCGCGGTTCTGGATACTGATATACTGTCCGCGGCCGTAGAAATGCAGACCATCGGGAAACTCAACAACGCCAAGCCAACCCCGCGACCAGTGACAAACACGGATGCCGCCATGGTTCGGCCACTTGTTCAGGCCCTTCTTGATACGCTGGCCGTTGTCGGGTCGGGCACGCCCGTTGCTGAATGGGCCGCAGGGTACAAGGTGGGCGGGCGACTGCCCGCGGCGCGGGCGATCCCCTTGGTCTTGGGGGATCAGGACTATCGGGTCTGTCGCCTACCCTGCGATCTGGGTGTTGCCGACCGTCAGGGCGAAGTGGTGCTGGCGCTTCCGGTTCAGCGCGGTCCGGTCCCGGATGACGCGCCGGCCGTTGCGGAAAACGCCCAATCCGGCGGCTGGGCAGAGGTGTTCGAGGCTGCGGTCCTGTCGGCGCCCGCGTCTTTGGATGCGGTTCTGTTCCGGGCGCGGATGCCGCTATACAGCCTTGAAGACCTGCGGGTCGGGCAGGTCCTGCCGTTGACCGGAACGTCGGTTGCGAATGTACAGGTCGTCGCTCCGGGGGGGGCCGCGGTGGGAACGGCGCGGCTGGGGCAGGCCGCAGGTATGCGGGCGATCCGGCTGGAGGGGCGGGTCCAACTCACGCTGGACGAAGATTTTCCCGCCCCACGGCAAGCGACGGTGCAGCCTGCCCCGGACGTCGATCAGCCCCAGTCGGATGCCGGGGCTGAACTGGCCGCGGCGGGCTAGCTGCTCGTTGCGTTCGCCTCGGCCAATGCGTCGATCCGCGGCCGGAGCCCGTCCAGGTCATAGCCTGCATTCAGGGCTGAAGTCAGGATCACATCCGTGCTCATCCGCCCTGCCTGCCCCAGCGCCCAGACTATCGTGGACCGGGTGCCAGAGGCGCAATAGGCCAGGACCGGGCCGCCAGCATCGGCGATCGTATCGCGTTGCAGGGCGACCATGTCCATGTTCAACCCTTGATGGGTCACCGGGTTGACGACAAAGGCCAGACCGGCTGCTTCGGCCGCCGCTTTCACGGCTGCCGCATTGGTGTCCGGCCCGACCTCTGCGTCGGGGCGGTTGCAGATCACCGCGCGGAACCCGGCCGCGGCAATCGCGGGCAGGTCCGACGGGGCGATCTGCGGGCTGACAGAATAGTCAGCGGTCAGTTTTCTGATGTCCATGACCGCCTTTTAGGTCGGGCGCGCGATTGCGTCCAGCCGGGTTTTGAACGCCGGTGCAATCCGCATGCCAACGAACATGGCGATAAGGAAAACAAGCCCCCCGATGCCGCCATAGGACAGCGATGCAATCGACGGACCCGGGCACAGGCCGACCAGCCCCCAGCCCGCGCCGAACAGGGCCGAGCCAATGACTAGGTTGTGGCCCACGCGCTGTTCCGGACGGGGCGGGAACATGCCCCCCAGCGCCGGGTTGCGTCCGCGGGTCAACCGCCAGGCCAGCATCATCGGAAGGATCGCCCCCCCCATGACAAAGGCAAGGGTCGGATCCCAGTCACCGAAGATATCAAGCCAGCCCTGGACCTTCTGGGTGTTGGTCATTCCCGAAATCATCAGGCCCCCACCGAACAGCCCGCCGGCAATGAAAGCAAAGAAACCGCGCATCAGACCACCCCCAGGATGTGCTTGAACAGGATGACGGACAGGCCACCCGCCATGATGTAGAAAACCGTCGCGACCATGCCGCGCAGCGAGAACCGCGAGATCCCGCAGACCCCGTGACCCGAGGTGCAGCCGTTGGCAATCCGGGTGCCGACCCCAACAAGAAGCCCGGCTCCGATGACGGCAGCAAGGTTCGGCGTCAGGTTCGTTTCCGGCCTGCCGATGAAGAACGTCAGGATCAGCGGGATCGCGAACAGCCCCGCAATGAACCATAGCCGTTCCGACGTCTGTTTGCCCGCGGACCCGTCAACGACGCCGCCGATGATCCCCGAGGCCCCCATGATCCGGCCATTGACCAAAAGATAAACCGCCCCGGCGGTCCCGATCAGCCCGCCGCCTGCGAGCCCCCACAACCAATCTTCCTGCATTCCAGTCTTCCCGATGTTTCCGTTCTGGCGAGACGACAGCCAGACCTGTTTGGCCCGCTGCCCCAAGACCGCCCCGTCACCGTCCGCCAGCGCGTCCCGCTTGCAGCAAAGCCCGTTTCCATGGCAGGTTGCAGCCTGTCAGGGTCAATTTGGCCTATCGGATCGAGAGTGCGAATCTCTGTCCGATCAAGATAGGAAATGCGGGAAGCATTGCAAGAATGAAATATGTAACTATGCTAATAATTAATTATACTGGGTGGTAGAAGATGGCTGTTGCTGAATTTTCCGATGCCATGGACGAAGCTGCGGATGAAGCGGCCGAGGTCCTGAAGGTGCTGTCCAACCCGGCGCGCCTGCGGTTGCTGTGCGCCCTTGTTGGCGGCGAACGATCGGTGGGAGAGTTGGAAGAGGCGCTTGGCGCAAGCCAGTCCTATGTGTCCGGCCAACTGGCGCGGATGCGGGCCGAGGGGCTGGTCAGCTGTGACCGGGATGGGCGGATCATCCGCTATCGCATTTCGGACCCGCGCGTCGAACCGATCCTTGAACGCCTTTATGATGTCTTCTGTCCGGTGCCGCCTGCGTGATTTGACCTGTGTCATGGCGGCCTGTCCGGGCCGTGTCTAGGCTTGGAGGCGAAGCGCGGGCTGGTCCGCGTTCGCAATTTCGAGGCGCAGATGATCATGAACCACATCTCCTCCGACCCCGGACAGATCAGGGCAGAGATCGAAGATATCCTGTCGCTGATCGAAAAGAACCCCTCCCGCCGACTTGCCGCCCAACCACGTTTGCACCGGCTGCTGTCCGCCCTGAAATCGGCGGGTGAACCGATCCCTCTCGACCTATTGGCGCTTGATCAGAAGCTGGTGGACGAGGCTGTCGAGGACATGTTCGACAATCTGCCGGTCTAGACGGGCGCCGTTTCGTCAGCCAAGTAGCCCTTGCCTCTTGTGCCGTCGTCTTGCCTAATGGGATCAGCACGGGGAAAGCTGGGGGCGGTCTGAATGGTTGGTTTGGTGAAATCCCGAATCCATGACGGGATCGCCGTGATTGCCCTGGACAATCCGCCGGTAAACGCGCTTGGCGCGGCCCTGCGGTCCGAGCTTCATTCGCTTTTGCGCCTCCTTGCCGACCGTCCCGGTGTTGTCGGCGCGGTGATTGGTGCGTCCGGCGGTCCCTTGTCCGCGGGGCTGGATCTGGCCGAGCTGGACGGCCCCATCGCCGCGCCAACCCTGCGCGAAGTTTGCGATCAGATCGAACGCCTTCCATTTCCCACCATTGCAGTTCTGACCGGAAGCACCCTTGGCGCAGGACTGGAGCTTGCCCTGTCCTGCAGCTGGCGCCTGTCCGACCCCGAGGCGGTGATCGGCCTGCCGGATGTGACCCTTGGCCTTGTACCGGGCGCGGGCGGCACCCAGCGTTTGCCGCGGATCGTGGGGGCGGCGCAGGCGTTGAACATGCTGATGAGCGGCCAGTCGATCAAACCCGGTGCGGCGCAAAAGGCTGGGTTGGTGGACGGGATCGTGCGGGGGGAACCGCTGTCCGGCGGGGTGCATTTCCTGAAGGCCAAGCTGGCATCTGGCGCGCCGGTGGTGGCCAGCCGGGACAGGCGCGACGGCTTTGCCGATCCGGAGGCCTATTTGCGGCTGGTCTCGGAACGCAAGGCCGCGCTGCGGCAATCCCGCTATCTTGCGCCGCGCCGCATTGCCGACTGTGTCGAGGCGGCGATCCTCTTGCCCTTCGTCGCCGGAATGGAATTCGAAGCGGTCGCGCATGAGGAATGCCGGTCGGGGCCGCAATCCCATGCGCTGCGCCACATGTTCCGGGCCGAGCGCCGGATCGACCCGCGCTTTCTGTCCCGCGAAGACGGCAAAGGGTGGGCGCTGCATCCGGAGGGCGAGGCGGTGGCCGAACGGCTGCGCCGGGCCTTGCGGGCGGCGGTGGACCATTTGGCCAGTCTTGGCGTGACGCCCGAGGCGATTGACCGCGCTTTGCTGGATCTGGGGTTCACCCAAGTGCCGTTCGGGCATCGGGTTGCGGGTGGTGCCCCGTCGCGCGGCCATGACGCGGTGCAGCGGCGGGTGGTCGCCGCTCTGATGGCCGAAGGGTGCCGGATGGTCGAGGCGGGCGTTATCGCTCGCGCCTCGGACATCGACGCCATCGCGGTGCATGGCATGTCCTACCCGCGCTGGCGCGGCGGGCCGATGCGCACTTCGGTGCAGTTCGGGCTACTAGGGTTGAAGCGGGATATGGCCCATTGGGCCAAGGAAAGCCGTATCTGGGAGGCGCCCGCGCTGGTCGGCGAGGCGGTCAAATACGCCGCCGGGTTCGAGGCGCTGCCGACCGTCTAACCCCGGTCGCTCAGGTCAGGATGACCCCGACCAGAACCAGAAGAAGCCCAAGGATCGACAACAAGAGCGCCCCGATGTTGATCGGCAGGATACGCGACATCCGCGCGCGCAGGGCGTCGTCGTCCAGCCCGGCCTTGCGGGCACTGGCCACGGCAAAAATGCTCCAGACAATGCCGATCAGCCCCACGACCGAAATGCCTGCACCGATCCAAACCAGTAGTTCCATCCTGCCCGTTCCCTTCGTTTCATTTGCCGCCGACTGCCTAGACCCGTCGTCCCCGACTGGCAAGGGCAAGCGGGCTTGCAGGACCGGGCGCGGCGGGCTAGGGAAGGGGCCTTGAATGCAACGTCCGATCAGGTCCGGGGGTCCAATGTCCGAAAACGAATCCAGCGGCGGCGTCTATGGCGCAGAACTGCGCCAGTTCATCGAGCGCTTCGAACGGCTTGAAGCCGAAAAGAAAGACATCGCCGACGCCCAGAAAGAGGTGATGGCCGAGGCCAAGGGCCGGGGCTATGACACCAAGGTCATGCGCAAGGTGATCGCGCTGCGCAAGCGCGAACCCGACGATCTGGCCGAGGAAGAGGCGATGCTGGAAATGTACAAGGCCGCGCTGGGCATGTGACCCGGCCTTGGGCCTCAACGACAAAGGGCGCCGGCGGCGCCCTTTTGCGTTTTCGGCCCGATCATGTGCCGTTGGTCAGGGCGCGATGAAATTGACCCCCGGCATCCGGGCGATTTCGTGGACGTCGTCGTCGTAAAGCTCGGTCAGCCGGTCCATGACCGCCTCGGTCCAGCCGGGCAGGTCGTATTCTTCTTCCACCTCGTCATCCTTGGCGAATTTGTCGAGGAAGGCCGAGATGATCCGCCGTTTCTGCAATTCCGACTTTGGTGGATGGCCCTTGATGTAGGCCAGAAACCGGCTCATGCCCTCGTCGGTCATGATCGACTGGATCAAGTCGAACCCGCCCTTGATCGGGGTCAGCGGGTCGACGCCGGACAGTTCCCGCAGCAACTGCGCCCAGATCAGCGGCGTGTCTTCGTTGCACCAGACCGTGACCGAGGCGCGCGGGACAGCGGCCCGGATGCGGGCGATCAGGCTGGACCAACGAATGTCGTCCAACGCGATCCCCCCCAAAAACTGGGCAAAGTCGTTGCGGTTGTCGCAGTCACGAAACACCGCCGGAACAAAGGTGGCCGGATTGCGGATACCGATGAACAATTCCAGATCGTCCTGCGGAAACAGGTCGGACAGGCCGGTGACCTTTTGTTCGGCAAGGCCGTAGAACCGCCCCTCTTCGAACACCCGGTGCGGGAAACAGATGAACCGGTCGTGGCTCATCACCACGCGGTTGGCCTGTTCGTCGTCAAGGATCGCATCCAGCAGGATATCGCGGGTGTCGGGGGCGGGCGCCGCCCCGTCAAGGTTCTGGATCGTTTCGCGGATCAGGCGGCGGTATTTCCCCGGCCCGGGAACCTTGATTCCCTGATCGGTGAAGGACTGCGCGTTCTTCAAAAGGGATTTGAGGAGCCGCTCCTCATCGGTGCAATTAGCCCCGATATGGTAGACGATCTGCATTTCCCGACCTGCCCGTCGTTCGTGTTCCGGTTTTCGTTTTGGGCAGTATAACGTCATTTCTGGACAGTGAAACCGGTTTCCGATAACCGAGCCATATGTCCGAGCAAACTGGTCAGATATTCACACCGCGCCGGTTCCGCACCGATCCCTGGTCGGTCGGGGCGGTTGTGATCGCCGTTCTTGTCCTGCTGCCAATCGTGGCGGTCCTTTGGTTCGCGGCGACGCCGACGGACAATATCTGGCCGCACCTGATGCGCACGACGCTGCCCCGGTATCTGGGCAATACCGCCATCCTGATGTTCGGGGTTGGGCTTTTGACGGCGGCCATCGGCACCGGCGCGGCCTGGCTGGTGACGATGTATCGTTTTCCCGGGGTGGGCTGGATTCAATGGGCGCTTTTGCTGCCATTGGCGGTGCCGGCCTATGTCGGGGCCTTTGCGCTGGTGGATTTCCTTGAATACGCAGGGCCAGTGCAAACGGCGCTTCGGACCGCCTTTGGCTGGGACAATGCGCAGGATTACTGGTTCCCCGCGATCCGGACCCGGACGGCGGCGATTATCGTGCTTGCCGCCTCGCTTTACCCCTACGTCTACATTCTTGCCCGCGCGGCGTTCCGCGAACAAAGCGGCGCCGGGTTCGAGGTCGCCCGCGCGCTGGGCGTCGGTCCCCTTGGGCGGCTTCTTCGTGTCGGGCTGCCGCTGGCCCGCCCGGCCATCGCCGCCGGTGTGGCCGTGGTGATGATGGAAACGGTCAATGACTTCGGCACGGTCGATTATTTCGCGGTCCAGACGCTGACGACGGGGATTTTCACCGTCTGGCTTCAGGGCGGCAACCTTGGCGGTGCGGCGCAACTGGCCACGGTCGTGCTTGGGCTGGTGGTCCTTCTGGTGACGCTGGAAAAGATCAGCCGCCGCAAGAGCAGGGTCTACGGATCGGCGCGCGGGCTTCGGCCGGTCACGGCGACGCCCTTGCCGGGGCTGGCGGGCTGGATGGCGACGCTGGCCTGCCTGCTGCCCTTCGCGGCGGGGTTCCTGTTGCCGGTCGGCGTCCTTCTCAGCCATGCGTTCGACGCCTCGGACTGGGCCGCGCCGGGGCTGGTGCGGGCGCTGTGGCACACGGTTGCGGTCGGCGGGATTGCGGCCTTTCTTACCGTGCTTGGCGGGGTCTTCATGGTCTATGGGGTCCGGCTGTCGGGCTATCGTCTGCCACGGCTTCTGATGCCGGTCACGGCGATCGGCTATGCCGCGCCGGGGGCAGTTCTGGGCCTGGGCATTCTGGTGCCGCTGGCGGCGCTGGACAATCGGGTGGCCGATGCGATCTGGGGCGCGACGGGCTGGGACCCCGGACTGATCCTGACCGGTAGCGCGGCGGCGCTGGTCGTCGCCTATGTGGTGCGGTTCTTTGCCATTGCGCAGGGGGCGGCGGACGCGGCGCTGGGCCGGGTGTCACCGTCGCTGCCGATGGCCGCGCGGTCGCTGGGGCAAACGGCGGGCGGGGCTTTGCGCCGCGTCTATGTGCCGCTGATCCGCGCCTCGATCGGGTCGACCTTGCTTCTTGTCTTCGTGGATTGCGTCAAGGAGCTTCCCGCGACCCTGCTGCTGCGCCCCTTCAACTATGACACGCTGGCGACGCGGGTGCATGAAAAGGCCAGCCTTGAAAATATCACCGAGGCGTCGACTGCCGCACTGATGATCGTGGCGGTGGGGCTGATCGCAGTCGGTCTTTTGGCGCGGGCGAACCGCTGAAACAGGGTTGCAAGGGCCGCGCCGCCCGCGTAAATCCCTGCCCGAGTGCCCCTATAGCTCAGCTGGTAGAGCAACTGATTTGTAATCAGTGGGTCGGGAGTTCGAGTCTCTCTGGGGGCACCATATATAGTTCAAAACACCCATAAAATCACTATATATAGCGAATAAACGCGCCTTTCAGGATTTCCGAAAGACGCGTGTGAAGTTTGTGTGAAGTTGGGTGATTCATGCAGCGTCATCACTTGCGAACCATCCATCTTCCGATTCGGATGTGTGGGACGCCGTTGCTTCCGCCAGTGTGGCAACACCTTGAGCGACTGCATCCGTGTTGTGATGCGTGTAGTGCAGCAACATCTGAGTTGACTTATGTCCACTAATCACTTGGACATCTGCTATCGACAGTTTTCCGCGCATCAAAATTGAGATCGCAGTGTGGCGCATGCTGTGCGGAGTAAATCCACTCTCCGACAAACCAGCAGCATGCAAGACTCGGTTAAATTGCTTTTTCATGTATGTGCGGTGACCTGTCGCGCTTTTCGCGTCAAACAGATATCCTTGCTCGACATTTCGGCGTTCTTTCTCTTTGCTGATCACATCTAACAACGATGTATGAACAGGAACGATCCTGCTCCCTGCTTTCGCCTCTGGTATGTGGAGTGTCCGGTTATCAAAGTCGAAATGTTCGAACCGTATTCTCAGAATTTCGCTGTGACGCATGGATGTTTGAAAACCAATCAACACAAAAAAATAGGTGTAACGATCATGATCATTAGCGGCGCACTTCAACATTGCTTTGATCTGTTCTTTCGAGAACGTTTTTCTTCGTTTAGTCTCACCGCTTTTATTTTTCACAGAAATATGCTTCGTTTCGACCACACCCCTGTCGGAAAGAGAGTTTAGCATATGACGCAGGGTGGCAAACTCGCGGTTAACCGTTGCAACAGTCACTCCTGCTTGCAAACGTGAATGTCCATAGCGTTGAACGTCGAAAGTTTTCATCGCTTTGATCTTGGTTTTCCCGAAGAACGGAACCAAATGCATCTTTAATTGTTGCTGTTTTTGCTTGATGTTTTTGCCGCCACTTTCAAATAATGCATTTATATAATTATCTGCTGCCTCCGAAAACGTGATGTTCAATTTCGCAACTGAAGTATCGATATTTTCAGGAACTGAAAGTGTGAGTTCTTTTAACTTGGTCCGCGCTTTTGTGAGATTCATACCATGACGCTCATAACCAAGTTTATCACGTAACCGCTTACCGTGAACTTGTGTGGATGCATAGAAAACAAGTCCCTTTGCTGTCTTCCTGACTTCCAAACCTTCTCCAGTAATACTTTTACCTACCTCCAATTTTTGCAAATTTCGTTTCGATATTTTTTTACTCATTTATTCTCCTTCTTTTGAAAAACCAAACAACAACGCGCAAAAATTAATTGCCGTCGCTGATAAAGTGTGATATGTTTTGGGGAACTCGCGGAAAGCAAATTTATTGCTCCTGTGAGTAAAATCATCGTATCAATATTAATACCAAAAGTCAATAGTTTTCACTGTTGAAGGGAGGTTGTAAATAACGGGAGTTTAGGAAATGGAAGAAATAAGAGTTTTGCCGTGTGGATTAGTTTCGCGGAGTGATGCAGCGAAATATTTAGGTTTGAAACCAAACACTTTGGCAACATGGAATTCATCAGGAAAGCATGAAGAGTTTTTTGAAAAGAAATTCATTGGTGGTCGTGTTTTTTATGATTTTGAAAAGATAAAATCTTTTATTGAATGAATATGAGGCAGGTGTATCAACACCTGCCATTCGCATGATTATTCCCAGCGTTTTCCCGCTGAGATTGTGTCGCGTATACAATTGAGATAATCGCGGTGTTCGTCATCGAGAACACGCCAATATTTTGACGCTTTGGCGACTAGTGGCAGAACCTCTTTGAATAATCCATTTTGGATGTCCAAATGTTTCTGCTCTTTCATCACCACTTCAAGTTGGTCGAAGGTATCTTTGATTTTTTGACGGACAGGATTCATACCATTCCTTTCATTTTGGATAAGTTTGACCGGCAAAGTTCAAACGCACATGCGCTAACACTTCACATGTGAAGCGTTGTTCATTGCCGAACTTTGGGGATGCGTGTGTTCTACCACAAATCTGGGCGAAAGATAAGCTAAAAATCAACAGGGTCGCATGACGCGTTGGCTGGACTGCTACTGTGTGCTAACGTGCCAGTGAATATGCAGTAAGTAACTGCTAAGACTAAGAAAAGAGGCGTTCATGAGCAAAAAGTTGACGTTGAAGGAACTGGAATCCTTCCTCTGGGAAACCGCTGACATTCTTCGCGGCAACATGGATGCCTCAGAATTCAAGGACTACATCTTCGGGATGCTGTTCTTGAAGCGACTTTCGGATGCCTTCGAGGAAGCACAGGAACAGGTTGTTGCTGACTACGTGGCACAAGGCAGGTCACTGGAAGAAGCAAAACAACTTGCCTCTGATGAAGATGAATATGACCGCACTTTCTTTGTTCCAGAACGGAGTCGCTGGTCAGCATTGAAAGACCTGAAGCACGACATTGGGTCTGAACTGAACAAAGCAACAGAAGCAATCGAAGAGCATAATCCCTCATTGGAAGGGGTGCTGGTGACGATTGACTTCAACATCAAGAACAAATTGTCCGACAAGAAGTTGCAGGATTTGCTTTCGCATTTCTCGAAGCATCGTTTGCGGAATGTGGATTTTGAATCTTCTGACCTACTTGGGACGGCGTATGAATACCTGATCAAACAGTTCGCTGATTCCGCTGGAAAAAAGGGCGGCGAATTCTACACACCAAGCGAAGTTGTCTGGTTGCTGGTGTCTTTGCTCAAACCAGAAGCAGGGATGCGCGTATACGACCCTACAGCGGGTTCTGGTGGCATGCTGATCCAGACACGGAACTACCTCATCCAGCACGGAGATAACCCTCAGAACCTCTCTCTGTTTGGTCAGGAGATGAACCTGAACACCTGGGCAATCTGCAAGATGAACATGTTCTTGCATGGGGTGTTCAATGCTGACATTCGCAAGGGTGATACATTAGGTGATCCACAGCACATTTCTGGTGGCGAACTGATGATGTTTGACCGCGTGATCGCAAACCCGCCATTCTCACTCAAGAAGTGGGGCAAGGAAGCGGCGGATGCTGATCCTTATGGCAGATATCCCTATGGCACACCCCCGAAAGATGCCGGTGATCTTGCCTTTATCCAGCACATGATTGCGTCCCTTAATGCCGAAGGGAAGATGGGCGTTGTTGTGCCTCATGGGGTGTTATTCCGTGGGTCCAGTGAGAAGGAAATCCGCAAGGGCATTCTGGAGGATGACCTGCTGGAAGCGGTGATTGGTCTGCCGTCTGGATTGTTCTACGGAACTGGCATTCCTGCTGCGTTGTTGATCATCAACAAGAGGAAACCACAGCACCGCAAGAACAAGGTTTTGTTCATCAACGGTGAACTGGAATACCAAGAAGGAAAGAACCAGAACAAACTGCGTGACGAAGACATCCTGCATATTCTGAGCGTTTTCGATGCCTATGTTGACGAAAAACGATATTCGAAAGTTGTCACCATGGATGAAATCCGTGGCAACGACTACAACCTGAACATTCGCAGGTATGCAGATACGTCACCACCACCTGAACCGTTTGATGTTCGTGCAATTTTGCATGGTGGGGTTCCGGTTTCCGAAGTGGAAGATGAATATATTCAAGAGACCTTGCAGGGGATGGATGTGTCCTGTGTTTTTGTACGGCGGGATGCGGAATATTATGATTTCAAAGAAGAAATCGAAACTAAGGATCAGATACGGGGTCATCTTGGAGATGTTGATCAATCTGTGATCAGTCAGTTTGAACGCTGGTGGGACAAATATCGGGTTTCCCTGCATGAGATTGATGCGCAGGTGAAGCAATCCGAAGGCGTGATGTGGGGTTATCTGAAGGAACTTGGGTATGAGTAATCTTCCAGTCTCACTACCTCTATCAGAAATTGTTGAAATCAGAAAAGGTAAGAAACCAAATACGCTGAGTGATCAAAAACTTGGTGAACAATATCTCCCTTATATCTTAATTGATTCTTTTGACGGAAACTACAAACAGTTCACCGCTGATACTACATGCGTTGAAGTTTCGAAAAGTGATATAGAGATTGTTTGGGATGGTGAACGCTCTGGTTTGGTTAGTATTGGACACGAGGGTTATCTGGGGTCAACTCTTGCCGCCATTAGTTTAAAGAATGAAGACTTCTCATCAGAATTTATTTTCTACAATTTGCAGCGTAATCAGTCTTATTTAAGATCGAATGCGGAGGGGACTGGTGTTCCCCACCTTTCTCGCTGGTCGATTGAAAACTTGAAGGTTTTCGAATTTTCACTTCCTGAACAAAAGAAAATCGCTGCCATTCTCACCTCTGTTGATGATGTGATTGAAAGCACTCAGAAACAGATCGACAAACTGCAAGACCTGAAAAAAGCAACCATGAATGAGTTGCTGACCAAAGGCATTGGTCACACGGAGTTCAAGGATAGTGAACTTGGGCGAATTCCTAAGAGTTGGCAGGTAAAGGCACTTGGAAATCTACTTGACCATGAGAAAAAATATCCAATGCGCAGTGGACCGTTTGGCAGTGCGCTCCTTAAGGACGAATTGGTTGAGCGGGGCGTTCCGTTTCTTGGAATTGACAATGTTCAAGTTGAAAACTTTGTCAGTGCATTCAAGCGATACATTACGGAACAAAAATTTCGTGAACTGTCCAAGTATCAAGTTTTCGCCGATGATTTGATTGTAACGATCATGGGCACAGTTGGTCGCTGCTGTATCATTCCCGAAAACATCCCCACTGCGATTTCGTCGAAGCACACCTGGGTGATTTCCTTTGATGCAAAGAAGATAATTTCCCACTTGGTCTGCTGGCAGGTAAACCACGCTGAATGGGTGCTACGCCATTTTGCAGACAACTCTCAGGGTGGAGTGATGTCTTCAATTAGCTCTGAAACACTTAAAACAACGATGGTTCCAGTACCCCCAATGGCGGAACAGTTGAAAATTTTTGATGTTTATATGGAGTTTCAGAATTTGATTGGTGAGACATTCAAGAAACTCACGCACCTGCGATCCCTCAAAAAATCTTTAATGCAAGACCTTCTAACGGGCAAAGTGCGTGTGAAGGTGGATTGAAATGGCGAATGATGAGTTTGACAAGGTAGAAGGACCGGCACTTGAACATCTGCAAGCACTGGGATGGACCTTTGTTGATGGTGCATCCTTGTCACCTGAAACATCTGAAGAACGCTCATCATTCAAGGATGTGGTTCTGGAAAAACGCCTTTCAGATAACATCAAACGCATCAATCCATGGATCAGTGACCAGAACCTGCACAAGGTTGTCAGTGATCTAACCAAAACCCCCTATGCCAATCTGATTGAAGCAAACCAATCGATTTGGTCGCTGATCAATCAATGCGTTTCCGTGATGCAGGACTTGGGCAAAGGGAACAAAGGTCAAACGGTTCACATTATTGATTTTGAGAACCCAGAGAACAACGAATTCCTCTGCACAAACCAATTCAAAGTATCCGGAGTTCACCAGAACATCATTCCCGATATTGTCTGTTTTGTGAACGGTCTGCCGCTGGCGGTGATCGAGTGTAAGTCACCGTACATCACCAATCCCATGGAAGCAGGGATTGACCAGTTGTTGCGTTATGCCAATCGGCGATCCCCTGAACATGACGAAGGTGCAGAAAAACTGTTCCACTACAACCTGATGATGGTGTCCACGCATAGGGATAAGGCACGGGTTGGCACGATCACATCACGGATGGAACACTTCCTTGAGTGGAAAGACCCCTATCCGCGATCTGTCAAAGACTTCGACTGTGTTCCTGGGGCACAGGAAATCCTACTGGAGGGTCTGTTCTCTAAGGCGAACTTCTTGGACATCTTCCAGAATTTTACGGTGTTTGAACCCGTTGATGCACGGGTGGTGAAGAAGATACCGCGCTATCAACAGTTCCGTGCCGTTCACAAGACCATAGAGCGCCTTAGAGAGGGCAAGTCACGCCGCGATAAGGGTGGGGTCATATGGCACACACAAGGGTCTGGTAAGTCCCTCACAATGGTTTTCCTGACCATGAAGATGCGCCGCGATCCGGTTCTTCGTGAATACAAACTGGTGTTCCTGACAGATAGAACCCAACTGGATGAACAACTGACCAACACCTTCCGCAATGCGCAGGGAGAAACCATTCGCCATGCGCGTTCGGTGAAGGAACTCAAAGACCTACTGGCAACGGATGCTTCTGACATCATCACTGCCATGGTTCAGAAGTTCCAAGAAGGTGAAGATGATCTGGAATTCCCTGTCCTGAACGACTCTGACAAGATCATCGTCTTGGCAGATGAAGCGCACAGAACCCAGTATGGAACGCTTGGGGCGGCAATCAATGCAGCATTGCCCAACGCACCACGGATTGCCTTCACCGGAACGCCGTTGATCAAGACCCAGAAGACCACAAACACCTTTGGATCATACATTGACACATACACGATTGAACAAGCGGTTCAGGATGGTGCCACGGTCCAAATCCTCTACGAGGGTCGTGAAGCGGCGGTGCGTGTTACTGGGGACTCGTTGGACAGTCTGTTCGACGAATATTTCGGGGATAGGTCCGAAGAAGAACAAGCGGCAATCAAGAAAAAATACGGCACCACACAGGCAATCCTTGAAGCACCACAACGCATTCGACGGGTCTGCATAGACATCCTGAAACACTACCGCGAACACATTCAACCGAATGGGTTCAAGGCGATGATTGTCACGTCTTCACGGAATGCTGCTATCCTTTACAAGGAGCAACTGGACGCTCTGAATGCTCCTGAAAGTGCCGTGATCATCTCCGGCAATCACAACGACGAAAAACGATTTTGGGCATACACAGACGGTGCCACTCACAAGAAACAGATTGAAGACTTCAAGAAACCATTGGGAACAGGTGAGAAGCAATCCAACCTGTCATTTCTGATCGTAAAGGATATGTTGCTTACGGGGTTTGATGCTCCCGTGGCACAGGTGCTCTATCTTGATCGATCATTACGGGATCACACCCTGCTGCAAGCAATTGCCCGTGTGAACCGCACTGCACAGAACAAGTTCAGAGGTTACATTGTCGATTACTATGGACTGAGTGACTACCTCACAGAAGCATTGGAGATGTTCTCATCCGAAGACGTTGCGGGTGCTCTGAAAGACCTCAAAGACGAAATCCCAAAATTGAAAAATGCCCACACACGGGTGCTAAAGCACTTCGCTGGTCTGAACCTTGATGATCTTGATGACTGCATCATGGCGCTGGAAGATGAGGTGAAACGGCAAGTTTTCCAGACAGATTTCCAAACCTTCTCTCGCCAGTTGGACATCATCCTTCCTGATCCAGCGGCAACGCCCTTCATCAAAGACCTGAAACGCCTTGGGAAGATTTCCATAGGGGCACGGAACCTTTTCCGCGATGAGCAACTGGATATATCTGGTGCCGGTGAAAAGGTGCGGCAACTGATTGAGGAACATGTTTATTCAACGGGTGTTGATCCCAAGATTGCCCCTGTTGATCTGTTGGCTCATGACTTCAAAGAGAAGTTGCAGTCCCATACCACTGCCAAGTCACGTGCATCTGAAATTGAACATGCGATCAAGCATCACATCAAGATCAAGTTGGATGATGATCCTGAATACTACAAATCCCTGTCGCAGCGCCTTGAAGAGATCATTCAGAAACATGCCCATAAGTGGGATGAACTGGTGCAACTTCTTTTGGACTTGCGCGACAACATCGAAAATGACCGCCAACAAGGTGCTGCTGATCTTGGACTGACAGAGACAGAGTTTGCATTTCACAACATCTTGGTTGCCGAAATCACAAAACTGAATGGCGATGATAGTCTGGATGAAGCAACCTATGACACCGTGAAGGAACTGGTAAAGTCATTGGTTGCCATGATGGATGAAGCATCTGAAATTGTTGATTTTTTCAATAAATGGGATGAACAGAAACGGGTTAAACGTCAGATCAAACATGCAATCATCAAGCACTTTGATTTGGCATTGGTGAAACCCGTCACAGAACGATTCATGGAACTGGCGAAGGTGAAGTTCCGATGATCATGGATTTCCCTTTTCCAGTAGATATTGTGCGAACTGCACGTCGAAAATCTGCGGAAATTGAAATCAAAGGTGAAACAGTTCGTGTGCTGGTTCCTGATACCTTATCGGAACAACGCATAAAGGATTTGATCAACAAGCGTTCTGTTTGGATCAAGCAGAAACTCGCTATTCATGCATCCACACCGGAACCAAAGCAACGTGAATATGTGAACGGTGAAACCTTTCCTTATCTGGGCAGGAACTACCGTCTCAAACTGGAAAGCAGTAAGGAATATTCCGTCAAGTTGAAGAATGGATATTTGACGGTTGCCTATCCACGCACGGACAATGACCAGAAGAACCATGCGATCATAAAAAGATTGCTCACAACATGGTATCAATCTCACGCATATGATCGGTTGCACGAAAAAACAAAAAGATATGCGAAAATCATCGGCGTGAATCCGAACGGAATAAAGATTGATGACTTCAGGGCAAGATGGGGATCATGTCTTGATACAGGTGAAGTGGCATTCAACTGGCGGATCATCCTAGCACCACATAAAATTGTAGATTACATAGTGATCCATGAACTATGTCACCTGATAGAGCACAATCACTCACCAAAATATTGGAAATTGGTTGAAGGATACTGCGACGATTATCAGGAATGTCGCAGATGGTTGAAATATCACGGTGCAAGTCTGCACATCTAGCAAGGAAAAATGATGGATATTGATCTAAAAGAACTGAACTTGGATGAACTCAAGTCACTTCAAAAACAGGTAGTGAAAGCAATCGGCGATTTTGAGCAACGCAAGCGTGATGAAGCACTCAACGCAGCAAAGGCGATTGCTTCTGAGCATGGTTACAATTTGGAAGACTTGATGGGTGACGGACCGACGAAAAAATCAAAATCCAAAGCAGCACCAAAATATGCTCATCGTGAAAATCCAGCATTGAGCTGGACCGGGAGGGGCAGAAAACCTGCTTGGGTTATTGAACATCTAGAATCCGGCAAGTCATTGGATGAACTGCTGATCAAATAGGTCTCAGAGGCGCTGTGTTGACCACTGAATGGGCATGAACATGTTTTGCTCCCAGACCTCAATAGAATGATTTTCTGCCTTCAGTGGCAACCTGTGCGAAGATTAGACAAACCAGTTCTTCTTGCGAACGTCTGTATTATCCAGTGACGTCAAGTAGCATTTGATTGCTTCATGTATCAACTTGCTTCTTGGCGTGAATGGTCCTTTGTATTCATCTAATCTTTCAAGAAGTTCAGATTCTACATTAACGTGAATTGGTCTGTAGGTCTTTATGTTGCTCATAGAAATTCTCCTTTCATAGTTTCTTTCGATTTCGTTTTTCACTTTCAAAATTTTCTTGAAGTCCAATCATGACTTTGCAGAGATGATTGGCGCTATCTATTTCCTTTGACGTAGCATAAATATCAAATGGAAAAACCTTTGGTTCATATTCATAGATTCCTCTGCGATTTGCTTGAAGATGTGTCTTCATTGAATATTGAACATAATCTCCTAGCGGAGAGTGATGCTTCGCATCCCTGTGATAGTCTTTCTTAAAGCGATCTATCCAAATGCTTTCTTTGATGATGCAACCATCTTCATCAACTTCATCATCTTTAACTTCTTTAATATCTAAAATAGATGATTTTATCTTATGTTTCCAGAATGATAAATTTGAGTTCACCATCCTCCAGTCGCGTTCTGAAAACATGATAATACCATGAAAATGTGGAATTATTGGTTTGTTCAACACATGATCAGGAATCCATCCACTCCTGCTATCCTCAACATCACCAGCAATGAACATCGAAAAATTGAATTCATCAGATGAACTCAGTTTCCCATATATTGATCTATGGATTTTCTGAAATATTGCTTTTTGTATGTGATCAATATTTGTGAGTGTCCTCATTTGAATGGTGAATACGAGAGACCTCTCTTCAATCCCACTTTTTTCAGAGTGGGGATCAATTAGTCTTGATAAATACATAATGGCATCAATCTTTTCTTGTTGAAATATTTTGTAATGCATTTTGAAACCTTCTATTAGGCAATACTTAACTATTTGCGGATTTAATGATCCGCATTTTGATAAGTTGTGATGAATAAATATGCCTTATAAATCTTGCGATTTAGGCAACCTCAGTTTGGCGGTCGCAACCGTCTATAGTATTTATACGGCGTATGTATGTATCTCAGGAAAAAAAATTGATTTTTTGGGGATTTGTAGGTAATTATTTTGCGAGGTAGATTTTTTCTGTCAGCGGCAACAAAATCGTCATTCTACTTCAACCTGTTTAGCGCCTTGTAAACGGCAGATCGTGTGCATCCGAGCTCTTTCGCTATCGCTGTCGCACCATGACCATTTCTTTTCAATTGAAGCAACTTTTCATGGTCAATGCTGCTTGGTCGTCCCTTGTAAACACCTTTTGTCTTGGCGCGTTCTATACCTGCCTTTTGCCGCTCTTTAATGAATGACAGTTCCATCTCACTGACCATGGACAAGACGGTAAGGATCAACTTCCCTTCTGGTTTGCTTGTGTCAATGTTTCTGTCCAGCACACGAAGGAATGCTTTTTTCTGGTCAAGTGCATGAACGATGTTCAAAACGTCCCTTGTTGACCTTCCGAGGCGATCAAGTCGAACAACTACCAGAGTGTCGCCTTCGGTTATGAATTCAAGCAGTGTTTTTAATTCATCTCTGCCTTCAGTAGATGCACCAGATATCTTTTCCTTTCGAACTACTGAACAACCTACTTCATACAGTTTTTGTTCTTGGATTTCGGTTGACTGAGAAAGTGATGAAGCGCGCGCGTACCCATATAGTGCCAATAAGTGTATCCTTTGAATCTAAGACTTTGGATACATACTGTAGATTAAGTAAGATTTGTAGCTATTTTCCACGCATTTTCAGAACTATTGAACTGTAGACCAAGGGTATACTTGGTAGACATACGGTTTCCCTGGAATTTCTTTGATCGGATAAGGGAATTTTGTTACTATCAAATGCAGCGGATTTGATTTTGAAACATCGCCAAAATCTTCAAACGATTGGATCACGAAGTTCTTCTGTGACTGGTGCAAAGACAAGAAATCGAACGGTTTGCGTTTTCGAAAATCTGCAAAGGTAAAATTTCATGACCAGTGAAAAAGATGATAAGAAACCCATGACCCAAGATGAACTGAAGCGTCTACGTGATGGCGATACTGCCATTTCATACAGTGACGCCATGGCGTTCAAACGATTGGTATCCAAGATGGATGCTGAGAAAGAGAAGGACCAGAAGTAACGAATATTGGTCAATCAGATCATCATTGAATACTGACCAAACCAAAGCGTGATATGTGTTAAAATGGATAATTGTTACTGATTTATCAATGGTTTACGAATGCGATTTCGTGTGAATTTTTGTGTGAAGTAGCGTGTCGAAAACGGTCGATAGTCATCGAAAACAGAATGAATTCAAAACAAATTCTTACGCTTCAATTGCCTATATGTCACTGTTTTTAAAGGGTAAAATCTACCCATCGATATTTGTAGAAGGTTCGCTTACTACGTTTGTAATCAGTGGGTCGGGAGTTCGAGTCTCTCTGGGGGCACCATTTCAGCAAAGGGCCTGCCCGATCGGGGCGGGCCCTTTTGCTTTGTCTGATGCGGCGGAACGCGGTCCGGCGCGCGACAGTATCAATCGGCCAGCCATGCAGGCTGCATCGTGGAAATCTGCCTGATTTTTGTGCGCGACCGGGTCGATTGCCCGAAAGGCGGGCGCGGCTGTGGCGCAATTGCCTTTCCACATGCGGAATTTTGTCTGTAGCGTGAGGGGATGTCTGGCCATGATTTCGAAGGACTGGGGAAGACCCGATGACCGACGCGGCACTATTCGACGAGATGTGGGGCAGTGATAACGCTCTGCGCGACCCCTATCGCACATTCCACGGTTGGCTGGACCAGGAAGACCCGGCCCGGCTGCGGGCCAAGCAACGCGAGGCGGAAGATCTTTTTCGCCTTACCGGCATCACCTTCAACGTCTATGGCAAGGCCGATGCCGAGGAGCGGCTGATCCCCTTCGACATTATCCCGCGCATCATTTCCGGCGCGGAATGGTACCGGCTGTCGCGCGGGATCGAACAGCGGGTCCGGGCAATCAACGCCTTCCTGCACGACATCTACCACAAGCAGGAGATCGTGAAGGCCGGGCGCATCCCGGAGGAGATGATCAGCCGGAACGAGGCCTTCCTGCCGCAGATGATCGGGGTAGAGCCGCCGGGCGGCGTCTATACCCATATCGTGGGCATCGACCTTGTACGCACTGGCCCGGGCGAGTTTTTCGTGCTCGAGGACAACGCCCGCACCCCGTCCGGTGTCAGCTACATGCTGGAAAACCGGGAAACCATGCTGCAGATGTTCCCCGAGTTGTTTTCGCAGAACCGCGTGCAGTCGGTGCAGAACTATCCGGTGGACCTGCGACGGTCCCTTTCGGCCTGCGCGCCCACCTGTGCGGCGGCGGATCCGGTGGTCGCGGTGCTGACGCCCGGGATCTACAATTCGGCCTATTACGAACATGCCTTCCTTGCCGACCAGATGGGGGTCGAACTGGTCGAAGGGCACGACCTGCGGGTCGTAGACGGGCGGGTCGCCATGCGCACCACCCGGGGCTACAAGGCGATTGACGTGCTGTATCGCCGGGTCGACGACGATTTCCTTGATCCGCTGAATTTCGATCCCGAAAGCATGTTGGGCGTTCCGGGGATCATGGATGTCTACCGGGCCGGGGGGATTACCATCGCCAACGCGCCGGGCACCGGCATTGCCGACGACAAGGCGATCTATAGCTACATGCCTGAAATCGTCGAATTCTATACCGGTGAACCGCCGCTTCTGCCAAACGTCCAGACGTGGCGCTGTTCGGAACCGGACGCGCTGGCCCATGTCCTCGACAATCTAGAAGACCTCGTCGTGAAAGAGGTGCACGGGTCGGGCGGCTATGGGATGCTGATCGGCCCGACTGCGACGAAGAAGGATATCGCGACCTTCCGCAAGAAACTTCAGGCGCGGCCGGGGAACTATATCGCCCAGCCGACACTGTCGCTGTCCACCGTGCCGATCTTTTCCCGCGCGGGGCTTACCCCGCGCCATGTGGACCTGCGGCCCTTCGTCCTTGTCAGCCCCGGCAAGGTGCATGTCACCCCCGGCGGGTTGACCCGCGTAGCCCTGAAGAAGGGGTCGCTCGTGGTCAATTCCTCTCAAGGGGGCGGGACCAAGGACACCTGGGTGCTGGAGGACTGATGGCCATGCTGGGGAAAACTGCAAACGGGCTGTTCTGGATGTCCCGCTATCTTGAGCGGGCGGAAAATATCGCGCGGCTGATCGAAACCGGGCAGCGGATCGGCCTGACCCGCTTGGGCAACAGCGAAGAGGAATGGACCTCGGTGCTGGAATCCGCTGGGTCACTGGGGGCGTTTCTGGCTGAAAACGACACGGTGACCAAGGAGGCGGCGATCAACTGGATGTTGCGCGCCCGCGAAAACCCGTCGTCGATCCAGTCCTGTATCCACGCCGCCCGCCAGAACGCGCGGCTGGTGCGCACCGCGATCACGGGCGAGCTGTGGGAGGCGATCAACGCGACCTATATGGACAGCAAGACCCTGTTGGCCCGCAAGGTTTCCGAACGGGACATGCCCAATGTCATGAGGCTGATCCGGCAGAACGCTGCGCTGGTGCGGGGCATGACCCACGGGACCATGTTGCGAAATGAGATCTATGATTTCCTGCGCCTTGGCACCTTTCTGGAACGGGCCGACAACACCGCCCGCATTCTTGATGTGAAATACTACGTCCTGCTTCCCTCGGTCCGGTCGGTCGGCACCTCGATCGACAATGTTCAATGGGAAAGCATCCTGCGGTCGGTGTCGGCGCGGGGCGGGTTCCGCATGGAATACGGGGCCAGCGGCGGGCCGCAGGAAATCACGCATTTCCTGATCCTCGACAAACGGATGCCGCGCAGCCTTGCCTTTTGCGTGGGCAAGCTGAAAACCAACCTCGGCTACCTCAATTCCGGCCAGCCGCAGCGCTGCCCGGCGCAGCGGCTCGTTGCTGATCTGGAAAGCCGCTACCTGTCGCACGATGTTGCGGCGATCTTTGACTACGGGCTGCACGAATTCATCCAGGATGTGCTGGACAGCCTGTCAAAGGTGTCGCGGCAAATCGAAATCGACTTCAGGTTCTATGAGTGATCCCATGCGTCTGACCATCCATCACACGACCCGCTATCGCTTTGCCGAACCGGTGACCTTTGCCTTGCAGCAGGTGCGCAAAACGCCGAAATCGACGGCCCAGCAAACGGTTGTCGGCTGGCAGACCCATATTCAGGGCGGGCGCAAGGAATTGTCGTTCGAGGACCATCACAACAATACCGTCGAACTGGTCAGCATGGACCGCGGGGTTGTCGAACTGGATATCGTGTCGGATGGGGTGGTGGACCTGACAGAAACACACGGCGTAGTCGGGCCGCACCGGGGGGCGGCGCCGCTGTGGCTTTACCTGCGGTCCACTGACCGGACCGAGGCCGGGCCGGGCGTCCGGGAACTGCTGCGCGGCATGGACGCAGACCAGCCGCTGCCCGCCTTGCATGAACTATCCGAACGGATTCGTGACAGGATCGCCTATGAGATCGGCGCTTCTGAATCCAGTTGGGGCGCGGAAGAGGCGATCGCCGCCGGGCGCGGTGTCTGTCAGGACCACGCCCACGCCTTTCTTGCCTGCGCCCGCCGCCTTGGCATTCCCGCGCGCTATGTGTCGGGCTATCTGATGCTGGACGACCGGACCACGCAGGACGCCATGCACGCCTGGGCCGAGGCCCATGTCGAGGGGCTGGGCTGGGTCGGGTTCGACGTGTCGAACGGCATTTCCCCCGATACCCGCTATGTCCGGGTCGCGACAGGGCTGGACTATTCCGATGCCGCGCCGGTATCTGGCACACGGGTCGGTGGCGCGGGCGAGGTGCTCGAGGTGCGGATCGACGTCGCGCAACAGTGAGGGCCGGATGACATATTGCGTTGGAATGATGCTGGACGCGGGCCTCGTGTTCATGTCCGACACCCGCACGAACGCCGGCATCGACAATATCTCCAGCTTTCGCAAGATGACGGTCTGGGAAGAGCCGGGCGACAGGGTCATTACCCTCCTGTCCTCAGGCAACCTGGCCACGACGCAGGCGGTCGTCAGCCTGTTGGATGAACGCACCAAGACCCCGGAAAATCGCAAGCCATCGCTATTGGCCGCCCCGTCGATGTTTCAGGCGGCGCGGCTGGTGGCTGAAACCCTGCGCGAAGTGATCGACCAGCATCGCGAGGGCGGCCAGCAGGCGGACAGCGCTTTTGGCGCGACCCTGATCCTTGGCGGCCAGATCGCGGGCGGGCCACCGCGCCTGTTCCTGATCTACCCGGAAGGCAATTTCATCGAGGCCAGCTCCGACACCCCCTTCTTCCAGATTGGCGAGACGAAATACGGCCGCCCGATCCTTGTGCGGGCCTATCACTCTGCCATGGGGTTCGAAGAGGCAATGCGCCTCATGCTGGTCAGCTTTGATTCGACTGTAAAGGCCAACCTGTCCGTTGGTGCCCCGTTTGATTACCACTTCTACCGCACCGATAGCCTGAAGGTAGAGACCCGTGGCCGGATCGAGGCGGATGATCCCTACCTCCTGTCGATATCGGAAGGCTGGGGGGATGCGCTCAAGGCGGCGCTGGACCGTCTGCCCGCCTTTGCGTTTTCCGCCTCTTAGGGTCGCGCTAGCAGTAGCGTTCGACCGATTTCCACTGGTCTTCGGAATAGCGGTCGCCGTGGGCAAAGCCTGCGGGCAGGACGGATTCGATCCGGGCCATGTCCTCGGCTGAAAGGTTTATCCTATCCGCATCGGCCCAGTCTGACAGGTGTTCGGCGGTGCGTGTGCCGGGGATCGGAATCACCCGGTCGCTGCGCGACAAGAGCCAGGCCAGCGCCAGTGCCGAAGGGGTCTGTCCCATCTCTTTGGCAAGGGTGCGGAACCGCTGGATATGGGCAAGGTTGGCAGGGTAGTTCGCGGGCGAAAACCGGGGAATGTCGCGCCGGAGGTCGTTTTCTCCCATGGTCGCCGGGTCTGGCGCGACCCGCCCGAGCATGCCCCGCGCCAGCGGGGCAAAGGCCACAAGACTGATCCCCAGCGTCTCGCAGGTCTGAAGCACGCCCAGTTCCGGCAGGCGGGTCCACAGCGAATATTCGCTTTGCACCGCCAGGCAGGGGTGGATGGCATGGGCGGCGCGGATGGTGTGTGGGGCCACCTCGGACAGGCCATAGCCGCCGATTTTGCCCTCGGCCACAAGGTTGGCCAGCCCGCCGATCGTGTCTTCCAGCGGCACCGACGGGTCGCGCCGGTGGACGTAATACAGGTCCACCCGGTCCACGCCCAACCTGGACAACGATCCCTCCAGTTCAGCCCGGAGGTAGGCGGGGTCGTTGTTGGTGGGCCGAGCCGGGTCGCGGGTAATGCCGCCCTTGGTGGCCAGCGTGACCCGTGCCCCTGTGGATTTCAGCCAGCGACCCAGAACCTCTTCTGACCGGCCCGCGCCATAGATATTGGCCGTGTCCAGAAAGGTGATCCCGGCATCGACAGCGGCGTCCAGACAGTGAAAGCTGTCCTCGTCCCGCGCCGCGCCGAAGGCCCCGGCAAAGCTCATGCAGCCCAGCCCGATGGCGGGGATAGTCGGCCCGTTCTGGCCCAGTGTCCGGGTTTGCATGGCGTGTCCTTTCGTTGGGTCAGGCGTAGCGGCGGTTGGGGGCAAAGCCTGCGATGGGCAGGTTCGGCTGCCGACCTTCGGCAAGGTCCGCGACGATCCGCCCGGTGATCCCGCCCAGCGTCAGCCCAAGGTGCTGATGCCCGAAGGCGTGGATGATCCTGTCGCTGTGCGGCGCGTGGCCGATGACCGGCAAGCTGTCCGGCATGGTCGGCCGAAAGCCCAGCCAATGGCTGGTCGGTTCGGGCAGGGGGCCAAGCATCTCGGCCCCCTTGCGGGCGATATATGCCAGCCGGCCCTGATTGACCCGCTTGCGCAGCGATGCGATTTCAACCGTTCCGGCAAGGCGCAGCCCCTGCGCCATGGGCACCGCGTAGAACCCGCCTTCGGCCCAGCCGACGGGCCGGGTCACGCGATGTTTTTCGCCCTCAAAGATCAGGTGATAGCCCCGCTCGGTCCCCAACGGCAGATGTTCGGCCCCGGACCCGCGCACCGATTTCGCATGGGCCCCGGCGGCGATCACCACATGGGCGGCGTCAATCCGATCCTCGCCGCAGGTCACTTCGACGCCGCCGGTGTAGGCGCGGGTTTCGGTGACAGCGGCCTGTTTCCACTGCCCGCCAAGGGCAAGGAACCGGCGGTGCATTCGGGCGATCATCTCTTGGGGGTCTTCGATGGACCGGGCGGCGTGATAGTGAACCGCCGAATGGATTGGCAGTTTCAGCCCGGGTTCGAGGGCTAGGGCCTCTTCCGGTCCGAGTTCGTGAAACGGAATGCCCTGCGACTTGCGGAACTCCAGCCCGGCGCGGTCCCCTTCTGCCGCCGCGCGGGTGGACCAGACCGACATCTGGCCGCGGGTGTGGATCAGGTCCTCGGCCCCGGCTTCAGTGATCAGGGGGTTTAGCCCCGCCTCGGCATGGCCCATGATATCCGCCAGCTGCCGGGCGATATGGTCGGCGCGGGCGGGGCGGCAATTGGCCAAAAAGGTCAGCATCCAAAGGGGATTGCGCATCGCATGCAGGTAGTCGACCGACAGCGGGCTGTCCGATCCGAACATCAGTTTCGGCAGGTTGCGCAGGATGGACGGGTTGTTGACCGGCATCACCGCATAGGTCGCGAGCGTGCAGGCATTGCCGAAACTGGTGCCCGATCCGGGCGGGTTCGGGTCACATAACAGGACCGACAGCCCCCGCTTGCGTGCCCATAGGGCCGAGGCCGTGCCGACGATCCCGGCGCCCACGACAACAAGGTCAAAGTCCTGCATTTGCGTCCCCTTTGCTGGCGGCAGAACTGGCCACGGGGCGGGGAGCTTGTCAATTGGCCTTGGTTGACTTGGCTTCGGGCGACCCGCATAGGTTTGGCCGAGTGTTCAACGGGGCTTGGCGCATGGGACTTCGTCGCCGGATCGAGAATTCCGATCTGCTGGCCGGGCTGATTGCCCGCGGGCTGGCGGGATACCTGCGCCTGTCGTTTCGCAGCATGTCGTGGCGGATCGAAGGGCGGGATGCCTTTGAACGGGCGGCCCGCTCGGGTCCGGTGGTTCTGGTCATGTGGCATTCGCGCATCCTGCTGGCCCCGGCGATCGTGAAACCCACGGGCGCGCGGCTGATCACCCTGCGTGATCCGTCGCCCATGGGCCGGGTGTCGGGGGCGGTGCAGCAGCGGTTCGGCTTCCTGTCGCTGGCCATGTCCGCGGCGGCGTCGAACCGGGCCACGTCCAAGGCGATCATGCGCCAGTTGAGGGATGGGTATGGGATCGCCCTGACCGCCGACGGGCCGACTGGCCCGGCGCGGGTGCTGAAGGCGCCGCCGCTGGAATGGGCGCGGATCAGCGGCGCGCCGGTCTTCACCTTTGCCTTTTCGACCACGCGGCAGCGGCGGTTGAACAGTTGGGACCGGATGCTGTTTCCACGTCTGTTCGGTCGCGGTTCGGCGGTGTTTACCCGCTGGGACCGCGAAGTGCCGCGCAAACCGTCCGAGGCGGAGCTGGCCTACCTGACCGAGGCGCTGACCGGGGCGCTGAACCAGACGCAGGCGCGGGCCGACACGCTGTTGGACCTGCCGCCGGGGCCTTAGGTGGTTTTCTTTTTTGCCGGGTCGCGCAGCGGCCCGGCACACGCCCGCCCGCCCCCAAGGCGGGCGTGTTCCACGCCCACCCGGTCGGGCGCGTGCCGTTTGTGTTTCGACCGTTTCGGGCGCTAGTGGAAATCCCGGCTTTTGGGGATGATCCTTGCGTTGCGCGGGTGCCGGTGGGTCGGGCCGGGGATCGGTTTGACCACCTCGTCGGCATGGGACAGGGGCGGCGCGATCCCTTCGGGGGCCAGCCGCATCAGCGCATCGGTCCGGTCTTCCAGATGCTGGGCGATGACATGGATGATCTCGGCATCGCGCTGCACATAGCCTTCGATCATCAGGAGGCGCGACTGCATCACCACCTTGCGATACCCCTCCATCACCTTGGGCCAGACCACAAGGTTGGCGACGCCCACCTCGTCCTCGATGGTGATGAAACAGACGCCCTTGGCGGTGCCGGGGCGCTGCCGGATCAGGACCAGCCCGGCCATGCGCACCTTTTGCCAGTTCTGCGTGGATTTCAGCGCGGCGGTGTCGATGAACCCCTGCTTGCGCATGCTTTGACGCAGGAAGGACATCGGGTGCGCCTTCAGGGACAGGCGCAGGGTCTGGTAATCGGCAACCACCTGTTCGCAGACCGGCATGACGGGCAGGGGGACGGGCACCTCGTCCCCTTCATCGCGGGAGGTGCGGAACAGGGGCAGGTCGGGGGCATCGCGCAGGGCCTTCGCCTCCCACAGGGCCTGACGGCGGTCGATGAACAGGGACCGCATCGCGTCGGCCTCGGCCAGCCGGCGGATATGGGGGGCGGACAGCCCGCCCCGGTCCTGCAGATCCTTCACGTCGCGATAGGGCGCGTCGCGGGCGGCGATCAGCCGGGCGGCGGCCTCTTCCCGGAACCCGCCGATCTGCCGCAGCCCCAGCCGCAGGGCAAACCGGGGCGGGCCGGCCGCCCGGCGCGGGGTGGTGTCGTAACGGTCGGCGATGGGTTCCAGCGTATTGTCCCAGTCGGAATAATTCACATCCGGCGCGCGCACCTCGACCCCGTGGTCCTGCGCGTCGCGGACGATCTGGGCCGGGGCGTAAAACCCCATCGGCTGGGAATTGAGAAGGGCACAGGCAAAGGCCGCCGGGTAATGCCGTTTCAGCCAGCTTGAGACATAGACCAGATGGGCGAAACTGGCGGCGTGGCTTTCGGGAAATCCGTATTCGCCAAAGCCCTTGATCTGGTCGAAACAGCGGCGGGCGAAATCGGGGTCATAGCCGCGGGCAACCATGCGGCCGACCATTTTGTCTTCCAGCAGGCCAATCGTGCCCTTGGACCGGAAGGTCGCCATGGCCTTGCGCAACTCGTTCGCCTCAGCCGGGGAAAACTTGGCCGCGTCGATGGCGATCTTCATCGCCTGTTCCTGAAAGATCGGCACGCCAAGGGTGCGGCCAAGGATGTTCTTCAGTTCCAGCGGGTCGTGCGGCGGCGCGGGCGCGGGGTATTCGACCGCCTCTTCGCCGTTCCGGCGGCGCAGGTAAGGGTGGACCATGTCGCCCTGGATCGGGCCGGGGCGGACGATGGCGACCTCGATCACAAGGTCGTAAAACTCGCGCGGGCGCAGCCGGGGCAGCATGTTGATCTGGGCCCGGCTTTCCACCTGAAACACGCCCACGCTGTCACCCTTGCACAGCATGTCATAGACGCGCGGGTCCTCGCGCGGGGTATCGGCCAGCGTCAGCGGGCGGTGGTAATGGGCCTTTAGCAGGTCAAAGGCCTTGCGGATGCAGGTCAGCATCCCCAGTGCCAGAATATCGACCTTGAGTATCCCCAGCGCGTCGATGTCATCCTTGTCCCATTCGATGAAGGACCGGTCGGCCATGGCCCCGTTGCCGATGGGCACGGTTTCGGTCAGCGGGCGTTCGGTCAGGATGAAGCCGCCCACGTGCTGGGACAGGTGGCGGGGCATCCCGATCAACTGGCGGGCGACGATCAGGGTGCGGCGCAGGGTCCGGTCGGACAGGTCCACGCCCGCCTCTTTCGCGTGGCTTTCATCGACGGTGGTGCCCCAGCTGCCCCAGACGGTTTTCGCCAGCGCCCCGGTCACATCCTCGGACAGGCCCATGACCTTGCCCACCTCGCGGATCGCCGAGCGGGGGCGGTAATGGATCACCGTGGCGCAGAGCCCCGCCCGGTCGCGTCCGTATTTCTGGTAGATGTGCTGGATCACTTCCTCGCGCCGTTCATGTTCGAAATCCACGTCGATGTCGGGCGGCTCTTTCCGTTCCTCGCTGATGAAACGTTCGAACAAAAGCTGGTGCTGGGCCGGGTCCACGGCGGTGATCCCAAGGACAAAGCAGACGGCGGAATTTGCCGCAGACCCGCGCCCCTGGCACAGGATCGGCGGGGTCGCCTCGTGCCTGGCATAGCGGATGATGTCATGGATGGTCAGGAAATAGCGGGCGATGTCGAGTTTCGCGATCATCGCCAGTTCCTTTTCCAGAACCGCGCGGGTGGGCAGGGGGATGCCTTCCGGGTAGCGTTCTGCCGCGCCATCCCATGTGAGCTGCTCCAGATAGGCCTGCGGGGTCATGTCCGCGGGCGTCACCTCGCGCGGGTATTCATAGGACAGGTCGGACAGATCGAACGTGATCCGGTCGGCGATTTCGCGGCTGGCGCGGATCGCGTGGGGCCATTCGGCGAACAGGCGGACCATTTCGGCGGGCGGGCGCAGGTGGCGTTCGGCGTTGGGTTCAAGCAGGCGGCCGGCGCGGGCCAGCGTGGTCTTTTCGCGGATGCAGGTCATCACGTCCTGAAGCGGGCGGCGGTCGGGCGCGTGATACAGGACATCGCCGGTGGCCAGCAGGGCCAGCCCGTGGCGGGTGGCCAGCCGGTCCAGCCGGGTGATCCGGGCCCGGTCTTCGCCCCGGAACCGGTGGGCGGCGGCGATATGGGACAGGGTCGGCAGGCGGCGGATCAGCCGGGGCAGGGCGCGGGCGAACCCTTCCAGATCCTCGGGTGGAACCGCGATCAGGATCAGCCCCTCGGCATGGGCGGCCAGATCCTTCAGCGTCAGGTCGCAGACCCCCTTGGCCTGCCAGGTGCCGTCGGGATCGTGCCGCTTGCCCTTGGTCAGCAGGCGGGACAGGCGGCCATAGGCCTCCCGGTCGGTGGGATAGGCAAGGAATTCCTCGCCCCCCAGAAGCCGCAGGCGGCAGCCGGTCAGCGGGCGCAGGCTGGCCTTGCGGGCCTCGGACCACAGGCGCACCACCCCGGCCAGCGTGTTCAGGTCGGCGCAGCCGATCGCGTCATAGCCCTGCGCCCAGGCCTCCTGCGCGATGTCCACCGCGTCCGAGGCGCCGCGCAGGAAGGAAAAACAGGTGGCCAGTCCCAGCTCGACAAAGGGCGCGCGCGGGTTGGGGGGGAAGTTGCCGTCCTCGGGCAGGGTGCGGCGGGGGATCGCATGGTCATTTTCCGGCATCACGGCCCCCACCGGCGGGCCATGGGTTGAAACCCATGGTGACTGGGTGCGCAGCGGTCGGGATGGCGCAGGTCGGCGGGCCGGGCAGGGGGGCGCTGCCCCCCGTCCGCGTGCCGCGGCCTCCCCCCGGGATATTTGTAACCCAAAGAAGACAGGGGACAGGTCCAGCCCCCCGTGCAGGTCAACGCTGCCGGGGGGCCTTCTCCGGGTGCGGCCATCGGCGTCCCCGCCTGTTCCGCACCTTCTTCATGGCCCATTAAGGTTAATGGTTCCTTGCTTCTTTGGGTCAATAAATATCCCGGGGGTGAATTCGCGTAGCGAAGAGGGGGCAGAGCCCCCTTTTCTCCGGTGCCGTCCTGCCGCCCGCGGGTCATCGGAACACCCCATGCACGAACCATTGCGGCATGTGTCCCCGCTGGTCCCCCAATACCCCGTCCCGGTAAATCCAGAGCCGCAGCCCATGGTCGCTTTCGATCTTGTAGTAGTCCCGCAGCCGGGTGCCGGGGCTGTCGGCCCACCATTCCGGGGCGATCCGTTCGGGTCCGGAAAACCGCGCCACCCGGCGCGGCACCCGGCGCCAGACGAACTGCGCGGGCGGCCCTTCGGGCACGGCGTAGAGCACCCGGATTTCCTCGGGCGTGTCGAACAGGTGCAGCGGCCGGTCCGGCCCGGCGGGGGCGGTGGGGGTGGCCCGCCCGGCGGGGGCATGAGGCCAGCGTTCGGCCCGTTCGGGGATATGGCTGTGCGACAGCGCCGGAGACCGCAGCGTGCCCGGCCCCAGCCGCGCGCCGATCCGGTCCATCAGCCGCGCCACCTCGGTCCCGTCGTCGCTGCCGCCCTCGATCCGGGTCTGCACCCGGTCCACCGGTTCGGTCAGCCCGGCCTCGAGTGTGATCAGATCAAAGCCGAAGCCGGGGTCGATCCGGTCCAGCCGCCCGTCGAACAGCCGCGCCATATGCGCCCCATCCCGGCTGGCCTGCGCCAGCCGCAGGCTGACCGAGGAGACCTCTCCATCCGTGCGGTAGACCGTCAGCCGGACCTGCCGCGCGCCCATCCCCGCCGCCGCCAGCCCGCCGCATAATTCGTCGCACAGCCCCGGCACCCAGTCCGAGGGGTCGGCCACGGGATCGGCCAGCCGCGATTGCACGGCAAAGCGGGGCGGCTCTTCGGGCGGGCTGACCGGTTCGGCCAGCCGTCCCATCATCTGGTCCAGCCGCAACAGGGGATTGTCGGGCAGTTCTGCCCGGTTGAATCGCCGCGCCAGCGACAGCCGGGGCACGGCGGCAAGGTCGCCCACCGTTTTCAGCCCCAGCCGGTTGAGGAGTTGCACCGCATCGCCTCGCAGCCGCAGCGCCCGGACCGGCATCGGCCCCATCCGCAGGGCCAGCCGGTCCGGGGCGCAGACCTCGCGCACCCGGCCGAACCGCGCCAGCGCCCAGGCCGCCCCATGGGTGGGCGCCACCGCCAGCGCGGCGCTGAGCCCCAGCCGCGACAGCTCCTCCTCCATCCCGCGCAGCATCGCCGCCTCGCCGCCCATCAGGTGATCCGACCCGGTGGTGTCCAGCACCAGCCCGTCATCGCCGTCCACCGCCGTCCAGGGGCACCAGCGCCGCGCCCAGAGCATCAGCCGTTCCAGCGCGGCCCGGTCCCCGGCGAGATCGGCGTAATCGACCCGCAGGTCGGGGCAGAGCGCGCGCATGTCCACCACCCGCGCGCCCCGGTGCACCCCGGCCTGTTCGGCGGGCCGGTTGGTGGCATGGATCACCGGCCCGTGCGGCCCTTCCACGGCCAGCGCGACGGGCAGGTCATCGGGCGGGGCATCGTTGCGTCCGGCGGCCCATTTCTGCCAGCGTTCCATCGCGAAGCGGGGCAGGTGGATCGCGGTGATACGCCGCCCCAGCGGATTGCGTTCGTCCCGGTCCCGGCCTTCGCGCTGGGCGGGGGTGGCGGCCCCGGCCCGGTCGGCGCGGGCCTTGCCGGGATCGCCCCCGGCCCGCCAGGCGGGGCGCGCGGCGGGGCTGTCCTGCCGGGGCAGTTGGTGCAGGTCCGCCACCAGCGCGTCGCGCAGCACGGACAGCGCCTCTTCAAAGGCGCTTTTGTCGCCCGTCTGCGGGGCCTGCTGGGCAGTCTGCGAGAGGACGGGCAGCTTGTCCTCGTGTTTCATCGGGTTCGTGTCCTGCGTTAACCTGTCCGTTCTTCGGGTGGGGCGGCGTTCTGTTCCATGCCGTGGTCAAGGTGCAGCCCGCCGTCCTGCATCGGCCGGGCCACCCATTGTCCCGGGGCCCGCCAGCGGGCGCGGAACAGGTCGGCCTGCCAGACCGGCGCGCCGGGGGCGCGGCTGTCGTCGGGGTGTGTCAGCGATTGCAGCGATCCGACCCGCCAGCGTTCCCGCGCCGCCGACAGGTTTGCCTGCCCGCCCCGCCGGATCAGCCAGCAGGGCACGCCATGCGCCTCGGCCCGCATCGCCAGCCGTTTCGTGGCGGTGAAATCCAGCGCGGGCGGATCGCCCCAAAGCTCTCCGATCACGGCGCCAAGGCCGGGGCAGCCGACCCCCTGTTCCAGCACCCATAAAAGATCGGCGGCCTTGCCGACGCAGGCATAGAGGATCGGCCGGTCGTGCCCGGCCTGCGCCAGCCCGTGCAGATAGGGGCGGCCCATGTCGCGCCGGGTCACCCGGTCCTGCACCCAGAGGATCGGCTTGTCCGCCGCGCCCTTGCGCCCGGTCTGATCGGCGCGCAGCCGGGCCAGCACGAATCCCGTCGCCGCCCCGTCCATCGGGCTGTCGGCAAAAACCTCGGCCAGGGTGGGGGCAGAGATGGGGGCCTCGTCCGTCCTGTCCGTCTGTCCGGGGCGCGTGGCGCGCCCCCGCAACAGCTGGGTCGCGGTTTTCGGAGGGGGAGGGGCGCTGTGCATGAGTCTCCTCGCCGGTTTATGTTCTCTTTTTGTTCTAGCCCGGAAGGAGGGGTTGGTCAAGAAAAGGGAGGGGCGATCTGACCGGAGCGGGTGTGGCCCTCAACAGCGCGGGCAGTTCGCTTCTCAGGCTGCGACGGCCTTGCGCACGAGGTTGAGGTAGATCTCTTCGATCTCGGCAAGGTCAAGGCGGCCGCCCTTGCGATACCAGTTCGTCACCCCGGTCAACAGGGCGATCACCGCCATAGTGGTCACCCGCAGATCGGTGACGCTGAAATCGCCGGTTCCGACGCCGGCCTGCAAAATGGCCTCCAGCCGGTCCTCGTAGGCGCGGCGCATCGCTTCGACACGGGCAAAATTACCGGGCTCCAGATTGCGCAATTCCATATAGGCGATGAACACCTGATCGGCCCGGTCCATGTGAAACCCGATATGGTGGCGCACGAAATGGTCCAGCCGGGCTGGGGGCGGGGCAGAAGGATCGGCCGTGCCATCGAAAGCGGTCAGGAGTTCCGACAGGTGCTCTTCCATAAGGTCGAACAGCAGGCTTTGTTTGTCGGGGGTGTAGTTATACAGCGCCCCGGCCTGCACCCCGACCTCTGCCGCGATCTGGCGCATCGACACGGCGGCATAGCCGTGGCGGGCGAACAAGTGCCGGGCGGCCTCGCGCACCTTGGGGCCGGTGATGTCAGAATGGGAACCGCGTTTCCGTGCCATACCCCCATCTAACTGAACGAATGTTCATTTGAAAAGGGGGCGGTGTCGGCGGGCGGGCCTTGCGGGAGGGGGCGGGCTGACTGTATCGTCGGGCCAAACCACGGGGCCGTCACGCCGGATGAAATTCAAGTATCTGATACCATTGGCACTTCTTGCCGCTTGCGCCGAATTTCCGGCCCTCGACCGGGTCGATGTCACATCGGCAGAGCGGGCCCCCTATCCGGCGATCATTCCGCTGGGTCCGGTTCTGGCCGGGCTGGACCAGACCAGCGGCCAAAGCCCGCTGACGCCGGAGTTTGCCGCGAGCCTGACCGCCCGGCTGCGGGCGTTGCAGGCACGGGCGGCGCGGCTGCGGGGTCCGGTGATCGACGGCACCACCCGCGCCCGAATGCGGGCCGGGGTGAACAGCACCGCGTTGCAGTAGGGCCGACTTCCGGGTAACAGCCTTTCGAACTTCAAAGAAACCTACGGGAATCCCCATGTCCGAACCCCTTCGTCTTGGTATCGCCGGTCTTGGCACTGTCGGCGTGGGCGTCGTCAAGATCGTCCGAAAACACGCCGCCCTGCTGGAGGCCCGCGCGGGCCGTCCGGTGACCATTTCGGCGGTCTCGGCCCGGTCGCGCGGCAAGGATCGTGGCGTGTCGATTTCCGACTTCGCATGGGAAGACGACCCTGTTGCGCTGGCCAAGCGGGACGACGTGGATGTCTTTGTCGAACTGATGGGCGGGGAAAACGGCCCGGCCAAGGCCGCGACCGAGGCGGCGCTGGCGGCGGGCAAGGACGTGGTCACCGCCAACAAGGCGCTTCTGGCCCATCACGGGCAGGCGCTGGCCGAACAGGCCGAGGCCGCAGGCCGGTCGATCCGCTACGAGGCCGCCGTCGCGGGGGGCATCCCGGTGATCAAATCCCTGCTGGAAGGGTTGGCCGGGAACCAGATTTCCCGCGTCATGGGCGTGATGAATGGCACCTGCAATTACATCCTGACCCGGATGGAAAGCGCGGGTCTGACCTACGATCAGGCCTTTGCCGAAGCTGACGGGCTGGGCTACCTAGAGGCGGATCCGCAGCTGGACGTGGGCGGCATCGACGCGGGCCACAAGCTGTCGATCCTGTCGGCCATCGCCTTTGGGACGCAGGTGGATTTCGACGCGGTCGAGTTGGAGGGGATTGGCGCGATCACCATCGAAGACATCCGCGCTGCCGCCGACATGGAATACAAGATCAAGCTTCTGGGCGTGGCACAGATGACGGGCCGGGGGCTGGAACAGCGCATGTCGCCCTGTCTTGTGCCCGACAGTTCGCCGCTGGGCCAGTTGCAGGGCGGGACCAATATGGTCGTGCTGGAAGGTGACAGCGTGGGCCAGATCGTGTTGCGCGGCGCGGGCGCGGGCGAAGGTCCGACCGCCAGCGCGGTGATGGGCGACATCGTCGATATCGCGCGTGGGATCCGGTTGCCGGTCTTCGGCCAGCCCGCGACCGGGCTGCGCAATGTGCCCGCCGCCCGCGCCGCCGTGCCCGCCCCCTATTACCTGCGTATCCAATTGCAGGACAAACCCGGCGCACTGGCCAAAATCGCGCGGGTTCTGGGCGAAAGCGGCATCTCGATCGACCGGATGCGCCAATATGGGCATGAAGACACCACCGCCCCGGTTCTGATCGTCACGCATAAGACCACGCGGTCGGCATTGGAACAGGCGCTTGCCGGGTTCCGCGAAACTGGCGTGGTCGAGGGCGAACCGGTCGCGATCCGCATCGAAGCGGTCTGATCGCGGCCCCGGACCGGTCTGTTAACGTTATCATCGGCTTGAGGGCCATGCCGGGCTTGTCAGTCGGACGCGCGGGGCGCTAGGTGACCCTGAACGCATTCCAGAACGAGGGACATCCCATGGCAAAGGCCTCTGAATTTCACGACCGCATGTTGTCCCTGGGCCTGGCCCGCGTGTCCGAGGCGGCGGCGCTTGCCTCTGCCGGGCTGATCGGGCGGGGCGACGAAAAGGCGGCGGATCAGGCGGCGGTCAACGCCATGCGCGAACAGCTGAACCTGCTGGACATCGCCGGTGTCGTGGTGATCGGCGAAGGCGAACGGGACGAGGCACCGATGCTGTTCATCGGCGAAGAGGTTGGCACCGGCAACGGCCCGGCGGTGGATATTGCGCTGGACCCGCTGGAAGGGACCACCCTGACCGCCAAGGACATGCCCAACGCGCTGACCGTCATTGCCATGGGGCCGCGCGGTTCTATGCTGCATGCGCCCGACACCTATATGGACAAGCTGGCCATCGGGCCGGGGCTGAAGCCGGGCACTGTGACCCTTGCCATGTCGCCGTCGGAACGGGTGTCGGCACTTGCCGCCGCCAAGGGCTGCTCGACGGAAGACATCACCGTCTGCGTCCTTGACCGCCCCCGCCACGAAGAGATGATCGCGGAAATCCGGTCCACCGGCGCGGCGATCCGTCTGATCACCGACGGCGATGTGGCCGGCGTGATGCATTGTGCCGAACCGACCACGGGCATCGACATGTACATGGGGCAGGGCGGCGCGCCCGAGGGCGTTCTGGCTGCCGCCGCGCTGAAATGCATGGGCGGGCAGATGTTCGGCAAGCTGGTCTTCCGCAACGACGATGAAAAGGCCCGCGCCGCCAAGGCCGGGATCACCAATTTCGACCGGGTCTATACCCGCGACGATATGGTGACGGGCGATGTGATCTTTGCCGCGACCGGCGTGACCGATGGGTCGATCCTGCATGGGATCAAGCGCGATCCGGGACTTTTGACCGCCGAAACCATCCTGATGCGGTCCAAGACCGGGTCGGTGCGGCGGATGACCTACCAGCACCCCACCGGGAAATGACAGCGCCCGCGCTGATCCTGATTGACATCCAGACCGGTTTCGACAGCCCGGTCTGGGGCGACCGGAACAACCCGGACGCCGAGGAGAAGGCGGGCGATCTTCTGGCCCGCTGGCGAAGGGCTGGCGCGCCGGTTGTCCACATCCGCCACGTCAGCATCGAACCGGGCAGCCCGTTGGGCCCCGCGACAGGCGGCACCGCGTTCAAACCGCAGGTCGCGCCTGAGGCCGGAGAGGTGATTTTTGACAAATCGGTCAATTCTGCCTTCATCGGAACCGGGCTAGAGGCGCATTTGCGCGACATCGGCGCGACGGATCTTTTGATCTGCGGTCTGACCACGCCGCATTGCGTGTCGACCACCTGCCGGATGGCGGCGAACCTTGGGTTCCGGGTCCGCCTTACCCATGATGCCTGCGCCGCCTTTACCGGCAATGCGAATGGCGGCTGGGCCAACCTGCCCGCGATGACGGCGACAGAGATTCACGCCAGCGCCGTGTCGCATCTGCATGGCGAGTTCGTGACGGCGGTACGGGCAGAAGACGCGCAACCCTAGGCCCTATTCCGCCGCCAGCGCATCGGGCAGGTATTGGGCCACGATATGGCGGACAAGTCGGCGGACGATGAATTGCGACACATGCACCTTGTCCGCGTCATAGGCCACGATCCCGGCGGTGCGCACCGTTTCGTAGATCGGGACATAATCCAGATGGGAATGCGCCTGCCAAAGCTCCTCGGCCACGATGCGCAGCACCGATTTCGAATATTCATTGGCAGTGACGCAATCCATCCCGGTAAAGCTGTTGCCGATGGGGACGGGGGACACCGTCAAGATCACATTCACCCCCAGATCGCCCAGACGTCCGATTGCGGGGTCGAGGAGCGAGAGCGCCGCGTCTGGCCCAAGACGGCGAAAGGTGAACCGGGTCGGGTCACGCTCGGCGATGCGCGGGTCCGGCAATCGGTTCAGGTAGCATTGGGTCAGATGGTCGAACCAACTTTCGACATGACCCAACGTGATGATCGCGGTCGAGGATTGCGGCAACCAACGATACAGCTGGGCGACCTCCGCGCGCCGGGTCAGCGCGCGTTCGCGCGTCACGGTCTGGCCCCCGGCCAAAAGCAGGTCGGAAAACGCCGCCGGTTCGACCTCGACAATGGTTTCTGCCGGAAATTCAGTGCCCTGCACCGCCCAGTTGATCCGTTGCGCCATGGTGCCGGGGGTGAATTCGTTCAGGATTCCATTGGCGCGGGGCCATGGCCATTCCGATTTCGGAACGGCGTATCCGGCAACCGGGACATTGGCGCCGTGCTGTTCCAATTCGGTTTCCACATTCCGTGCAAAGCAGGACCCGAGGGTAAAGACCGGACGTCCATCGGTCAGGTTCATCGTAAACCTTGGCGACAGTTTCGGCAGGATCAAACCATCCAGTTCCCGCGGGTCATTGCGGCCCGGATACTTGCGAGCCGCTCCGATTTGACGCATCCGCGCCATGGCGGTTTCGAATGAAACCTCGGGGATTCTGGTGGGGCTGCTCACGAGATCCTGTGTCTTGTTGCTTTGGGTCACCCTCAGGATTTGTGGCCTTTATGTCAACGTGCACAATAGGTGGTAGGCGCGTGGCGCAGGTCGTGCCGCGCCAAGCCGGACCTCATCCAAAGCGTCAAGGTTGCGACCTAAGCCCCCCGGATATCAAAACTTTCCAAAATCGAACATTTGGATGCACAAGAATTAACCATCTGTGGGTAACTCGGGGGAGGAATCGGCGGACCCTGCACTTAGGGTCAGGGTCAACAGATTTTTCCTACATCTAGTCTAAAAATAACCGTTGACCCCCTAGGGGTAGATACGCCAGTTTGTGCGAGCCGGCCGATACGATACAACATTTAGTGGCAGGGACGGCGCAAACAGAACGAAAAAAGGGTTGCCCCGACGACGGGTGATTCACACTGACGCGGTTCGTCTGCTGGGGCGGGCCGCGACCGGGATCGGTTTGCGCGGACGCCACCTGATATCGCATCGGCCACGAGAGAGGGCGGCATCTGGGTGTCGCAGGATGAGGGATCAGCCGCAACGTCGGCAACCAAGGGGCAAGGCGCGATGAAGATCGAACGCAACTTCACGAAGGCAGGCAAGGACGCATATGCAGAGGTCGAATTCCGGACCACGTCGTCCGAGATTCGCAACCCGGACGGCACCGTCGTCTTCAAGCTGGACAACTGCGAAGTCCCGGTGAAATGGAGCCAGGTGGCCTCTGACGTCATCGCGCAGAAGTATTTCCGCAAGGCGGGCGTCCCGTCCGAGATGAAGAAGGTCAAGGAAAAGGGCGTGCCCGAATTCCTGTGGCGGTCGGAGCCGGTCGAAGGCGCGACCTTCTCGGGTGAAACATCGGCCAAGCAGGTGTTCGACCGTCTGGCCGGGGCCTGGGCCTACTGGGGCTGGAAGGGTGGCTATTTCTCGACCGAGGAAGACGCCCGCGCCTATTACGACGAAATGCGCTACATGCTGGCCACCCAGCGCGCCGCGCCCAACAGCCCGCAGTGGTTCAACACCGGCCTGCATTGGGCCTACGGCATCGACGGCCCGGCGCAGGGTCACCACTATGTCGACTACAAGACCGGCAAGCTGACGAAATCGACCTCGTCCTACGAGCATCCGCAGCCGCACGCCTGCTTCATCCAGTCGGTCAGCGATGACCTGGTGAACGATGGCGGCATCATGGACCTTTGGGTGCGCGAGGCGCGCCTGTTCAAATACGGCTCTGGCACCGGCACCAACTTCTCGTCCCTGCGGGCCGAGGGCGAGGGCCTGTCCGGCGGCGGCAAGTCGTCCGGCCTGATGGGCTTCCTCAAGATCGGCGACCGCGCCGCGGGCGCGATCAAGTCCGGCGGCACCACCCGCCGCGCCGCCAAGATGGTGATCGTCGACGCCGACCACCCGGATATCGAGGATTTCATCGACTGGAAGGTTCTGGAAGAACAGAAGGTCGCCAGCATCGTCGCCGGATCAAAGATGCACGAGCAGAAGCTGAACGGCATCTTCAAGGCGATCAAGACATGGGACGGCAAGGCCGATGACGCCTATGATCCCTCGGTGAACGACGCGCTGAAAGAAGCCGTCCGCGATGCCAAGCGGGTCGCCATTCCGGAAACCTACATCAAGCGGGTGCTGGATTACGCCAAGCAGGGCTATGACAGCATCGAATTCCCGACCTACGACACCGATTGGGACAGCGAGGCCTACAACTCTGTCTCCGGTCAGAACTCGAACAACTCGATCCGCGTGACGGATGCCTTCCTTCAGGCCGTCCGGGATGACGCCGATTGGGACCTGATCAACCGCACCAACGGCAAGGTCGCCAAGACCGTCAAGGCCCGCGACCTGTGGGAAAAGGTCGGCCACGCCGCCTGGGCCTGTGCCGATCCGGGCATCCAGTTCCACGACACCGTCAACGCCTGGCACACCTGCCCCGAAGACGGGCAGATCCGCGGGTCGAACCCCTGTTCGGAATACATGTTCCTTGACGACACGGCCTGTAACCTTGCGTCGATGAACCTGCTGACCTTCTACAAGAACGGCGAATTCCAGGTCGAAGACTACATGCACGCGACCCGCCTGTGGACCGTGACGCTGGAAATCTCGGTCATGATGGCGCAGTTCCCGTCGAAGGAAATCGCGCAGCGGTCCTATGATTTCCGGACCCTTGGTCTTGGCTATGCCAACATCGGCGGCCTGCTGATGAACATGGGCTTTGGCTATGACAGCGACGAGGGCCGTGCGCTGGCCGGTGCCCTGACCGCGATCATGACTGGTGTGGCCTATGCCACCTCGGCCGAGATGGCGGGCGAGCTGGGGGCCTTTGCCCAGTATGAAAAGAACAGCGCCCACATGCTGCGGGTGATCCGCAACCACCGCAACGCGGCCTATGGCAAAACCGAGGGCTATGAACAGCTTGCGGTCAAGCCGGTCGCGCTGGATCACGCCAACTGCCCCGACCAGCGTCTGGTCAAGCTGGCCATGGAAGCCTGGGACGAGGCGCTGAGCCTTGGGGAAAAGCACGGCTACCGCAACGCCCAGACCAGCGTGATCGCCCCCACCGGCACCATTGGTCTGGTGATGGACTGCGATACCACCGGGATCGAACCGGACTTTGCGCTGGTGAAGTTCAAGAAGCTGGCCGGTGGCGGCTACTTCAAGATCATCAACCAATCGGTGCCCGCCGCGCTTGAAAAACTCGGCTATGGCAGCGCCCAGATCGAAGAGATCATCGCCTATGCGGTCGGCCACGGCTCCATCGGGCAGGCCCCGGCGATCAACCACACCTCGCTGATTGGGCATGGCTTCGGTCAGGCTGAACTGGACAAGGTCGAGGCGGCGCTGAAGTCCGCCTTCGACATCCGCTTTGTCTTCAACCAGTGGACCCTGGGCGAGGCGTTCTGCCAGAAGACGCTGGGTATCCCGGCCGAAAAGCTGAACGACCCGACCTTCGACCTTCTGCGCCACCTTGGCTACTCCAAGGCCGAAATCGACGCCGCCAACGATCACGTCTGCGGGACGATGACGCTGGAAGGGGCGCCGCACCTGAAGGAAGAGCACCTGAACGTGTTCGACTGCGCCAACCCCTGCGGCAAGAAGGGCAAGCGGTATCTGTCGGTCAACAGCCACATCTACATGATGGCCGCCGCGCAGTCCTTCATCTCGGGCGCGATCTCCAAAACGATCAACATGGCCAACCATGCCTCGATCGAAGACTGCCAGAAGGCCTACGAGCTGTCCTGGTCGCTGGGGATCAAGGCCAACGCGCTCTATCGGGACGGCTCCAAGCTGTCGCAGCCGCTGGCCGCCGCGCTGGTCGAGGATGACGACGAAGCCGCCGAGACCCTCGCAACCGGGTCCGCACAGGAAAAGGCCGCCGTTCTGGCCGAAAAGGTGGTCGAAAAGATCATCGTCAAGGAAGTCCTTCGCACCCAGCGCGAAAAGATGCCGGAACGCCGCAAGGGCTATACCCAGAAGGCGATCGTCGGGGGCCACAAGGTCTATCTGCGGACGGGCGAATATCAGGACGGCAGCCTTGGCGAGATCTTCATCGACATGCACAAGGAAGGCGCCGGGTTCCGGGCGATGATGAACAACTTCGCCATCGCGGTGTCCGTGGGCCTGCAATACGGGGTGCCGCTGGAAGAATTCGTTGACGCCTTCACCTTCACCAAGTTCGAACCGGCCGGGATGGTGCAGGGCAACGACTCGATCAAGTCGGCGACCTCGATCCTCGACTATATCTTCCGCGAACTGGCAGTGTCCTATCTGGACCGGACCGATCTGGCCCATGTGAAGCCCGAAGGCGCCTCCTTCGACGATCTGGGCCGGGGCGAGGAAGAGGGCGTGTCGAACGTGGCCGCCCCGTCCGAAAGCGCCGCCTCCAAGTCGCTGGAAGTGCTCAAGCAGATCAGCTCCACCGGCTACCTGCGCAAGCGTCTTCCGCAGGAACTGGTCGTGCTGCAAGGCGGGATCGGGGCCACGGCATTCGCCGGGGCAGCCGATGCATCCGCCGCGCTGCAAACGCTGGTGCCCGAAGTGGCCACGGCACAGGTCGCCGTTGGCGGCAGCACCGCGCTCTCGACCGGGTCGGTCAGCATTTCGGCCCGCGACAAGGCCAAGATGCAGGGCTACGAAGGCGATCCCTGCGGCGAATGCGGCAACTACACGCTGGTGCGCAACGGCACCTGCATGAAGTGCAACACCTGCGGCGGGACCAGCGGGTGTAGCTAAGAAGATTGGCGGGGCGGACTCCAGTCTGCCCCGTCGGAACGCCTTGTGCGTTCCAACGTGGTCCGGCGCGGGTGCGCCCGCGCCGCCGACGTTCAGGCCGCAGGCAGAAACCGGGCGGTACACGAAAATGAGCCTGAACGGCGAAACTTTCAGAGGGGCTTCGGCCCCTCTTTTTTCTTGTTTCACAGCGAGTTGCCGGGCGTTGTTCAGGTGGCGCTCACGGCCCCGTCGATCCCTTCGAAGACCTTCAGGAAGCTGTCGGGCAGCGGCATCTTTCCCGACCCGTCAGGATACATCGCAACCATGATCCCGCGGAACCGGCTACACAGCCTGCCGCCCGCCCAAAGCTCGTTTTCAAGGGTAAAGCTGGAGGTGCGGAAACCGACGCAGCGGCAGGTGATGACATAGTCCTGTTCCGCGAAGAGCTCTGCCAGATAGTCGATCTCGGCCCGGAAGATGACAAGGCGTGGCTCGTCCGGGCCAAAGCTGGTCAGCCCATGATGCCGCAGATATCGAACCCGCGCGGTTTCATACCAGACCGTGTAGGCGGCATTGTTCGCGTGCCCCAGCGCGTCGATCTCGTTAAAGCGGACCCTGTCGGCAAGTGCATAGGCGGCGGGGGTCGCCACCCCGGCGGCGCGCTGTTCTTCTTGGCTCAGGCAATCGTGGTAGCGCATGGTCAGCTGTCCTGGATGGGAATGTCAAAGTCGGGCGGGGCCAGTTCAAAGCCACTGAACTGAAAGCCGGGCGACACGGTGCAGCCGACCAGCGTGTAGTCGCCGGTTGTCTGCGCGGACTGCCAGAACCCTTCGGGAACAATGGCTTGTGGCCCGATGTTTATCCCGATCTCAGGGGAAAGCCGGTGCCGCGTGGCAGGCCCCGCCGCTGTTTCCGCGATGAACAGGTCCAGCGGCGCGCCTGCGTAGAAATGCCAGATCTCGACCGCGTCGACCCGGTGCCAATGGCTGCGCTCGCCCGCCTTCAGCAGGAAGTAGATGCAGGTGCCGGCGGGGCGGCCCGATCCCCCAGCAACCCATGTCTGGCGATAATGGCCGCCTTCTGGATGCGGCTCCAGCCCCAATTGGGCGATGATATCATCTGCCGTGCTCAAACCTTGTCCGCCAGGTCATTGAAATCATGTGCAATAACGTCCCAGTCGGCATCGGCGGACAGGTCGGTGGTCTGGGCCGGGCCGTATTCCGTCGGGCGTGGAATGAACCCGGTTTTCAGCCCCGTGGCCCGGGCCGCGTGCAGGTCGCCATTGTGGGCGGCGACCATCATCACCTCGGACGGGTCAAGGCGCAGTGCGGCGCAGGCAGCTAGGTAGACCGCCGGTTTCGGTTTGTAATCGCGGGCAATCTCGGCCCCAAGAATGCAGTCCGATGGCAGCCCCGCATAGCGCGCAAGGCGGGTCATCAGGGCGATGGAGCCGTTGGAGCACGGTGCGATGATTGCCTTTTGTTTCAAACGGCTAAGGCCCGAAGTTACATCGCTCCACGGGTCGAGCCTTTCCCATGCCGCGTTCAGGTTGTCCGGGGCCACCACCCCAAACCGCGCAGCCACAGTCTTCAGGTTTTCAAGGTGCAGATCGTCGAGCGCGATATAGCCCCGGTTCCCCTCGCGCACCCGCGCCATCGCCGGGTCGTATTCCGCGCGCCAGGCATCGGCAAAGGCCAGCGCGTCAACCTGCGGCAGCACGGCCGCGACCTCGCGCGCGACGGAGGTGCGCCAGTCCACGCAGGTGCCGAAAACATCGAAGATGAACGCCTTGATCATGGGGGCAGAGTGCCTGCGCACCCGGCCCCCTTCAAGGTGAAAAGATCAGCCGCGCAGGATCGAACGGCCGGCAAATTCGGCCGAAGCGCCGAGCATTTCTTCGATCCGGATCAGCTGGTTGTACTTGGCCAACCGGTCGGAGCGGGCAAGCGAGCCGGTCTTGATCTGGCCGCAGTTGGTGGCAACTGCGAGATCCGCGATGGTCGCATCCTCGGTTTCGCCCGAGCGGTGGGACATGACGTTGGTCATGCGGGCGCGGTGGGCCATTTCGACGGCCTTCAGCGTCTCGGTCAGGGTGCCGATCTGGTTGACCTTTACCAGCATGGAGTTGGCGCAGCCGCGCGCGATTCCGTCGGCCAGACGGGCGGGATTGGTCACGAAGAGGTCGTCGCCGACCAGCTGCACCTTGTCACCCAGACGGTCGGTCAGGGCCTTCCAGCCGTCCCAGTCGTCCTCGCTCATCCCGTCTTCGATCGAGATGATCGGATAGTCGTTCACCAGCGCGGCGAGGTAGTCGACGTTTTCGTCGGAGGAGAGGGTTTTTCCTTCGCCTGCAAGGACATACTTTCCGTCCTTGAAGTATTCGGTCGCCGCGCAATCAAGAGCGAGGAAGATCTCTTCGCCCGGCTTGTAGCCAGCCTTTTCAATGGACTTCAGGATGAAATCCAGCGCGTCGCGGGTGGACGACAGGTTCGGCGCAAAGCCGCCTTCGTCGCCGATCCCGGTGGAAAGGCCCGCGGCAGAGAGTTCTTTTTTCAGGGTGTGGAACACTTCGGAGCCCATGCGCACGGCCTCGCGGATGTTTTCCGCAGCCACCGGCATGATCATGAATTCCTGAATGTCGATCGGGTTGTCGGCATGTTCGCCGCCGTTGATGATGTTCATCATCGGCACCGGCAGGACGCGGGCCGAGGTGCCGCCGATGTAGCGGTAGAGCGGCTGGGCGGTGTAATCGGCGGCGGCCTTGGCCACGGCCATCGACACACCGAGGATCGCGTTGGCGCCCAGCCGGCCCTTGTTCGGAGTGCCGTCCAGTTCGATCATCAGCTCGTCGATCTCGACCTGATCGGTGGCGTCCGCGCCGATGACGTTCTCGGCAATCTCGCCATTCACGGCGGCCACGGCCTCGAGCACGCCTTTGCCCATGTAACGGGCCTTGTCCCCGTCGCGGCGCTCGACCGCTTCGTAGGCGCCGGTGGAGGCGCCGGACGGCACAGCGGCGCGGCCCATGGTGCCGTCTTCCAGCGTCACGTCCACCTCAACAGTGGGGTTGCCGCGGCTGTCGAGGATTTCGCGGGCGTGAATGTCGATGATGGTGCTCATGGGATGCTCCTATCGGGCAGGGGTGTTAGCGATAACGGGCGCTCTATAGCGTCTCGGGATTGGAAAGGGAAGCGCGGCGCTTTGCCTGGGTTTCGCGCCAGAAACTGTAAAGGCCAGAACCGACGATGATGGCAGCCCCCAAAAGGGTCCAGCCATCGAGGGTTTCGCGGAAGATGATGACGCCAAGGGCAAGGCCAAAGACGATCCGCGTGTAGCGGAAGGGGGCGACAAAGCTGACATCGCCGACCCGCATCGCGGCAACCATCGCATAGACCGCCGGGATGAACAGGAAGCAGGCCCCGCCAAGGTAGAGCCATGCCATGCCTTCGGGCCGCAGGGGCGGGGTGTTCTGGGCCACACCCTGAATGAAGCCCGCAACGATCAGGGCCACGAAGGCCGCGGCCGACAATTGCAGCGTGTGAATATCCCGGTTGACCACGCGGGTGATCAGATCGCGCGAGGCTTGCAGGATGACGCCCAGAACCACGAGGATTGCGGCGGGTGTAAAACTGTCGCCGGTCGGGCGAAGCACGATCAGCACACCGCACAGCCCGATCAGGATCGCGGTCCAGCGGCGCCAGCCGACCGGTTCGCCCAGAAAAATGGCGGCCCCAAGGACGACCAGAAGCGGGTTGGCCTGAACAATCGTGGTGAATAGCGACAGGTCCACATCCCGCAGGGCAAAGACGAATAGGACCGATGCACCCGCATCAAACACCCCCCGCATTAGCGCAGCGCCCTGAAAGACCTGCAGGGGCAGTGGTTTCAGCCCCTTGGATTTCGCCGCGAGAGAGAAGGCGACCAGACCGACAATCCCGATCGCCACAAGCACCTGCGCCTTGGGCAGGGTTTCGGTGGCCAGTTTGATGCAGCTGTCCACGATGGCATAAAGCCCCATGGCCAAGGTCATCCATCCCGCGCCCTTGAGGTTGCCCACCTAGGATTTCCTGTCTTTCAGAGGGACGCCGTAGAGTTCCAGCCGGTGCCCCTTGATTTCATAGCCAAGCTTGCGGGCGATCTTTTCCTGCAGCGCCTCGATCTCATCGTCGACGAATTCGATGACGTCGCCGCTATTGAGGTCGATCAGGTGATCGTGGTGGGCCCGGTCCGCCGCCTCGTAGCGGGCGCGCCCGTCGCCGAATTCGTGCTTTTCAAGGATGCCGGATTCTTCGAGCAGTTTGACGGTGCGGTAGACCGTGGCGAGCGAGATTCGGTTATCCCGGTCGCTGGCCCGGCGATAAAGCTCTTCGACATCCGGGTGGTCGTCGGAATCCTGCAAGACCGAGGCAATGACCCGGCGCTGGTCGGTCATGCGCAGGCCCTTTGCCTCGCAACGGTCAAGAATGGTCTCGGTCATCTCGGGGGTGTCTTTAGGGGAAAGCGGCGCGTGGCTCCACACCCAATTTCGGGGCTTTGCGCTAACATGTGAGGGTTCCGGACATGGTGCGGACCGCATTGCCGGCCACGGTCACCATCCCGTCGCCGGTTTCGGTGCGAATGACCGAGGGGCGGCCCATGTCATCGCCCTGATGGATGCTCAGCGTTATGTCAGCCTTGCCGATCCGGGCCAGCAGGGCGGTCAGGGTTGCCGCCGCGCTGCCGGTGGCCGGGTCTTCGGGGATGTTGTCCAAGGGCGCGAACATGCGCGCATCCACCCGGTTCCCGTCCCGCACATAGGCATAGATCGCGAAATCCAGCGGGGTGGGGAACCGGCGGGCGCCCTCGCGGAAGGCGTCGGTCACGGGCAGGCAGGCGGACAGGCTGTCGCGGCTGTCCAGCCGGACAAAGGTGAAGGGCAGGCCAAGAGAGCATTGAATCGGCGCATGGGCGGTGCAATCCACCGCGGCAACCGGCAGGCCAAGGCAGGCGGCGATAAGCTCCGGGTCAGGTTGGCCGAAATCCTCCAGTTTCGCCGTGACACTGAATTCGGCGGCGCCGGCTTTTGCGTGGGCGGGCAGGGGGCCGATGTCAAGCTCCAGAATCATCTCGGGCCCCTTGCCAAGATCAGACAGGGCCACCGCCGCGCCGATGGTCGGGTGGCCGGCAAAGGGCACCTCCATCGTCGGGGTGAAGATCCGCAGGCGGGAGGTGTGGTCAACGGATTGGGCGGGGTAGAGGAATACGGTTTCCGAGAAATTGAATTCGCGGGCGATCTTTTGCAGCTTGTCTTCGGGCAGGGACGTAGCATCCGGGATCACTGCAAGCTGGTTGCCGCCAAATGGTGCGTCGGTGAAGACGTCATAAACGAAGAACTCAGTCATGGGGCAGCTCCGGTGCGCGGCCAAACCGTTCGGCCACCCGCGTTACGGTCAGACCCTGCACGATGATCGAAAAGACCACGACGATATAGGTGCAGGTCAGGATCAGTGGTTTCCATTCCGTGTCGGGCAAGGACAGGGCCAGCGCGACCGAAATCCCGCCCTTCAGACCGCCCCATGTCATGATCGGGATCACGCCGGGGCTGAAATCGCGGAACGGGCGCAGGACAAGGATGGGGATTGCCACGGCGGCCAGTCGCGCGATCAGTGCCAGACCGATGGACAGGACGCCCGTCATCAGGAAACTGGTGTCGAAGGCGACCGCGAAGACCTCGAACCCGATCATCAGAAACAGGACGGCGTTCAGGATCTCGTCGATCAGTTTCCAGAAGGCGTCGACGTATTTGCGGGTTTCTTCGGACATGCCGTACTTCGCGCCGACGTCGCCGATCAGCAGGCCTGCGCAAACCGCCATGATCGGGGCCGAGACATGCAGCCAGACGGCCAGTTCATAGCCGCCGAAGGCAAGGCCAAGCGTGATCAGCACCTCGAGCGAATAGTCGTCGATCAGGCGCATGACCCGGAAGGTCAGCCAGCCCAGGACGATCCCCAAAAGTGCGCCGCCAATCGCCTCTTGCACAAAGAGGGTCAGCGCGGCGGAGACGCCCGATGCGTGGTGGTCGTCCGCGGGAAAGGCCAGCCCGATCAGCACAAGGAAGACCACGTAGCCGACCCCGTCGTTGAACAGGCTTTCGCCCGCGATCTTGGTTTCCAGCGATTTGCGCAGGTCGGCTTCGCGCAGGACGCCCAGAACGGCGACAGGGTCGGTTGGCGAAATCAACGCGCCGAAGACCAGCGCGACCAGCAGCGGCATCCCGGTGATCCAACTGAACCCGACCCCGACGATCAGGGTGGACAGACCGACCCCCAGCGTCGCCATCAAGAGGACGGGCAGCCATTGCGCCCGAAGGTCCCCCAGTTTCACATGCAGCGCACCCGCGAACAGCAGAAGGCCCAGCATCCCTTCCAGAAGAGCATCGGAAAACTCGATCTCCAGCACCTCGGCGCGGATCGCCTCTTCGACTGTCAGGGCGGGAAACAGCGCATCGGTCACGATCACCGCGAAAGAGGCCAGAAGCGCCACCACGAGGATGCCGATTGCAGAGGGCAGTTTCAGGAACAGGTAGTTGATGGCCCCGAACGCCCCGGCGAGGACAATCAGGAGAGAGGCGATCTGCAAAAGCGACATGGGGTGGCCCGGCTGTTTCGTTTCACCCGTTATAGCGGCCTGCGGGCCGCCGGGGGAACCGCAAACCGTTCCCGACTCATCCCGCGCGGGTCAGGCGCAGCCAGCTTCCGCCCAACGGGATCGCCTTTGCCCCGCTGCCCAGTTTGAACCGGGCGAGGCCGGGCGCGGCTTCGGTGTCGATGGTGCCAAGGTCGATCCGGCGAATGCCCCGATCCGCCAGCCAGTCCGACGCCCGTGCAAGTAGCAGGTTATGGGCGTGCATCTCTCGCCCGATTGGCCCGTTCCAGCCGATCTGGTAGGTGGCGACCGGCCCGTGCATCAGGAACAACATCGCGGCCACCCGTTCGCGCCCGTCATAGGCCACGAACAGCCGGGCCCCACCGGGGCTGTTCACGGCCCAGGCGGCAGAGAAACAGGGCGGCATCCCTTTGTATTTCTTGGCCTTCTGTTGCCGGGCCTCCTCTGCAAGAAGCCAATGGTCGGGTTCACCTTCATACCGCAGGGACCGCCAGCGCAGCCCGCTGCGCTCAGCCCGCGACAGGCGGTTGCGCCATTTGATGTCCATTCGGGCGCGTCGTGCTTCTTCGCCGCCGCGAATGTCCAGTTGCGCGATATGGGCCGCGGTCATGACCTTGCGAAACCCCGCCTGGGTCAGCGCCCCGTCTTCGCCGTTGTTCGCGTTGATCAGGTGGACGCCCTGCGCGGACAGCCCGCGGAATCCGTCAACCCGGTCCGCCATGCTGGGCGGACTGGTCCAATAGGGGCCCTGCGATACCAGGCCGATGCGGCCAAAGATCATGCTGTTGCGCGCGATCATCACCGCATGGCCCAGCCGACGCGGACCCGTCCGCAGGGTCAGGCAAGTCGCATCCCGCCCCATCGCGCATAGGGTCTGCGCGAACTGCGGATGCTGTTGCAGCGGCAGTGGCAGAAGGGGGTCGGGAAGGGCATCGGTAATCATCATCCCTGCCGTTAAGGCAGAGGAAACCTAAGTCCCGGTTAATGGGGGCATGACCCGACGCGATTCTCGATCCGTTCGAACCGTCTATGGCCGGACCGCGCCCTCGGTGCGGCTTACCGTCCGGGGCGCGGCTCTGTTGGCCGCGGCGGCCGCCCTTGCGGGCGGCGCGCTTCTGTTCGTCGGAGAGGTGGCGGTGCGGCTGATCTGGTGATCAGCCCAGCTGCACCAATGCGTGCCGTTTCTTGCCCGCGCTCAGCTTGACCGGGCTGGCCAGATCGGCGGCGCTGAACATCCGGCCCGCGTCGGTGCAGGTCTCGTCGTTCACCTTCAACCCGCCCTCGGCGATCAGGCGCTTGCCATCCTTGCCCGACTTGGCAAGGCCCGAGCGGACGACAAGCTGGGCCAATGAAATGCCCTCTGCCGCCTCGGATGCGGGCAGGGTCAGGGTGGGCAGGTCATCGCCCACGCCACCCTTTTCAAATACCTCGCGCGCGGTGGCCTCGGCCGCGGCGGCGGCATCGGCCCCGTGCAATAGGGTCGTGACTTCATTCGCCAGAACGATCTTGGCGTCGTTGATCTCGGACCCTTCCAATGCGCCCAGACGGTCGCACTCCTCGACCGGAAGCTCGGTATAGAGCTTCAGGAAGCGGCCCACGTCGGCATCGGTCGTGTTGCGCCAGAACTGCCAGAATTCGTAGGGCGAGCGCATGTCGGCGTTCAGCCAGACCGCGCCATCGGCGGATTTGCCCATTTTCTTGCCGTCCGAGGTGGTCAGAAGCGGCGAAGTCAGCCCGTAGATTTCATGATCCAGCACCCGGCGGGTCAGGTCGATCCCGTTGACGATATTGCCCCACTGGTCCGACCCGCCCATCTGCAACAGGCAGCCATACCGGCGGTTCAGCTCCAGAAAGTCGTAGGCCTGCAGGATCATGTAGTTGAATTCGAGGAAGGACAGGCTCTGTTCCCGGTCCAGCCGCGATTTCACCGATTCAAACGACAGCATCCGGTTGACGCTGAAATGCCGCCCGATGTCGCGCAGGAAATCGAGGTAGTTCAGCCCGTCCAGCCATTCGGCATTGTTCAGCATCAGGGCAGGGTTCTCGGCGCGGTCATAGTCGATGTAGGCGGCGAAAACCTTCTTGATCCCGGCAATGTTGTCGTCAATCTGGTCCGCCGTCAAAAGCGGACGTTCATCAGCCCGGAACGACGGATCGCCCACCTTGGTGGTGCCGCCGCCCATCAGGGTGATCGGCTGGTGGCCGGTCTTTTGCAGCCAGCGCAGCATCATGATCTGGATGAGAGAGCCTACGTGAAGGGACTTGGCGGTGGCGTCAAAGCCGATATAGGCGGGAACGACACCCTTCACCAATGCCTCGTCGAGGCCCTGGTAATCCGTGCAGTCAGACAGGAACCCGCGTTCCATCATGACGGCCATGAAATCGGATTTGGGATGGTAGGTCATCGTCTTGTCCTTCGGCTTCGGTCGGGGCACTCTATAAGCGGCAGGAAGCGCAAGGAAAAGCAGATGTTGAAGGGTGAACCGGTTCGGGTGCTTGGGGCCATGTCCGGGACCTCGCTGGATGGGGTGGACGCGGCGGTGCTGACCACCGATGGCGAGCGGATTCTGGGCTTTGGCGAAAGCCGGTTTCGACCCTATTCGACAGAGGAACAGGCGATCCTGCGTGCGGCCCTCGGGAAATGGGAGGGGGCCGAGGTCGCGGCGGCGGCCGATTTGACGCTGACCGCCCATGCCGAGGCATTGTCTGGGTTCGAGGATGTAGACCTTGTTGGGTTTCATGGGCAGACGGTGGCCCACGACCCGGCCGGACGCGGCACCCTGCAACTGGGCGACGGGGCGGCCCTGGCCGATGTGCTGGGCCTGCCGGTGGTTTGGGACTTTCGCAGTGCCGATGTGCGTCTGGGCGGGCAGGGGGCGCCGCTGGCCCCCTTCTATCACTTCGCGCTGGCCAAATGGATCGGCGCCGATGCGCCGCTGGCCTTTCTGAACCTTGGCGGGGTGGGGAACCTGACATGGGTGGACCCGGGCAAGGATCGGCCCGAGGCAGAGGGCGCGCTTCTGGCCTTTGACACCGGCCCGGCAAACGCACCGATCAACGACCTGATGCAGGAACGGCGCAGAGAGCCCTTTGACCGGGATGGGGCGCTGGCCGCCACCGGGCAGGTGGTGGATGGCGCGCTGGAACTGTTTCTCGATGAAGGGTATTTCCTGAAGGTGCCGCCGAAGTCCTTGGACCGGAACGATTTTTCACTGATGCTGGACCTTGTGCGGGAGTTGGGGGATGCGGATGCCGCCGCCACCATGACCGCGATGAGCGCGGCGGCGGTGATGCAAGGGATGCAATTCTGTCCGCGCCCACCGGGCCGGGTTCTGGTGACTGGGGGCGGGCGGCAAAATCCGGTTATGATGGAAATGCTCGCCGCCGGTCTGGATTGCCCCGTCGAACCGGTAGAGGCGGTGGGGCTGGACGGCGATATGCTGGAAGCGCAGGCCTTTGCCTTTCTTGCCGCACGGGTGGCGCGGGGATTGCCCACCTCGGGCCCTGCTACGACAGGCGTGCGGGCGCTGGTCGGCGGCGGCACGATCAGCACCCCCGGCGGCGCGTAATCCAATTGCGCGGCTGCCGCCGCATTCCGTTTTCTGAAATCGGCACCGCGACGCGATGGTTTTGACGTTGCGAGGGCTGAGGCGGCGGATGCCTCCGGTGGGAGTATTTGGGGCAAAATGAGAGAGACCTCACTTTGCCCCAAACGGTGGGTCTGAACCCTCACCTTGCACGGTCATCGGCTCTCCAGCCTGTACCGTGTCTCTTTCATGAGCCGTTAACCCTAATTTTGGATTAACGGCTCTCATTTTGCCAGAAATACTCCGGGGGTGAGGCCCGGCACGGGTCGAGGGGGCGGCGCCCCCTTAGCCCGGCAGGTGAATGCGGAACCGGGCCCGGATCGCCGCGTCGGTGGCCGGGTCGAAGCGGGCCGCGGCCCGTTCGGACAGGATCCGCTCTTTCCGCGCGGTGGCCTTTTCGATCAGGTCGGGTTTGCCCTTTTCCGCCCATTCTTTGGGTGAGGTTCGGTCGCCAAGTGTGGGATAGACATGGTCTTTTTGCATCCGGCTGAGCGTTGCGTCGGTTCCAAGATAATGCCCGGTTCCGCCAAGGCAGACCTCGCGCATCTGTTCCAGCGCAAGGGTGGTGTCGTCCACCTCGATCCCGCGCACGCAGCGCAGCGCCTGCCCGATCAGGTCGTCGCCGAGAATCAGGCTTTCGTGGCAGAACCCGAGGAGAGAGGCATGCATCCCTGCCGCCTCGTAGACCATGTTCAGACCGGCCAGACCGGCCATCACGTTGGAACACATCTGTTCCCAGCCCGCCTGCATGTCCGGCAGTTTGCTGTCGGCGATCCCGGCGGCGGCCCCGCCCGGCAGGTCATAGAATTTGTGCATCTGCGCACAGCCTGCGGTCAGGAGGGCCTGTTCCCCGGACCCGCCGGTCATCGCGCCAGTCCGCAGGTCTAACCCGAAGGGCCATGTGCCGAAGATCGCCGGGTGTCCGGGCTTGATCGCGTTGACATAGACGACCCCCGCAAGACATTCGGCCACGGCCTGCACGATCGCCCCGGCCACCGTCGAGGGCGCGGTGGCCCCGGCCATGCCCGCGGACAAAAGCAGCACCGGCATCCCGCCCGCGATGCATTCCTCCATCACCTTGCAGCTTTCGGTGGCGAATTTCATCGGCGGCACGACGAAGCAGTTGGAGTTCGACACGAAGGGGCGGGCCCGCCATTCGGCCTCTCCCCCGGCGATCATGTGCAGCATTTCCATGGCGTCGCCGACATAGTCGGGATCGGTGAAGGAGACGCCCACGTGTTTCGTGGTCCCGGCACAACTGGCATAGACCGAGTTGAGGTCCATTTCCCGGTTGTCGGCGATGTCCCGGCACACCATGGGCCGTTGCAGGAAGTGGATGTTGTCCAGCTGGTCGACGATCCGGGCGGCGTCGTGCAGGTCCTGCACGGTGCTGTCGCGGTAGTTTTTCCCCGCCACGTCAACCATATGCACCGCGGCCCCGGCGGTGCCGTAATGCACGTTCGCGCCCGCAAGGTGCAGGTCGTGGCGCGGGTCGCGCCCGTGCAGGGTGATCCCGCGGGCGGCCTTGGCCAACATGTCTTCGACCAGCGCGCGGGGGAAACGGATGCGCCCGTCATCGCCCAGGATCGCGCCTGCGCCGGTCAGGATCTCGACCCCGCTTGGCGGTGCGTCGGCCAGGCCGATCTGTTCGAGCGCCTGAAGCGCGGTTTCATGGATGCGTGCCACCTGCGCGTCGGTCAGGGGCTTGTATTGGCCACCGGGCATACCGGGCCGGACCGGGCGCATATCATCGGACAGCGGGGCGGCGCGGGCGGCCTTGCGGGCGGCGCGACCGCCAGAGCGGGTGCCCCGCGCGCTGGTGTTGGACGGGACTTCGGATTCGATTTCAATCGACATGGATCAGCCTGTAGCAGGACAAGGGAAAAGGGATAGGCGGGCAGATAAGATCGAGGGGGCCGATTACGGACGGCCGCGCGCAGCACGACCCCGCCGCGCACCGATGGTGCGGGTCACGAGGTCTAGGATGCTGGTTTCGCTCATCTTGATCCTGCGGAAGGGCCGGTTGGGCCGTTAATCCGACTATTCAAGTGATTCATCCGCCATTCTTTCCCAATTGCGACAGGGCGTCGTTTTTGGTGGGCCGGTTGTCGCCAGCCCGTCGGCGAAACGCTGCCTTGGGTGGGGTTGGATGGGGCCGCCGCGTGCCCTCCGGCAGAAGTTTGCCAGTGGTATCCGGGTGTTTCAGCAGCTTTGCGCCGCGATTTTCCGGGGGGCTTGGAAAGTAGCTGCGGCGGTTTCACCTAGGGTCCGATCACAGGATCACCCGTCGCCACCCCGCGGCGGGCAGGACTCGAGACAGTAAGGATAAGCCTCATGAAGAAGACACTTCCGACCGTTTCCGCGGTGGCCCTGACCACCGTTCTTGCCGCTCCCGCCTTTGCCGGTGGGCCGACCGAGCCGGTTATCGACCCCGCCCCGGCGCCTGTCGCCACATATGCCCCTGTCGCAACGGGCGGCGATTGGACCGGGTTCTATGCCGGTGGGTCGCTGGGATACGCCGATGTGACCGGATCGACGACCCTTGGGGACGAAGTCAACGGGCTGACCTATGGTGTCCACGCAGGGTATTTGCAGGACCTTGGCAGCATCGTCCTGGGCGGCGAACTGGAGCTGTCGGGGGCCGATATCACCGACGATGTCAGCGGGCTGTCGGTGGACAGTGTGGCACGGGCCAAGGCACGCGTCGGGTATGACGCCGGCCAATTCATGCCCTACCTGACCGCCGGTGTGGCGCAGCTGACCACCTCGGGCGCGATTGATGACAAGGACACCGGGTACTTCGGCGGGATCGGGCTGGATTACCAATTGTCCGACCAGTTGACCGTCGGGGGCGAGGTTCTTCAGCACAAGTTCGACGACTTCGCGGGCAGCGGCATTGACGTTGAAGCGATGAGCGTCAGCGCGCGGGTCAGCTTTCGCTTCTGATGGACGCAGGGCGGGCGGGCGCTACCAGCTTCCGCCCGCGCCACCGCCGCCCGAAGACCCGCCGCCGAAACTGCCGCCAGAGCTGGAGCTGTTGGACGAGGAAATCGCGGCGATGGTGTAGGTGCTGGTGGCGATGTGGCCGCAATGCGGGCAGGTCAGGGTCAGCCTGCCTTCGCCCTTGCTGCGGCGCGTTGCCTTGGTCAGCACCTCTTTGTGGCGGTGGAGGCCCTTTTGGCCGCAGCTTTCGCAGGGCTGGTTTCGGCGACGCCAGGCGGCAAAGCCAAAGCCGCCCGCGACCAAAGCAATTGGGATACCGAGAAAGGCGGCCATGATCGCAAAGGCGTTTGTCCCGCCACTGCTGCGTTCAGGGGCATCGGCCCCGGCCTTGAAGGGGGTCACGATCCGGCGGATCAACCCATCGACACCGGATTCAATCCCGGCTGGATAGCTACCATCGCGGAAGTGGGGTAGGATGTCGGTGTTGACGGTGCCCTGCGCCTCGTAGTTCCAGTTGTTGTCATATCCGAGGCCAAGTTCGATCCACAGTTCGCGGTCATCGCGGAAGATCATCATCAGGATGCCGTCATTGGTCGCGGCCTTGCCCACCCCCCAATGGTCGAACAGGGCGCGGGCGTATTCCTCGACCGTCATATCCTCGGCATAGAAGGCGACAGAGGACAGGGTCACGACTGTCAGTTCTACGCCGGTATCAGCCTCCAGCTTGGTCAGGGTTTCGACGAGACGTGCCTCTGTCGCGTCATCGATCATGTCGGAAAAGTCGTTGACGGTCGTGCTGTCCGGGTCCGGGAACAACTGTGCCTGCGCCATGGCAGGCACAAGCAGGGCTAGAACGAAAGCAGCAATTCTGATCATGTCAAATCCCCATTCCCGGAATGGGCCCCCAATTGAAATATGGGGGAAGTCTGCATGATCGGGGGCGGTTCGGGCAAGGCCCGCGTTGTCAGACCCGTTCGACCGCGACCTTGGAGGGGTAGAAGGCCAGATATCCGGCGATCTCTTTCACCACGTCTTTCGGGGCCTCATAGCTCCACGCCGCGTCGTTGATCGGGCCGCTTTTGGCGATGATGTTGAAATAGACCGCGTCGCCCTTGAACGGGCAATGCGACCCGGTGGCCGAGGCGTCAAGGAAGGCCATCGCGATATCGTCGCGCGGGAAATAGATGACCGGCGGGTAATCGCCTTCGACCAGTTCCAGCGCCGCCTTGCTTTCGCCGATCACGGCGCCGCCGGCGCGAACCACCCATGTGCCATCTGCCGGGCGGATCTTGATATGGTCGGTCATTGTCGTCTCTCCCTCGTCGTCTGTCATAAGAACCCCGTGCCACGAAGGCGGGTCGCCATCGTGCGGGGCATTCTAAACCGTTTTCGTAACGGTGGTGCGTCAGAGCGGCGCGCAGGCCGCCTTCAGCCAGTCGGAGGCAGCGCCATCCAGCCGCGGTCCGATCCGCGCCAACGTATCCGCATGATAGGCATCAATCCAAGCCTTTTCGTCGGGTGACAGCAGGGATGCGTCAATCAGCCCCCGATCCAGCGGCACGAAGGTCAGCGTTTCAAAGCCCATCAGCGCCCGATGTGCGTCCCCGCCGGGGAACGGGGCGGGGTCGGTGACGGCGACAAGGTTCTCGATCCGGATGCCAAAGGCCCCGTTGCGGTAGTATCCGGGTTCGTTCGACAGGATCATGCCGGGCTCCAGCGCGACCTGCGATCGCCGCGACAGGCCCTGCGGCCCTTCATGGACGCAGAGGTAAACCCCCACCCCATGCCCGGTGCCGTGGTCAAAATCCATGCCATCCGCCCAAAGTGGCGCGCGGGCCAGTGCATCAAGATGCTGCCCGCCAACCCCCTTGGGAAAGCGGGCGCGGGAAATGGCGACCATCCCTTGCAGGACCCGGGTGTAGCAGCGCCGTTCGTCCGCCCCGACCGTGCCGATCCCCATCGTCCGGGTGATGTCGGTCGTCCCGTCGATGTATTGCCCGCCGGAATCCACCACGATCAGGTCGCCGTCTTTCAGCATGCGGTTGGTGCGGTTGGTCACCCGGTAATGCATGATCGCCCCGTTCGGCCCGGTTCCGGCGATGGTATCGAAAGAGATATCCAGAAGCGCGTTGGTGTCCCGCCGGAAGCCTTCCAGCGCGGTGACCACGTCGATCTCGGTCAGGGTGCCCTTGGGCGCGGCCTCGGACAGCCAGTGCAGGAACCGGCACATGGCCGCGCCGTCGCGCAGGTGCGCCTCGCGCATGCCCTTCAACTCGGTCGGGTTCTTGCGGGCCTTGGGCAGGGCGCAGGGGTCTGCGCCGTCTTTCGTGGCCACATGTGCCCCCGCCAGCGCATCGGCCAGCGCGCGGGGGGTGGATTTCGGGTCGATCAGGACCGGCCCGGTCAGTGCGGCAAGGTCGCGGATCAGGTCGTCCAGCAGGTGCACCGTGACCCCGGCACCAAGGTGGTCGCGGATCGCGTCGGCCCTGCCGTCGCGGGCATAAAGGGCGCAGGTGCCGTCCGCGCGCAGGATCGCAAAGGACTGTGGCACCGGGTTCTTTTCAATATCCGCGCCGCGGATGTTCAGCAGCCAGGCGATGGAATCGGGCTGGCACAGAAGGGCGGCAGTCTGGCCGTTCCCGGACAGGGTCTTGGCCAGACGTGCCCGTTTGTTCGCGCTGGTTTCGCCCGCGTTTTCAATCGGGTAGGCGAAGAAAGGTGCATCGGGCGGCGCGGGGCGGTCTGGCCAGATCGGGTCGATCAGGTTGTCGGTCGTGCGCAGCGACAGCCCCTTCTTTTCCAGCGTGTTCCGCAGGGTTTCGACCTCGGCCACGGTATGCAGCCAAGGGTCAAACCCGACCACCGCGGCGGGGGACAGGCGTTCGGTCAGCCAGTCGCCCAGCTGCACCTCGGGCCAGTCGACCGGGGTGAAGACGTCTGCCACCTGATCGCGGACCTGAACCCGGTAGCGGCCATCGACGAAGACCCCCGCCCGATCGGCCAGAACGGCGCAGAACCCGGCCGATCCGGTGAAACCGGTCAACCATGCCAGCCGTTCGTCGCAGGGGGCCACATATTCGCCCTGCCATGCATCGGCCCGCGGCACGATGAAGGCGTCCAGCCCCGCCGCTGCCATCCTGGCCCGCAACGCGGCAAGCCGCTCTGGCCCTTTGGACCCATCGGCCTTTTCCTCGAAGGTCTGAAACATCTGTGGTCTCCCGCCGCCCGAAGGCCCTTATCCGACCTTGCGCATCCCCAGCACACGGGCGCGTTTGCGCGGGTCGCTGTCGAACAGGCTGGCCAATTGTTCGGTCATTGCCCCGGCAAGCTGGTCCACATCGGTGATCGTCACCGCGCGGTTGTAGTAGCGGGTCACGTCATGGCCGATGCCGATTGCGATCAGTTCGACGAACTTCTTCTTTTCCACCATGGCGATTACGTCGCGCAGGTGTTTTTCCAGATAGTTGGCCGGGTTGACCGACAGGGTGCTGTCATCGACCGGGGCGCCATCGGAAATGACCATCAGGATCTTGCGCGCCTCGGGGCGGCCCATCATCCGGCGATAGGCCCATTCCAGCGCCTCGCCGTCGATGTTTTCCTTCAAAAGCCCCTCTTTCATCATCAGCCCAAGGTTGGGCCGGGTCCGCCGCCACGGGGCGTCTGCGGATTTGTAGATGATATGGCGCAGGTCGTTCAGGCGGCCCGGTTGCAGCGGACGGCCATCGGCCAGCCATTTTTCGCGGCTTTGCCCGCCCTTCCATGCGCGGGTTGTGAACCCAAGGATTTCCACCTTCACGTTGCAGCGTTCCAGTGTCCGCGCCAGCACGTCGGCGCAGATCGCGGCGATGGAAATCGGGCGGCCCCGCATTGAGCCGGAGTTGTCCAGCAGCAGCGTCACCACGGTGTCGCGGAATTCGGTGTCCTTTTCGACCTTGAAGGACAACGGCGTCGTCGGGTTGGCGACCACGCGGGCAAGGCGGCCCGCGTCAAGGATGCCTTCCTCGCGATCGAATTCCCAACTGCGGTTCTGCTGGGCCTGCAAGCGGCGCTGCAGTTTGTTGGCCAGCCGGGACACCGCGCCCTTGAGCGGTTCCAACTGCTGGTCCAGATAGGCGCGCAGCCGTTCCAGCTCTGCCGGTTCGGCAAGGTCTTCGGCGCCGATCTCTTCGTCGAAGTCGGTCAGCCAGGCGCTGTAGTCCGGGTCGGCGTCGGAAATCGGGGCGGGCGGCGGCGGCTCCAGCGGGGCCTCGCCCTCGGGCATTTCCGCCTCTTCGTCCAGTTCCGCATCGGCCATGTCATCGGCAGAGACCTCGGCCTGACTGTCGTCCTGGGTTTCTTCCTGGCTTTGCTCGGGGCTGGCCTCGGTCTGCTCTTCTTCGGACTGGTCCTCGCCGGTCGAGTCCGGGTCGTCCTCTGCCGCCTCGTCACTGGCGTCGTCGGGGGCCTCGTCGTCTTCGGTGTCCGGGTCATCGCCCAGCTGATCGCCATAGCCGAGGTCGGAGATGACCTGCCGCGCGAATTTCGCGAAGGCCTTCTGGTCGTCCAGCGCCTCGGCCAGACCGTCCAGCGTGCCGCCTGCCTGATCCTCGATGAAGCCGCGCCACAGTTCCATCACGTTGTCGGCGCCACGGGGCAGGGGGCGGCCGGTGGCCAGATGCCGGATCAGGTAGCCCGCGGCCACCGACAGGGGCGCGTCCGAAGCCTGGGTGATCTGGTCGTATCCTTTGCGGGCGGCCTCGTTCCCGATCTTGGCGTCGATGTTGCCCGCGGTGCCGGGCATGTATTTCGCGCCCACGGCCTCGACCCGGGCGGCCTCCATCGCGTCGTAAAGGTCGCGGGCCATCTGGCCCTGCGGCATGTAGCGGTTGGCGACGGCCGCGTCATGGAACTTGTGGCGCAGCGCAAAGGCGTCCGCCGTGCCGCGGGCCAGAAGCACCTCATCGCGGGTCATGCGGCGGCTGACCTGCGGCAGGCGCACGCTGTCGTTCGACAGGCCGGGCGGATCGACCGAATAGGTGACCGACAATTCGGGATTATCAGCCAGAACCTTGGTCGCCTCGGCCAGCGCCTTCTTAAACGGATCGGCGGGGTTGTCGCTGGGTTTGCTCATGGCAAGAGGCCCGCTGTTTCGTCATAGCCCGCCGCCAGCCCCTCGCAGAAGGCGCGGGACTGGTCGATCATCGCCTGCGCCGAGGGGTTGCTGTCGTAGGTCTGGAAGAAGGGAACAAGCATCGGGGTCGTGCCCTCCAGCTTGGCCGCGACATCCGCCTCGGCCTGAGCAGAGGTGCGGGCGGCCAGTGCGACAAAGCCCGCCGCCAGCGGCTGGTCCGAGCCCAGATGCGCACCTTCGGCAAGGTAGAAGCCCGCGCAATAGCCGATCTGCTGATCTTCGGGCAGGGTGTCGAACCCCTGCGCCTGCGCGGCCCCGCCCAAAAGGGCAAGGCCAAGGGCGATATGAAGCGCCTTAGCCAAGGCTGACGCTGGCTGCCGACTCGGGCAGTTCCTCGTCAAAGCAGCGCTGGTAGAATTCGGCGACCGTCTGGCGCTCCAATTCGTCGCATTTGTTCAGGAACGACAGGCGGAAGGCATAGCCCACGTCGCGGAATATCTGGGCATTCTGGGCCCAGTTGATCACGGTCCGGGGCGACATAACGGTGGACAGGTCGCCGTTCATGAAGGCGGTCCGGGTCAGGTCGGCGACGGTGACCATCTGGCTGACGGTCTTGCGCCCCTCGGCGGTGTTGTAGGTCGGCGATTTCGACAGGACGATCGCGGCCTCGGCGTCATGCGACAGGTAGTTGAGGGTGGACACAAGGCTCCACCGGTCCATCTGAGCCTGGTTGATCTGCTGGGTGCCGTGATAGAGGCCCGTCGTGTCGCCCAGACCCACGGTGTTGGCCGTGGCGAACAGGCGGAAATACTTGTGCGGGGTGATGATCTCGTTCTGGTCCAGAAGGGTCAGCTTGCCGTCATGTTCCAGAACCCGCTGGATCACGAACATCACGTCGGCGCGGCCCGCGTCGTATTCGTCGAACACGATGGCAACGGGGTTGCGCAGCGCCCAAGGCAGGATGCCTTCGTGGAACTCCGTCACCTGCTTGCCATCGCGCAGCTTAATCGCGTCCTTGCCGATCAGGTCGATCCGGCTGATGTGGCTGTCAAGGTTGACGCGCACGGCGGGCCAGTTCAGCCGGGCGGCAACCTGTTCGATATGGGTGGATTTCCCGGTGCCGTGGTAGCCCTGGATCATCACCCGGCGGTTCCAGCCAAAGCCCGCAAGGATCGCCAGCGTGGTTTCGGGATCGAACTTGTAGGTCGGGTCGATCTCCGGCACCCGGTCCGACCGCTCTGCAAAGCCCTTGATGGTCATCTCGGTATTGATACCAAATACCTCGCGAACCGAGATTTCCTCGGTCGGTTTCATCTGCGGGTCAAGCGTAAGGTCGGACATGCGGCAGGCTTTCCTGAAATATCTTTCGTCGGATTCGGGATGCAACATAACGGGCGGGGCGGCAAGGGAAAGGCCAAGCGGCGACATTTGCCGGGGAAATTCGCCTGATCCGCGGCGGAACCTTCACGCCCTGTCACAAGGACGTGCGTCACGGGCTTGCGACTGGGCGGGGCGGGGGTGGACCTGATAGTGCTGCCACGAACAGGAAAGGACCCCGTTATGAACCGTCGCATGTTTACCCGTCTTGGCCTTGCCAGCCTTCTGGCCCCCGCCGCCACCGCCCTGCGCGCCCAGAGTTTCGAAGTGACGCGCACAGACGCGGAATGGCAAGCGATGCTGACCGATCTTGAATACCGGGTCATGCGGCACGAAGCGACGGAACGGGCCGGGTCCAGCCCGCTGGACAAGAACTATGCCGCGGGCGTCTATCATTGCCGCGGCTGCGATCTGCCGCTCTACTCCTCGGCCCACAAATTCGACAGCGGCACCGGCTGGCCCAGCTTCTGGCAATCCCTGCCCAACGCCATCGGCACGAAAGAGGACAACACCCTGTTCACCACCCGGACCGAGTGCCATTGCCGCCGCTGCGGGTCGCATCTTGGGCATATCTTCAACGATGGCCCGGCCCCGACCGGCAAGCGGCATTGCATCAATGGTGTCAGCCTTGTGTTCCGGGCCGCCTGATGTCGGGGCAGGGAGCGAGGCGATTCTCGGCCCGCGCCAACAATACGGTTGAGGTGTCGGTATTGCACTTGGTGCGGCGACAATTTCGGGTGAAATTGGTCGAAAATCTGATATAAATCCAGAACCGCTGGATCGGGCTTGGCAAATGGCGCATTCATGGGGCGCTACTGGCCGCTACCGGATCTGATGAAACAAATTGTGGAAATGCTGACAGGGGCAAGCGACGGCGAAAAATGCCGCTGGCTTGCCTATGCCTTGATCGCCGTCTTCGGCGCAGGGATCAGCTTTGTCGCGGTTGCGCGGATCGGGCATGGGGCGGGGCTGTCGCATGCCATGTCGATCTATGAGCAATGGATCGTGGTCGCCGGGGCAATCGGTGCGGCCGCCGGGCTTTATCTGGCGCGGGACCGGTTCGGGTGGCCCGGAACACAGGGCGCGATTCGGGCGCTGCGCGGCGGGCTCATTGCGACCGTCACCGGCCCCGTCGTCGCGGGCACCTTGGCGCTGCCACTCTATGGAACGATGTTTGGCCCCTTTACCTTTTTGGTGATGCTGGCGGGGGCGCCAATCCTTGCGCTCTTATGGGTGCTGAACCTGTCGGCCATCCACGTCCTGTTCCGGGCGTGGCGGCGGGAAAGGAATACAATTTTCGGTGAAACGCCCGACGCGCCACAAGGTCGCCAGCCCCGAATGGGACGGCTGGCGCGTGGGCGGGCCTGACCCTAGTCTTTGAAGTTTCGGCTGACCTTGATCTGGTCCCAGGCCCAGACAACTTCAGTCAACTGCTCTTCCTGGCTGCGGTCGCCGCCGTTCATGTCCGGGTGCAGCACCTTGATCAGCGACTTGTAGACCTTGCGGATTTCCGCCTTGGTCATGCTGTCCTTGGCGTCCAGGATTTCGATCGCCTTGCGTTCGGTCGGAGGCAGCTTGCGGCCCGCCCCGGCAGACCGACCGGGGTTCAGCGTCGCGTTTTCGCCCAGCACTTGATGCGGATCATCCACGCCCAGCCGGGCCCAGGCCCGTTCCTCTGCTGACCGTTTGAACGGCTTTGTCTCGCGTTCCCAAACCCGGTCCTTGTCGACCTGGGCCATGTATTCCGCCTCGGTCGCGCCGTCGAAGAAGTTCCACTTCAGGTTATATTCGCGCACGTGGTCTTTGCAGAACCAGAAGAAATCGTCGAGGATATCGGGGCTTTTGGGTGCCCGGTATTGCCCCGCCTCTTCGCATCCGTCGTGATCGCAGACGCGGGTCGAGGTTTCGAAGGCACCTGACATGCCCCGGCGACCGCGCGGATTTTTCTTCTTCGACGCGGATACCGACATATCGAACCCGAAGGGATCTGGTTTGGGCATTTGCAAAGCCTCGCTTTTCGACTCGGACGCAGGAGTTTAAGCGATGTGTCACGAGATTGAAGGGGGTCAGGAAAAATAATGGGACTTGCGGAACAGATCGAAATGCGCCTGCGCGAGGCGTTCGCGCCAGAACTGCTTGAGGTGCGCAACGACAGCGCCCGTCACGCGGGCCACGCGGGCGATGACGGAACTGGCGAAAGCCACTGGCACGTCACCATCGTTTCGGCGGGCTTTGCCGGGCAATCGCGGATCGCCCGCCACCGGGCTGTTCACGCCGCGCTGGGCGCCGACATCATGGGCCGAATACATGCGTTGGGGCTGGACCTGCGCGAAGTGTAGGCGGGGCGTCAGGCCTTTTCCTGCTCGGGCAGGGGGGGCTCTTCGTCTGCGTCCTCCCCGGCCTCCGGTTCGGGGTCTTCGGCCTCTGCGGGGGGCAGGGGCTCGTCCTCATCGGCGGTCGGGTCATCGGCAAGCTCCGGGCTCTCGTCATGGGACTCGGCAAGGATCTGATCGAGGATCTCGTCATCCGAGGGCGGCAAGGCCCGGCGGAACACCAGAAGGTTCTGGTAAACGGTCGTGCGCCCGGTCAACCCGCTGCGCTCTTCGGACGGCAGGGTGTCGGCGCGGATGTATTCCCAGCCCTCTGCGGCCAGCCCGTTGATGACCTGCTCCATCGACAGCGCAAAGCGGTCTTCGGCGGTCTTTACCCCACGTGCCTTGGTGCCGCGTTTCGGGGCAGGCACGATCTTGTACTCGAACATTCCCATCTTGGACTTTCCTTCAGGTTGGCCGCTGTTGTCCGCCGCCGCGTATAGCAACCGGGGGGGCACAGTCCAAGCCCGCAATGAAAAAGGGCGCCTTCCTCGTCGAAGGCGCCCCGGAAACTGTCGTGATACCGGCCGATTATTCGGCTTCGGCCTCTTCTTCCCCTTCCCCGGCCGAGAAGGTTGCGAGGTAGGCGTAGATGTCTTCCGCATCGTCTTCCGAGCGGACGCGGAACGACATCTTGGACCGCGCGCGGCGGTCATCAAGGGTCACGCGCAGCCAATCGGTCGGGTCCTGCACATAGGCGACAAAGGTATCTTCGTCCCAGATCGCCCCAGCCTCACCGGCGGCAACGATCGCCTCGCCATAGTTGTAACCTTCCACGGCCCCGACGGGTCCGCCGACGATCCCGAAGAGGTTCGGGCCGGTGCGGGCATTGCGCCCGGCCAGCACCTCGCCCTCGGCATTGGCGACGACGTGGCAGGATACGCATTGGCGGCCGAACAGCTCTTCCCCGGCGGCGGCATCCCCTTCGGCAAGAACAGGCGTTCCCAGAACGGCGACAAGGGCGGCGAGTTTCAGCTTGGTCATGATCGACTCCTGACTGTTTGGCCGGGTGGTCCGGCCCGGATGGGTTCTGGGCAGACCATAGTCCTGTCGCCGGACGGGGAAAAGGGGCCGCGCCAATTCGCCACGGTTCCGGGGGGAAATCGCCGCCGGGGACTTCCCAAGGCGCGCGGTTCGGGGCAAGAGGCGGCCATGACTGGACAAGACCAACAGATGATCCCGACCTGGGTGGACGGGGTGTTGACCCCGGTGGACAAGCTGGAGGCGCATATCCGCGGCCTGCGGCACCGCGCGGTCAGCGTCTTTCTGCGCGATCCCGCCGGCCAGTTGCTGATCCAGCGCCGGGCGCTGGGCAAGTATCACACCCCCGGTCTGTGGGCGAATACCTGCTGCACCCATCCCCTGTGGGACGAGGCGCCGCTGGACTGCGCAAACCGGCGTCTGGATCAGGAACTGGGCATCACCGGGGTGGCCCCGGTCTGGCGGCAACAGGTGGAATACCGGGCAGATGTGGGCGGCGGGCTGACCGAACATGAGGTCGTGGACATCTTCCTTGTGGACGCGCCAAAGGGCGTGGCCGTCACCCCGAACCCGGAGGAGGTGATGGACACCGACTGGCTGATGCTGGCAGAACTGGAACAGCAGATCGCGGCGCGCCCTGACCAGTTCACCCCCTGGCTGCGGATCTACCTGGACCAGCACAAGGCGGCGATCTTCGGATAGGATGGTGGGTTGAAACCCACCTTACGTAGGGGCGCAGTCCCGGAGCCACGCAAGGTCTGTCTGACCCGATGACGCGCGGAGGGTCAGATGGGCGCGCGACGGGGGATCAGGCCTGCACAGCCTCATTGCGTTGCTGACAAGGATGACCAAAACATCGGGGACGGTCGTGCCGGAGCGTGGGCACTCTATTCAATCTGGTTCCAGACTTGTCAGAACCCGACGCGCAAGTGACAAGATCAATGTAAATTCGATCTCACTGCACGGCTCACAGACATAGTCTTCACCAGTCTGGAACCAGTTGGACAAATCCACTCGTTCCAAGAATTCAACGCCCTCCTCGTCAGCCGAGGCCAATCGAACGTCGCCACTCTCTGCAAGCATCAATCCAACTTTGATCAACCCATCCTCAGTAATGGCGTTGTAACAAATGATTCCTCCGTGTCTGCCCAAAGTCCCAAAGGTTCTACTGTAGATCATTCTGGTTCAGCTCCGGCTATCGCACGGCATAGTTGTCTACGCCCGGCCCGTGGTGGGTCAAGACCCACCTTACCCCGGCGCGCGTCGCCCGCCGGACCCCCGGAGGATATTTCTAACCCAAAGAAGAGCGGGCGCTGGGTTGGCCGGGGGGGGATCTGCCATGACCGCGCCGCACCTTCACATCGCGATGATCGCAAGAACGCCCAGTAACTCAACAGGGGGAGCGCCAGAGCGGGGGGGCTAGTTGGTTGTTCCGATGCAGCCATGACCCCAAATCCCGTCACGACCTGCTTCTTGAAGCGCTGTTGAGAAAGCAGCGGCGGCATCATCTGAAATCATGCTGCAGGGAATTGCGGCAAAGGACCCGTCGAGAAACAGGTTCCTCCCTTTCTCTCCTTCGAAAAAACCACAGCGACGACTGCTTAGCACCTGCAAGGTTTCGCGAGGGAAATCCGCTTCCATCATTACGGAATCGCCCGGTCTTACTTCCAAAATCTCACTTGGCGAGCTAAGTCGATCATCCGAAACTCTGGAAAATCCGTCATAATTTGGGTCGTGTATGTCGCTTGCACAGGTTGCCGAGCGATCTCCTTCACCATTTCTCAGATGGACGAAACCAAGTCCGGCAAACCCTCCCGAGGTCACAATACAAAGCGGCTCTGACAATTCGTTCGTCAGGCGAAGCTCAAATCTTAGTCCAGTGCTGATCGATCCGAAGACCCTTTCAACAACCAGCTTTCCTGGCAATCGAGAGGCAGACTCCACTGTTGAGGGACAATCCGCAGCGTAGGAGCCGGTTCCTGCCAGCGCCAGAAGAATGGACAAAAGCTTCACCATAGCTGACCTCAGAAAACTCCAAACAAATACAGCCTATTGCCATTTCGGGCAGGGAAGAAGAGCCATTTTCAACCGGCGGCTGCGCGTTTGCCAGACTGTAAATCGCTATCTCGTGCGGCTACGCAAGAGTCCGCCAGCATAGTTGGCCACGCCCGGCCCGTGGTGGGTCAAGACCCACCTTACCACCAGCGCCGCCCCCGTAAGGTGGGTTTCAACCCACCGCCCCCATTGATTTTCCCGCCCCTTTGCCGCAAACCGCTGCGAGGACCGCAGAAGGGAGCCCCGCATGACTCGGATCGACGCAAAATTCGCCGCCCTGAAGGCCGAGGGCCGCAAGGCGTTCGTCGCCTATGTCATGGCGGGTGACCCGGACTATGACACCTCGGTCGAGATCGTGAAGGGTCTGCCGGGCGCGGGCGTGGATATCATCGAACTGGGCCTGCCCTTTACCGACCCGATGGCCGATGGTCCGACGATCCAGCTCGCCGGGCAGCGGGCGCTGGAGGGGGGGCAGACCCTTCTCAAGACCCTTCAGATCGCGCGCGAGCTGCGCAAGGAGGATGACACTACTCCGATCGTCCTGATGGGCTATTACAACCCGATCTATTCGCGCGGCGTGGACCGGTTCCTGGCCGAGGCGAAAGAGGCCGGGATCGACGGTCTGATCGTGGTGGACCTGCCGCCCGAAGAGGATGCGGAGCTGTGCATTCCGGCGCAGGCGGCGGGGATGAACTTTATCCGCCTCGCCACCCCCACGACCGATGACAAGCGCCTGCCCAAGGTGCTGCAGAACACCAGCGGCTTTGTCTATTACGTGTCGATCACCGGGATTACCGGGGCCGCGAATGCCGAAGCGGGCGATGTCGGCCCGGAAGTGGCCCGGATCAAGTCCCAGACCGACCTGCCGGTGATCGTCGGCTTTGGCATCAAGACCCCCGAGGCCGCCGAGACCATCGCCAAGGTGGCCGATGGTGCCGTGGTCGGGTCCGCCATCGTCGACCGGATCGGCAAGGGCGACAGCGTGGCCGATGTGCTGGCCTTCGTCAAAGGGCTGTCCGACGGTGCGCACCGCGCCTGACGCCCCGTGGCGGGGCCGGGGGCGCGACAGGCTGTCCCCACCCCTTGCCCAAGGTGCCGCCCCGCAATAGCTTGCGCCGCAACCCATGCAAGCTGACAGGTGCCCGATGGCCGACAAACCCCGCTCCATTTTTGAAGATGTCCAGACCAGCCAGAAACCGGCCGCCGCGCCGGGCGCGATTGACCGCGCAGGCGGGCAGGGGGCACGGGGCGCGATCCGCCGCTGGCTAATGGTGATCTTTGCCCTTGTGGCCCTGATGATCGCCGTGGGCGGCATGACCCGCCTGACCGACAGCGGGCTGTCGATCACCGAATGGAAGCCCGTCACCGGGGCGATCCCGCCGATGACCGCCGCCGCTTGGGAGGTGGAGTTCGAAAAATACCGCGCCATCCCCGAATATCAGTTGCAGAACGCCGGCATGACCCTGTCCGAGTTCAAGGCGATCTACTGGTGGGAGTGGGGGCACCGGCAGTTGGGCCGCGTCATCGGACTTGTCTGGGCGCTGGGCTTTGCGTGGTTCTACCTTGCCCGGAAAATCCCCACCGGTTGGACCCGCCGCCTGCTGCTCTTGGGGGCTTTGGGCGGCCTTCAGGGCGCCATCGGCTGGTGGATGGTCCATTCGGGTCTGCAAGAGGGGATGCTGGATGTGGCGTCCTACCGGTTGGCGACGCACCTTGGACTGGCCTTCGTGATCTTCGGGTTCCTCGCCTGGTATGTGTTCCTTCTGGGCCGGCGAGAGGCCGACCTGATGCAGGCCCGCCGCGCTGGAGAGCCCCGCCTGTTCGGGATGAGCACCGGGCTGATGCATTTCGCCTTTCTGCAAATCATCCTTGGCGCACTCGTGGCCGGGATCGACGCCGGCCGGGCCTTTCCCACATGGCCGCTGATGGGCGACGGGTTCCTGCCGCCCGATCCCTTCACCCTGACGCCCCTGTGGCGGAATTTCTTCGAAGATGCCGGGCTGGTGCAATTCGTACACCGGATGGTGGCCTACGGGCTGTTCGCCTATGGCATTTTCGTCTGGACCCGTGCCCGGCGCAGCCCGAACCACCGCACCCGTTTTGCCTTTAACGCGATGTTGGTTGTGATGTTCCTTCAGGTCGTTCTGGGCATCGTCACAGCGCTTTACTCTGCCCCGGTTCAGATCGCGATCCTGCATCAGATCGGCGCGGTGGCCCTGTGGGTGCTGATCCTGCGGGCCCGTTACCTTGCCCGCTATCCGCTGGTGCAATCCATCCGCGAAGGGGCCTAGAATGTCTGCATATGATGAGTTGATGGCCTTCCAGCGCGAGACCGAGGCGCTGGGCCAGATCGCGGGCCGCCTTGGCTGGGATCAGGAAACCATGATGCCCGAAGGCGCGACCGACCAGCGTGCAGAAGAACATGGCGCGATTGCCAATGTCCTGCACGCGCGCCGGACCGATCCGCGCATTGGCGACTGGCTGGACCGGGCCGAGGCCCCGGATGACGCGGGTGCCGCCCAACTGCGCCTGATCCGCCGCAGCTTTGACCGGACGATGAAGGTGCCCGCCGCGTTGGCCGCCGAGATCGCCCGCACCACCAGCCGGGCGCACAGGGTCTGGGCCGATGCCCGCGCGACCGAGGACGTCGCCGCCTTTCTGCCGATGCTGGACAAGGTCGTGGCCCTGCGCCGGGAAGAGGCTGCGGCGCTGGCACAGGGCGGCGATCTTTATGATGCGCTGATCGACGATTACGAACCGGGCGGCAGCGGCGCAGAACTGGCCGCGATGTTCGACGCGATGCGGCCGCGCCTTGTCGCCCTGCGAGCAGCGATCCTTGACCGCCCGCAGCCCAAGGGGCTGTCCGGCAATTTCGACGAGGCGGGGCAATTGAAACTGTCCACCTTGCTGGCCCGGACCTTTGGCTATGACATGGACCACGGGCGTATCGACAAGGCCGTGCATCCATTTTCGTCCGGGTCCGGTCTTGATGTGCGCATCACAACGCGGACCGCGCCAGAGGACCCGTTCAATTGCTTTTATTCCACCATTCACGAGGTCGGCCATGCCGCCTATGAACAGGGGATCGACCGGGCCTATCTGCTGACCCCGCTTGGGTCGGGCGTGTCGATGGGCGTGCACGAAAGCCAAAGCCGGATCTACGAAAACCAACTGGGCCGCAGTCGCGCCTTCACCGGCTGGCTGTATGACCAGATGCGCGAGACTTTCGGGGATATCGGCGTCGATGGGCCGGACGCCTTCTATGCCGCCGTCAACGCGGTGCGGAACGGATACATCCGGACCGAGGCGGATGAGGTGCAATACAACCTGCACATCATGCTTCGGTTTGATCTGGAACGCGCCCTGATAGCGGGCGACCTTCAGGTCGGCGATCTGGAAGCCGCGTGGAACGACAGGTTTGCCGCCGATTTTGGCTATGCGGTGGACCGGCCATCGAACGGGGTCTTGCAGGATGTGCATTGGTCCGAAGGGCTGTTTGGTTATTTCCCGACCTACAGCTTGGGGAATGTTTATGCCGGGTGCCTTTACAAGGCGCTGACCCGCGACGTGCCGCAGGTAAACGAACGCTTGGCCAAGGGCGATACCGGCCCCGCCACCGGCTGGCTGCGGCAGAACCTGCAACAGTTCGGCGGGTTGCGCGACCCGAAGGCCACCATCGAACACGCCTGCGGCGAAGCACCGTCGGAAGCGCCGCTTCTGGGCTATCTCGAAGCGAAGTTTGGAGAGCTTTACGACCTTTGAGACGCGATGTGGCGCAAGACCGTCCAGCCCCCCTTGGCGCGTCCGGTGGGGGGCGCTAAGACAGGCGTCCGACCCCAGTTCAGACGGAGGCCCCCTTGGACATCGCAGCCCGTATCGCCGCCACCATCGCCACTGAAATCGGCGCAAGGCCGCAGCAGGTTTCCGCCGCCGTGGCCCTCTTGGATGAAGGGGCGACCGTGCCCTTCATCGCGCGCTACCGCAAAGAGGTGACGGGTGGGCTGGACGATACGCAGTTGCGCAAGCTGGCCGACCGACTGACCTATCTGCGCGAGATGGAAGACCGCCGCGCGGCGATCCTCCAGTCGATCCAATCGCAGGACAAGCTGACCGACGATCTGGCCAAGGCGATTGCGCAGGCCGAAACCAAGGCGGCGTTGGAAGACATCTACCTGCCCTACAAGCCCAAACGGCGGACCCGCGCCATGATCGCCCGCGAAAACGGGCTGGAGCCGCTTCTGGAAGCGATCCTTGCGGACCGCGCGGCAGAGCCTGAGGCACTGGCGGCGGACTATGTGACAGAGGCCGTGCCGGGCGTGAAAGAGGCGCTGGACGGTGCCCGCGACATCCTTGCCGAACGGTTGGCCGAGGATGCGGGCCTTTTGGGCCAGCTGCGCCAGTTCATGCAGGCCGAGGCGCTGGTGACGTCGCGCGTGATCGAGGGCAAGGAGCAGGAAGGCGCGAAGTTTTCCGACTATTTCGCCCATTCCGAACCCTGGTCGAAGGTGCCGTCGCACCGGGCGTTGGCCATGCTGCGGGCCTCGAAGGAGGGCATCGTCACGATGGATATCGCGCCCGAGCCCGAGGCTGGCGCGGCGCGGGCCGAAGGGATCGTTGCCGCCCATATCGGCATTCCGGGGCAGGGTGCGGGGGACCAGTGGCTGCGCAAGGTCGCGGGCTGGACCTGGCGGGTTAAGCTATCCACCTCGATGATGTTGGACCTTCTGTCCGACCTGCGGGCGCGGGCGCAGGAAGAGGCCATTCAGGTCTTTGCCCGCAACCTCAAGGATCTGTTGCTGGCCGCCCCCGCCGGGGCGCGGGCGACGCTGGGCCTTGATCCCGGGATCCGGACCGGGGTGAAGGCGGCGGTGGTGGATGCCACAGGCCGGGTTCTGGCGACGGACACGCTTTATCCCTTCCAACCGAAGAACGACCTGCGGGGCGCGCAGGCGGCGGTTTTGCGGCTGGTGCAGGCGCATGGGGTGGACCTGATCGCCATCGGCAACGGCACCGCCAGCCGGGAAACCGAACGGTTCGTCGCCGAGGCGCTGAAGATGTTGCCGCAGGGGGTGAAACAGCCGACCAAGGTCGTCGTGTCCGAAGCGGGGGCGTCGGTCTATTCGGCCTCCGAACTCGCCGCGCGGGAGTTTCCCGATCTGGACGTGTCGCTGCGCGGGGCAGTGTCCATTGCCCGCCGGTTGCAGGACCCGCTGGCCGAACTGGTCAAGATCGAACCGAAATCCATCGGGGTCGGCCAGTATCAGCATGACGTGGACCAGCACCGGCTGGCAAAATCGCTGGAAGCGGTGGTCGAGGACGCGGTGAACGCGGTGGGGGTGGACCTGAACACCGCCTCGGCCCCTCTGCTGTCCTATGTCTCGGGGCTGGGCCAGAGCCTGGCGGAGGCGATCGTGGACCATCGCAACAGCCACGGGGCCTTCACCTCGCGGCAAGAGCTTTTGAAGGTTGGGCGTCTTGGGCCACGGGCCTTTGAACAGGCCGCCGGGTTCCTGCGAATCCGGGACGGGGCCGAACCTCTGGATGCCTCCTCCGTCCACCCGGAGGCCTATGGCGTCGCCCGGCGGATCGTGGCGGCCTGCGGTCGCGACATCCGCAGCCTGATGGGCGATGAAAAGACACTGCGGGGGCTGCGCGCGGACCAATTCGTCGATGAGACCTTTGGCCTGCCGACGGTGCGCGACATCCTGTCGGAACTGGAAAAGCCGGGGCGCGACCCGCGGCCCGAATTCAAGACCGCCAGCTTTGCCGACGGGGTCGAGGACATCAAGGACCTGAAGCCGGGCATGGTGCTGGAAGGGACAGTGACCAACGTGGCGGCCTTCGGGGCCTTCGTGGACATCGGGGTGCATCAGGACGGGCTGGCGCATGTCAGCCAATTGGCCGACCGCTTCGTCAAGGACCCACATGAGGTGGTCAAGGCCGGTGATATCGTCCGCGTCCGGGTGACGGAGGTGGACGTGCCCCGCAAACGGATCGGGCTGTCGATGAAGAAGGACGGCGGGGCCTCGGCCCGCGAAGACCCGGCCGCACAGGGGCAACCGCGCGGGCAGGACCGGCCCAAGGGGCAGGGCGGCAAACCCCGCCACACCGCCAAACCCGCCCCGCAAAAGGGCAGCGACACCGGCGCGCTGGGCGCGGCGCTGCTGGACGCGATGCGGAAGACATGACAGGCGCGGGCGAGTTCGGTAACATCAGACCGATTGATCCTCAAATAAGGTTGTCCGACCAATCACGTTGGCGTTGGAGTGCTATGGAATAGAAGGCAGGAAGATCAACAAAGTGGGTTTCAAGCACAAAGTCTTGATCGGAATCATTGCCGTTGCGGCCTGTATCGTAGTTGCTTTGAGGTTCGTTCCAATCGTGACCTCTGCAGATGTAGCAAAGGTAGATGGGGTTCCGCCCACTGTCGCGCGACCACTCCTATTCGATTTCAAAGTGGAAAGGTATCTGATCCCAAGAGAGTTGGTCTGGGCAGGGTGGCCATGGACGCCCTATTTTGGGTTCTACACTGATCCACATATTGAAACGAGTTCTTCCACGACGAAAATTTATGGCTGGACCCTTCAGCTCGTGTCCATCAACCCTCATTTTGGAAATTCGAGCTACCTTCTCTTGGCCACATATGAAGACGCGGTGTTTCTGGTTCAACACAACAATCTGAACCTTCGGGGTGTCATGAACGCTGAGTTGTTGGTTGTGGATGCAGACCCGGCCTCAGTTCTCTTCCTCCGACCAGACGAGGGCTATAACGACCAAGGCGTAGATATCTTCCTCCTTGACGTGTCGGGCGAAGACTTCAAGCTTTCCGGAGGGATATTGGCAGAGCTTGAAGTCGATGACCCTGTTCTTGCGAAGCTGTTTCACGCAGAACTGTCATCAGAGGCGATGGTGGCAATCTGCCAAGACGAAAAGGCTGTTCAACGTCTCGAACCGGTTGCCCGGCAATTGAACTTGCGTTGTGACTAGCGGCCCGCTGCAAGGGGGCGCGCGCAAGTTGTGGATGGCGGTGCAGCGCTGCTGAATGCGATGCGGAAGACATAGGAGGTTCGGATCAACCGGTATTACTCACGGCCAGATCACGCGAGTCTATGACGATGGGGGCTGGGGCGGTTTCGTTCGGGGACTGTGGCGATGTGAAGCCGATGCTCAAAGTTTGAGTGATCTGACGAGCTAGTTCCTGGTATCTCTTAGTTGGAGGAAATTTTTGTGGTCGTGATAAGAGAAGGTAACGTGCTTGACGCTTTGATCGGCAAGCGAGGTCGCCGCATTGGATACCTTCCGGAAACCATCGAAGTGACTTCGGATCGGCTCCAATTACCAATATTGCAGACGGGAACTGATCAAGAGATTCTGTTCTTAATGGGTGAATATGGATTGGTCATCGTCGGTGTAAGAATTGGCGATTTGATGAATCCCAACAGCTACCCCGAAGTCTTCGTAGGATTTGGGTTGGACAAGGATCGCCTAGAAGACGTGGCCACAGCGTTGATGCGCAGACTAGGCGATAATTTTGTCAAAGAAATTGACTTTGACTTGCCGCCAACCGAGGTCCGGATCAGGTAGCATTGCTTTTGCTCTCATTCGGCACCCATAGGCCCTTTGTGCCGTCCTGATGTTCGCGGCGCGTAGTCGCTAAGTTTTCAGGGAACGTGAGTGCTTGCCCCACCCTACAGTCAAAACTCGATCTGGGCGGGCAGGGCGCGGGCGATGACCCGTTCGGCGTTGGGGATGTCGTTGCCTTCGGCCCGGCGGGTCGCGGCGGTGCGGGACAGCCCGTGAGTCAGCCAGCGCTGGATCAGCCGTCCGCGCAGTTCGGAAATCGGCGGGCTGATCCGGGCGGTGACGTCCCACAGCGGCGCAAGGTCGGACCACGGGGCCTCGTTGAACAGCAGGTAGTTGCCTTCGATGATCACCACCTCCAGATCGGCGGGGATGATGACGGCCCCGGTGATGGCGATGTCGCGGGCGCGGTCAAAGACCGGCACGGCGACCTCTTCGCCCGCTTTCAGGCGGCGGATCATGTGGACGAAGCCCGCGGCGTCAAAGGTTTCCGGCGCGCCCTTGCGGGGCAGCAAACCCCGCGTCTCAAGGACCCGGTTGTCCAGATGGAACCCGTCCATCGGCACGACCTGCGCTGGATGCTTCTGGGCGTTCAGACGGCGGGCCAGTTCCTCAGACAGGGTGGATTTACCGCTGGCAGGTGCGCCGACGATGGCCACGAGCAGGCGCTGACCCTCGATCCGGGCTGCGTCGACGGCCTCGGCCAATCTGTTGATTTGCGGTGTGAGATCCAACATCTGCTGCCCCTTGTCCGACTCGCGCGGACAATAGCCCCAAGGGGCGGGGGCGGGTAGCCCCCGGCGGCCAGTTTTCCGCCGGGGGCAGGCGGTCAGCCGCGCATATTGCCGCCGTTGGGGTCATAGGCGGGGGCGCCCAGAATGGTGGCGGGATACATCTCGCCCAAAATCTCGACCGACAGGACCGTTCCCGGCGTGGCGGCCTCGGTCGCGACATAGCCCATGGCCATGGACTGCCCGGTCCGGTGCGCATAGCCCCCCGAGGAGACATAGCCGACCGCTGCGCCGTCCTGCAGCACGGCCTCGTCGCCGGACACGTCGATCCCGTCGACCTCGATCACCATGGTGACCAGCTTGCGGGCCGGACCCTTGGCCCGTTGTTCTTCCGCGGCGGCTTTGCCGACGAAATCCTTGTTCCAGTTGATGAAGGCATCCATGCCGCTTTCCACGGCGTTGAAATCGGGCCGGAATTCCAGCGTCCAGACGCCCCAGCCCTTTTCCAGCCGCATCGACATCAGCGCCCGCGCCCCATACCAGCGATAGCCCAGATCGGCCCCGGCCTCTTCGACCGCCTCGGCCAGACGCAGCAGGTATTGCGGCTTGCAATAGATCTCATAGCCCAACTCGCCCGAGAAGCTGATCCGGTTCAGGATCACCGGCACCCCGCCGACGAAGGTCTGGCGCAGGTCGCGGAACTTGAAGGCCTCGACGCTGACATCCTCGCGGGTGATCCGCTGGAGCAGCGCGCGCGATTTTGGCCCCGACAGGGCGATCCCGTGCCAGTCGTCGCTGACATTGGCATAGGTCAGATCGGCGGGCAGGTCGCGGGTGAACCAGCGTCGATGCGCCTCTTGCATGGCGCCCGACCCGAACAGCATGAAATGATCCTCGGCCAGACAGGCGACGGTCAGATCGCCATAGAGCCGCCCCTTGGGGGTCAGCATCGGGGTCAGGGTCAGGCGGCCCGGTTTCGGCACATAGCCCGCAAGGATGCGGTCAAGATAGGCGCGCGCGCCCGCCCCTTTGAATTCGTGCTTGGCGAAGTTGGCGATCTCGATCCCGCCCACGGCCTCTTGCACGGCTTTCACCTCGCGCGCGACATAGTCGTGGCTGCGGTTGCGTTCGAAAGTGGGTTCTTCGTGCGCATCCTCCGGTCCGTCCGCGAACCAGAGTGCGTTCTCAAGGCCAAAGCCCTGACCCATCCGCGCGCCCTTGGCGACCAGCCGGTCATAAAGGGCGGTGGTTTTCTGCAGCCGCCCCTTGGGCAGGGTCTCGTTGGGGAAGGTCATCACGAAGCGGCGTTCGTAGTTCTCGGTCGATTTGACGGTGCCCCAGTCGGGGGTCGCCCAATCGCCAAAGCGGGCCACATCCATCGCCCAGACGTCGATGGATGGTTCGCCGTCGATCATCCATTCGGCCAGCGTCAGCCCGACGCCACCCCCTTGGCAGAAGCCCGCCATGACGCCCACAGCGCACCAGTAGTTGCGCATCCCCGGAACCGGCCCGATCATCGGGTTGCCGTCCGGGCCAAAGGTGAAGGGGCCGTTGATCGCGTCCTTGATCCCGGCTTCGGCCAGCGCGGGCACCCGTTCGAACGCCAGTTCCAGACGGTCGGCGATGTTTTCCAGCTTCGGCGGCAACAGTTCGTGCCCAAACTCCCACGGGGTGCCGCCGACCTTCCACGGCGTGCCGACGGGTTCATAGGTGCCCAGAAGCATCCCGTCGCGTTCCTGCCGGAAATAGATGTTCGCCTCGTAGTCGATGCCGCAGGGCAGGCGGCGGCCGGCGTTGGCGATCTCGTCGATCCGGTCGGTGATCAGGTAGTGGTGTTCCATCGGCTGAACCGGGAAATTCAGCCCGGCCATATGGCCGACTTCCCGCGCCCAAAGACCGCCGCAGTTGACCACATGTTCGGCGATGACCGTGCCGCGTTCCGTCTTGACCTCCCACTGGCCATCGGGGCGCATGGTGGTGCCGATCACCGGGGTATGGGTGAAATACTGGCCGCCGAAGGTGCGGGCGGCCTTGGCAAAGGCATAGGTGGTGCCCGACGGGTCAAGATCACCGTCCTGATCGTCCCACAGCGCCGCGTAATAGTGTTTCGGGTCGATCAGCGGATGCCGGTCGGCGATTTCCTTCAGGTCGATCCATTCCTGGTGCAGGCCCATATACCGCGCCTTGGACCGTTCCCGCTTGAGGTAGTCATACCAGGTCTTGTTGGAGGCCAGATAGAAGCCACCGGTCATGTGCAGGCCGACGGACTGGCCCGACAGTTCCTCGATCTCCTTGTACAGGCCGATGGTATAGCTTTGCAGGCGGCTGATGTTGGGGTCAGAGCTGATCGTGTGGATCTGCCCGGCGGCGTGCCAGGACGACCCGGAGGTCAGTTCGTTGCGTTCCAGCAGGATCACGTCCTTCCAGCCGAACTTCGACAGGTGGAACAGGATCGAACAGCCTACGACCCCGCCGCCGATGATCACGGCCTTGGCGTGGCTGGGCAGGGGCTTGCCCCGGCTGCTGTCGTCTGTCTGCTTGTTCAGCGTGGATTGGACAAGGTTGTCATCGGTCATTGGGGTCTCCTGATCTCTGCGCGGGCCGGTCAATACCAGGCGTCGGGCAGCGCTTCCTTGCGTTTGGCGACAAAGGCGTCGAGCGCCTCTTTCTTCGCGATATCAATGGCGGGCGCTTCATAGTCGCGCAGCAGCTTGGTCCAGCGGGCATGGGCGCGGGCGCGCATATCCAGACTGCCGCCCTCTTCCCAGCTTTCCACGTTTTCGCTGTCCGACAGGGCGGGTTCATAGAACGCCGTCTGGTAGTTGCGCATGGTATGGGCCGAGCCAAGGAAATGGCCGCCTGCGGGCACCTCGGCATAGGCGTCCCGGGCAAAGGCCTCGTCCGAGCAATCAAGCCCCTGATCCAGCACCTTCTGATAGCTGCCCAGCCGGTCGGCATCCATCACCAGCTTTTCAAACCCGGTGCACAACCCGCCTTCCAGCCAGCCCGCCGAATGGAGCACGAAATTCGCGCCGGCCAGCATGGTCGAATGCATACTGTCCGCGCTTTCATAGGCGGCCTGCGCGTCTTCGATCTTGGAGGCGGTCAGCGACCCGCCACAGCGCAGGGGCAGGCCAACCCGCCGGGCCAGTTGACCGATGGCATAGTTGGACATGACCGGTTCGGGCATCCCGAAGGTGGGTGCGCCGGATTTCAGCGACATGGAAGACAGGAAATTGCCCAGAACGAAGGGCGCACCGGGCCGGATCAACTGGGTGAAGGCGCAGACCATCATCGCCTCGGCCATGGCCTGCGCGACGGATGCGGCGGTGCTGACCGGACCCATCGCGCCGGACAAGATGAAGGGCACGACCACAAGCCCCTGACCGCGTCCGCAATAGACCCGCGCGGCCTCGGTCACGACCTTGTCCACCAGAAGGGGCGAGTTGGTGTTGACGTTGCCCATGATGACGCAGTTGCTGTCCATCACCTCCCGCCCGTGCAGGATTTCGGCCATATCGACGCTGTCCTGCGCCCGGCTCATTTCCGTGATGGCGCCAAGGTGGGGCTTGTCGGACAGGGTCATATGGGCGTGAACCATGTCCAGATGCCGCTTGGACACGGGAATGTCGGTCGGTTCGGCGATGACCAGCCCGGTATGGTGCAGCTGCGGCAGCATATAGGCCAGCTTCACCAGTTTTTCGAAATCGTCGAAAGTGGCGTAGCGGCGGCCGCCTTCCAGATCGCGCACGAAGGGCGCACCATAGATCGGGGCAAAGACCTGATTGTTGCCACCAATGACGACGGACCGGGCGGGGTTGCGGGCCACCTGGGTGAATTCGCGCGGGGCCTTGGCGCAAAGCGCGCGGATCATCTGCGCGTCGGCCTTGATCAGGTCGCCATGCTCGCCCGTGGGCATGACGCCCGACTTGCGCCAGATCTCCAGCGCCTCCGGATCGTCCCGGAAGGCGATGCCGATGTTTTCAATGATCCAATCGACCTGCGCGTCGATCTTTTCCAGCTGGTCTTCGTCCAACGGGTCGAAGAAGGGCAAAACCCGCCGGATGTAGGGCGAGGCGGGCGCAGTTTTCGGGCCGTTGTCTGCGTCGCGGTCACGGCGACGGGCGGAACGGGTGCGGCGGGATTCGGTCATGTGGGACTCCGTGGAACGGGTGCCAAAGTATGACCTTTTCAAAACCGCGTATTCCCCCTATTTTCTTTTGTAGATCATAATCAGGAATTATGAATTGAAAGACGGGTTGTCGCATAGTCTGCCGCATCTTCTGGCGTTCGAGGCCGCGGCGCGTCACGGGTCGTTCACCCGCGCGGCGGAAGAACTGGGCGTCAGCCAGCCCGCCATCAGCCAGTCGGTGCGCAAGCTGGAGGACCGGATCGGCGTGGCCCTGTTCACCCGCAACCGCAAATCTATTGCCCTGACCGAGGCGGGCCGGATTCTGGGCGAAGACGCTGAACGGGCCTTTGGCCGCTTGGGCAATACCCTGCGCCAGTTGCGACAGATGGGGCGGCCGGATCACGTGACCCTGTCGGTCTCTTCCGCCTTTGCGCATTACTGGATGGTCCCGCGGCTGCAATCCTTTCACGCCGCCCATCCGGGCATCGACCTGCGGATGCAGCAGACGGACAAGGACATCGATCCGGGGCAGGAGGGTGTGTCGCTGGCGGTCTGGCGCGGGCAGGGGGACTGGAAAGGCTGCCGGTCACATCTGATCGCGGCGGAACAGGTCTGGCCGGTCGCTTCGCCTGGCGTGCCCCCATCGGGTGGTCCGGTTTGATTGTTAGTGCATCGTGGGCCTCTGGTCCATCGGAACGATGCTTT
>NZ_JAYKKJ010000009.1:0-173021 GCF_035969385.1 Marivivens marinus | reverse complement strand
AAAGCATCGTTCCGATGGACCAGAGGCCCACGATGCACTAACAATCAAACCGGACCACCCGATGGGGGCACGCCAAGCTAACCGTTGCAGGTGCAGAACGATTGTCCGAAGTGGGCTGTGGCTGGTCATTCCCATTCGGCTCATTTCAACACATTCTGACCACTCGATTGCATTGAATCTGATCAACCGCCAATCACAGCGGCCCATTTGACCCAGATCCTTCGGGGTGAATGGTCTATCGGGCCAGAGGGGCAGCGCCATTCGCGCAATGTGGGTTTCAACTCACCCTGCCCGATCAGAAACTACGCAGGAACAGGACCGACCGCCGCCCGTTGCGCAGGTATTCCACCCGCCAGCTGTTGCCGCCATCGCGGATCGCCCGCATCAGGCTCGGCACATCCGGCGTGGCAGACCCGTTGAGTGACAGGAAAATGTCGCCCTCGCGGAACTGCCCGCGCCGCCCCGGTGCATCGGTGACCAGCACCCCTGACAGGTCGCGCGGCAATCCCAGCCGGGCGCGCAGCCGGTCGGTGATCGGCGCAACCTCCAGCCGGTCGAAGGGGGTGTCGGTGCCGGTGATCGTCCCGGCAGAGGGATCCGGGTCGGCGGGCGGCGGCGGGACGGGGGGCGCGGGGGCTTCGGGCGCCGCGACCAGTTCCAGCGCCCGGACCCTTTCGCGCCCGCGCCGCACGATGGTCACATCGGTGATCGCCCCGACACCCAGCGTCTTCATCCGGAAATTCAGCTCTTGCGCCGTATCCACCGGCAGCCCGCCCATGGCGATGATCACGTCCCCCACCTGAAGGCCCGCGTGGCGAAACGGGCTGTCGGGGTGCATATCGTTGATGATGATCCCCTGTGGCGGGTCGATGCCCAGGGCCTCGGCCAGGGTCGCGTCCACCGTTTGCACCACCACCCCGGCCCAGGGCTGTTCCAGTTCCGTTGCCCCCGCCTGTGCCTGCGCCACATATTGCGCCACCAGATTGGCGGGGATCGCAAAACCGATCCCGTTGGACCCGCCCGACCGGGTCAGGATCGAGGTATTGATGCCCAGTAGGCGCCCCTGCATATCCACCAGCGCGCCCCCGGAATTGCCCGGGTTGATCGGCGCGTCGGTCTGGATGAAATAGCCCCGGCCCCGGTCCATCTCGCCGCCGGACCGGGCAAGGCCCGACACGATGCCGCTGGAAACGGTCTGGCCGATGCCGAAGGGGTTGCCGATGGCCAGCACCAGATCGCCCACCTCGGCCCGGTCGGAATTGGCAAATTCCAGCGCGGGCAGGTCTTGCGCATCGTCCAGCTGGATGATGGCAAGGTCGGTTTCCGGATCGGACAGAAGCACCCGGCCCGAATATTCCCGCCGGTCCGACAACACCACCCGGATTTCATCGGCATTGCCGACCACATGGTTGTTCGACACCACGATCCCGTCGGAACTGACGATCACCCCGGACCCGAGCGAGTTCTGCACCCTCTCGCGTGGTTCCACCTGAAACAGTTGGGAAAAGAACGGGTCATCGGCAAAGGGGCTTTGGCTGCGAACCACGCGGCGGGCGTAGATATTGACCACCGCCGGCCCCGCCTCGCGCACGATCGGCGCAAAGGACAGCTGCACCTCGGCCAGCGATCCCGGCACCCGGTCCTGCGCCTGCACCGGCAGGGCCAACAGTCCTGCCACCAAGAAGATCCAAAGCCTGCGCATCACACCGCCCCCTGCGTTACCTGCCTTCAACAAAGGCCCGGACAGCCGGGAAATCAAGGGGAAGGGCCGCCGCCTGCCGTCAGGAAAGTTGCAGGCGCCGGGCCCGATAGGGCAACTGGCTGGCCCCCTCCCCGTCCGCGACCGCCTGCGACAACCGAAGGCGCAGGTCGGGCGGAAAGGCCGTTCCATGGGGTTTGGGCCGCTGATTTACATGCAATTCAATCATTTCCGAAACGGCGACGGTCGTCGTGCCTTCCTTCATCTCGGACCAAAGGTGAAAGCACTTGTCGTTGAAATCCAGCAGACGGGTTTCCACCTCGACAACCACGCCTTCCTTGACCTCGCGCAGGAACCGTTTGTGATCTTCCAGCAGGTAGATGGTGCAGCCTGTCCGCTCTCGATAGGCGCGGTCGAATCCGACCGCATCCTGGAATCCGTCCACCGCATAGCTGAAGATCAGCCCGTAATAGGCGTCCTGCATATGGCCGTTATAGTCGATCCATTCGGGGCGGACCGTGGTCTGGTATCTGAAAACCTTTGTCATAGCAGCCCGTAGAAACCTGCGGCGGTGTCGTGAAAAATGGCGGCGTGCTGGGCGGCCGGCACGATCTTTTCAATCGCGCGGGTGATTGTCGCGTAGTCGCTGTACAGCGAATCCACCGGAAAATTCGACCCGAACATGCAACGGTCTGGCCCGAACTGGTCCAGACAGGTTTCGACAACGGGCCGGATGCTTTCGGTGGTCCAGCCGTGGTCGAACATCCCCAACCCGGACAGCTTGCAGGTGATCTGGGGCCGGGCCGACAGGGTCCTCAGCCGCGCCGCCCAATCCCTCAGCCCCGCGGCGCTGCGATCATGGGGGGACCCGGCGTGGCACAGCGCGATGGAAGTATCCGGCGCATGGTCAAGGACCCGCGCCATGTCGTCGTAAAGTTCGGGGATCAGTTGCAGGTCGAAGGACAGGCCCCTGCCCCCGACCTGCCGCAAACCATCGGCAAACCGGGGGTCGGCCAAAAGGGCATTGGTGCCGGTCTGCGCATCCTCGCCCGGTGCGCGCCCGACGATCTGGCGCACGCCGCGCAGGGTCGGCAGGGTCTGGAACCGGTCCAGTTGGGCGGCAAGGTCCGGACTTGTCAGGTCACAAAAGGCAACCTGCGCCATGGGCCAGTCCGGCGTGGCATCTGCGACCGACTGGATCCACTGCGCCTCTGCCCAACCATCCGCCGCGCCGACCTGAATGTGCACTGATGCGGAAAACCCCACCGCGTCGCGGCGGTATGCGTCGATCAGGTAATCCCGCTGGATCGGCGAGGGATCGCCAAAGAACCGTTCGACACCACGCGCCATCAGCCACGGATAGTTCACCGCGCTCAGGTCCCAAAGATGGTGATGGGCGTCAATCCGCATGGTCGTATCCGGTTGTTTCTTTCAAGAAGTCCCGCCCCTGCATCTTCCAGAAATGCAGAAGGTCGATAAAGACCCAATTCTCGGCCAGCTTGTTCCCGGCCCGCCGGTAGATGTCGATCACCCGGAACTCTCCGGGCGTGTCGCTGCCCGGCAGCCCCATGAACCCGCCGGTCGGCACGGCGGTGAAATTGGGCCAGCCAAAGAAGCCGCCATAGTGGCCTTCGGCCAGCCGGGCGATATGCGTGGTCTTCGACCGGTTGCCGAACCCCGCGCGGAACGGGCCTGAATGCTGTCTGGCATAGCGTTCGATGGTGTAGGTCGCGCCAACCCCCTCTGGCCCCCACCAGATCATGTCGTCATGCCATGTCCGGGCCAGTTCTTCCTGCAGCGGCAGGCCGGACTTCCACTGTCCAAGGTCAGTGATCATGGCGTTGATCGCCGCAAGTGTCGCCTGACCTTCGGCCTCGGGCTGGGCGGCATACAGCAGCCCGTCGTGGGTGATCGGGCCGGGCTGTACCAGATGCGCCGCAGTCTGATTGGGAAAGGGGCATTGCCCCGCCTGCGTCATCAGGTGCGGAATGTCGAAATACATGGCGGTTTCAGCGATCCGGCCCCCCTCCACCCGGTAGAAGGCGCAATACCGCAGGAACGCCATCTTGCCCGTCGGACGGATCCCCAGCCACGGCTGGTCGAACAGGCCCATCAGATGCCCCATGGACACGACCCATGTACTTTCGAACCCATCCATCTGGTTGAGCCCGGCAAAGAAGATGTCTTCGCGCCGCTGGATCCGGGTCAGGGCAGATTTCAACGGGTCCCAGAAGACCCGGCCAAGGGCGGCGGCGCCGGTTAATTCGCCAAAGGGGTGATAGGCGCGCCACAGGTGATCCGGCGCAAGGAACGGCGCCAGGGATTCGGCAGACGCGCCGGGGCTTGCCCCATCAAGGGCGACGTGAGAGCCGCGGACCAGGTCTTTCGCCGCTTGGAGTTTTGTCATGATTTCAGTCCTGTAGACGCAAAATGCAAACGTATGCAAAAATAGCTTGCCAGACTCGGTCGCCCAAGTCTACCGTATTTGCAAGCGTATGCAAAACGACAGCGACAGGAGGCGGCCTTGGCCGAAATCAAACTATCCGGCGTATCAAAACGCTGGGGGAATTTCGTTGGTGTCGACAAGTTTGACCTGACCATCGAGGATCGCGAATTCCTGGTCCTGCTGGGGCCTTCGGGCTGCGGCAAGACCACGACGATGCGGATGATCGCAGGGCTGGAGGACCCGACGGACGGCCAGATCCTGATCGACGGCAAGGTGGTCAACGACCTGGAGCCGAAAGACCGCGACGTGGCGATGGTGTTCCAAAGCTACGCGCTCTACCCCAACATGAACGTCTATGAAAACATCCGCTTTCCGCTGCGGGTCCGTGGCATTGATCCGTCGACCCACAAGGACAAGGTGATGCGCGCCAGTGCGATGGTCGAACTGGACGATTTCCTGCACCGCAAGCCCGCCGAACTGTCGGGCGGCCAACGCCAGCGTGTGGCCCTTGCCCGTGCCATCGTGCGCGAACCCAACGTGTTTCTGATGGATGAGCCGCTGTCGAACCTTGATGCCAAGCTGCGCGTGTCGACGCGGGCGGAGATCAAGAACCTCAGCCATGAACTATCGGTCACCACGATCTACGTCACACACGACCAGATCGAGGCAATGACGCTCGCCGACCGGGTCGTGGTCATGGAAAAGGGGATCGTGCAGCAGGTCGGCAGCCCGACCGAGATCTACGACCGCCCGGCCAACACCTTTGTCGCAAGCTTCATCGGCAGCCCGGCGATGAACCTGATGCAGGGCGTGATCGAAGGCGGCACGTTCAAGGCCGACCGCGTGTCGATCCCCGGCTTTTCCGCATCCGACGGCCCCGTCACACTTGGGTTCCGGGCCGAGGACGCCACCGTTGGCGGCGCGGGCGCCGAGATTTCCGCGCCAATCTACACGCTGGAACTTCTGGGCGACGCGACCATGGTCAGCGTGCGGATCGGCGGGGCGCTGATCAGCGCGAAGGCCGACAAAACCTTCCGGGCCGAAATCGGCGATGCCGTTTCCATCGGTGTCCCGGCATCCATCTGCCATCTGTTCGACGCCACCACGGGGGCGCGGATCGACGGCTGATCAGACCACCCCGACACATCCGGCGGGGCAAGAAACGATGCGAAAGACAGGCGCATCACAATTCTGAAACAGGGAGCCAAAATGTGTTTCTGAAACAACTGACCACTGCCAGCGCATTCGCTGTTCTGGCCGCGACAAGCGCAACCGCGTGCGAAATCAACGCCCGCGTCAACGTGATCGGCAACGAATTCCCCGCCATCCAAACCGTTGGCGCGGGCGCGCAGGAATGCGCGGGTGCCGAAGTGTCCACCAACCTGACATCGGAACACCAGACCCTGAACGTGCCCGGTATGCAGGGCAACCCGGCCGAATACACTTCGGCGATCATCGCGAACTCTTCCATCGTGGCGCTGATGAACGAAGACGTGATCCGCCCGCTGGATGACCTCGTTGCGGCCCACGGTGGCGCGCTTAAGCAGAACCAGCTGATCACCATCGACGGCAAGATCATGGCCGTGGCCTTCATGGCCAACGCCCAGCACCTTGTGTACCGGTCCGACGTTCTGGAACAGATCGGCGTGGAACCCCCCACCACCTATGAAGAGATGCTTGCCGCGGCGGAAATGATCCGGTCGCAGGGGATCATGGAAAACCCGGTCGGCGGGGCCTATGCCTCTGGTTGGAACCTTGCCCAGGAATTCAACAACATGTTCCTTGGCTACGGTGGCGAATTCTTCAAGCCGGGCAGCGCCGAGCCGAACATCAACACCGAGGCGGGTGTGAACACGCTCAACATGATGAAGGCGCTGTCGGAGTATATGAACCCCGACTTCCTGACCCATGACAGCAACGCGACCAACGCCGAATACCGGGCGGGCAACGTCGCGCTGATGAACATGTGGGGCAGCCGCGCCGCGACCCTCGTGACCGCCGAAGGCGTCCCGCAAGAGGTGATCGACGGTTTTGCCATTGCCGGCCCGATGACCGTCGGCGGCGGCGAAATCCCGGCATCGACCCTGTGGTGGGATGGCTGGACCGTGGCCAAGAACATCTCTGACGAAGAGGCCGAGGCCACCTTTATCGCCATGATGAACGGCATCCGCCCGGACATCATGCAGGACGAGGACATCCGGACCCAGGCGGTCTGGCTGATCGACGGTTACGAGCCGACCCCGGCCGCCGTCGGCGTCTTTGCCGCAGCGAACGCGGGCACCAAGCCCTACCCGATGCTGCCCTACATGGGGCTGCTGCACACGGCGCTCGGCAACGAACTGTCCGACTTCATGCAGGGCAAGGAAAGCGCCGAACAAGCCCTTGCCGATGTCGAAGCCGCCTACATCGCGGCCGCGAAAGAAGCCGGCTACCTGTAGCCCTACCTTTCCGGGTGGAGGGGGCTCTCCTCCACCCGCTCTCTCCCCCTCTCTCACTTTCCTGACGACTGAACGACACTCCATCCCCGACGGCGAGGCCCATGAAACACCGCACCTTCTTCTGGTTCTTTCTGCCGACCGGTCTGGCCATGCTGCTGTTCATCGCAGCGCCAATCGTGTCGGTCGTCACCCAGTCCCTCTATACCCCGCACGAGGCCGTCCTCGTCACCGTCGAAAGCTGCGGCCCCTTCGGCTGCACCCAGGAAACGAGCATCGACCAAGAGGCCACGCGTGCCGTGCGCGAAGCGCAGCCCCTTGGGCGGTTCGTCGGGCTTGATATCTTCCTTGACCGCGGTCACCTTGCCTTTGCCGAAGTGGCCGAGGCCTGGAATACGACGGATAGCCTTGGCGCCTTCTTCAAGCGGCTTGGCAACCTGCCGTTCTACCGGGCAATGGCGTTTACGCTGACCTTTACCTTCACCGTCACCCCGCTTTTGATTGTGCTGGGCCTGATGATCGCGCTTGCCGTCAACCGGGTCAGCGCCCGCCTGAAGGGCATCGTGATCTTCTTCTCGCTGCTGCCGATGATCGTCACGCCGCTCGTCGGATCGCTGATCCTGTTCTGGATGATCGACAGCCGGGGCGTGCTGGGGTCATTGATCCAGTGGATCGCCAATGACCCTTCACTGTCACTCAAGGCGTCGACCGGGCTGACCTGGGTCATGCTGATCGTCTATGGCGTCTGGCACGCCGCGCCCTTTGCCTTTGTCGTCTTCTACGCCGGGCTTCAGACCCTGCCGCAGGACCAGTTGGAAGCGGCACAGATCGACGGTTCCACGCGCTGGCAGCAGGTCCGCTTTGTCACGATCCCGCACCTGATGCCGCTGGTGACCTTTGTCGCCCTGATCCAGCTGATGGACAATTTCCGGGTGCTTGAACCCATCGTCGGCTTCAGCGCCTCGGCCCATGCACAGTCCCTAAGCTGGATGATCCTGAACGATCTGAGCGGGGAAACCCGCCAGCTCTCCGCCGCCTCCGCGACCTCGGTCATGACGATCCTTGGCGTCGCAATCCTCCTGTCGCCTGTCCTTGTCCGGACCTGGCGCGATTTCCGGAGCAAGCACTGATGTCCTCCCAAGCACGACGCACACCGACCGGCCTGAAGATCGCGACCAACGGCTTTGTCCTTGTGTGGCTCCTTCTTGCCGCGTTCCCTTTCGTCTGGACGCTGTGGGGATCGTTCAAGGTCGAACTTGATTTCTTCTCGATCGCGGATTGGACCAACGCGCTGACCGGCAAGAACACCCAAGACACCTATGGATCGCCGGTAACCGGGGCGGGCTACTACGGCGCATGGGTGAAAGAAGAGTTCTGGCGCGCGGTGATCAATACCTTCATCGTCTGCTTCTTCGTTGTCTGCACCTCGCTGACCATCGGCACGCTCGGCGGTTATGCCCTGTCGCGGTCGGGCTATCGCTATACCTTCTGGCTGCTGATCACGGCCTTGATCTTTCGGGCGATGCCGCCGATCACCCTTGTCGCCGGCTACCTTCTGCCGTTCTTCGAATGGAACCTCTGGGGCATCCTGCCAACCACGATCATCGTTCTGGTCGCCATAAACCAGCCGTTCACGCTGTGGATGCTGCATTCCTTCTTTCAGAACATCCCCAAGGAACTGGACGAAAGCGCCAAGGTTGACGGCTGCACCCAGTTTCAGGCCTTCCGCCACGTGATCGTTCCGGTGATGTGGCCGGGGGTCATCACCACCGGGCTGTTCAGCTTCCTTCTGGCCTACAACGACTTCGCCGTGACCTCGATGCTGCTGTCGGAATCCAACCGCACCATGGTGCCCGAAATCGCCGCCTTCCTGGGCACGACCTATACCGAAGGCAACGTGATGTTCGCGGTTGCCGCCGTTGTCTCGGCCACCGCGCCGCTGTTCGTCCTCGTGATGTTCTTCCAGCGCCAGATCGTCAGCGGCCTGACCGCCGGGGCGGTGAAAGGATGACCGGTGCACGCCCCGAACAGGCGGTCCTCAGCCGCGACACCGACCTGTCGAAGACAGGCGAAACCCGCGCCGTGATCGAAGGGATGGTGGACGGGCTGAACGACCACCGCATCGACGATATCGGCAAGTTCTTTGCCGATGGGTTCCGCTGGATGGGCAATCAGGGCTGCGGCACCAAGGTGGGCCTGCAGGCGTTTCAGGACAATTGGCAGCGCCCCTTTCAGGCGGCCTTTTCCGACAAGGTCTGCGTGGATGAGGCGCGGCTTTACATGGGGGAATGGGCCGCGGCCTTTGGCAGGCAAGAGGCCGTGCATTCCGGCGAATTCATGGGCGTCGCCCCCACCGGAAAACGGGTCGAAATCCGCTACATGGATTTCTGGAAGGTCGTGGACGGGAAGATCACCGACAACTGGGTGATGGTCGATTTCCCCCATGTATTGGCCCAGCTGGGCGTCGATGTGTTCGGCGGCCACGGCTGGGAGGCATATGACCGGGGGGACCGCGTCCCGCCGCGTCCGGACGAAGAACAAGGATAAGAACATGGCAATCGAATATCTCAAGCGCAGCAAGCCAGAGGCGGAAAAGGCCGAAGACGATGCAAAGGTCCGCGCGGTCGTCGAACAGACGCTAGGAGATATCGAGGCGCGCGGCGACGCCGCCGTGCACGAACTGGCGGTCAAGTTCGACGGCTACGACCGCCAAAGCTATCGGCTGAGCGCGGCCGAGATCGAGGCGATCATCGCCAAGGTCAGCCCGCGCGACATGGCCGATATCAAATTCGCCCAGGAACAGGTGACGAATTTCGCCCGTGCACAGCGCGCGTCCATGACCGATATCGAGGTCGAAACCCTGCCGGGCGTAATCCTGGGCCACAAGAATATCCCGGTGCAATCGGTGGGTTGCTATGTTCCCGGGGGCAAGTTCCCGATGGTGGCGTCGGCCCATATGTCGGTGGCCACGGCCAAAGTCGCGGGCGTGCCGCGCATCATCGCCTGCACCCCGCCGTTCAACGGCGAACCGAACCCGGCGGTGATTGCCGCCATGCATCTGGGCGGCGCCGATGAGATTTATGTCCTCGGTGGGATTCAGGCGGTGGGCGCGATGGCCATCGGCACGGAAACGATCGAACCGGTGCACCTTCTGGTCGGGCCGGGCAATGCCTTTGTCGCCGAAGCAAAGCGCCAGTTGTTTGGCCGCGTCGGGATCGACCTGTTTGCCGGGCCGACCGAAACCATGGTCATCGCCGATGAAACCGTCGATGCGGAAATGTGCGCGACCGACCTTCTGGGGCAGGCCGAACACGGCTACAACAGCCCGGCCTGCCTGATCACCAACAGCCGCAAGCTGGCCGAGGATACGATGACCGAATGCGAACGGCTTCTGACCATCCTGCCGACGGCCGGGACCGCATCGGTCAGCTGGGCCGACTACGGCGACGTGATCCTCTGCGATACCTATGAAGAGATGCTTCAGGTCGCCAATGACATGGCCTACGAACATGTGCAGGTAATGACCGACCGGGACGATTGGTTCCTTGAACATATGACCTGCTATGGCGCCCTATTCCTTGGTCCTCGCACGAACGTTGCGAACGGCGACAAGGTGATCGGCACCAACCACACCCTGCCGACCAAGAAGGCGGGGCGCTATACCGGCGGCCTGTGGGTCGGCAAATACCTCAAGACCCACAGCTATCAAAAGGTCCTCACCGACGAGGCCGCGGCAATGATCGGCGAATACGGGTCGCGCCTGTGCATGTTGGAAGGCTTTGTCGGCCACGCGGAACAATGCAACCTGCGGGTCCGCCGCTACGGTGGGCGCAACATCCCCTACGGAGCCGCCGCCGAATGACCGACCGGCACACAGCCAATAAGGACATGATCGCGCCCCTGCGCGCCGCCCTGTTCGACTGGGACGATGCCGCAATTTCCGAAACGCTTGGCGCAATCTGCGCCTCTGATGCGCTGTTCCGCCTGTGCCACCCGTTCGGGGATATGGTGGGCGGGGCGGCGTTCAAGGCGCAGGCGCTGGACGTGCTGCGCGCCGCCTGGCCCGATGTGGAACGGCGCGACTGGATCGTCAAGGCGGGTCAGGACGAAGGCGGGGCCGACTGGGTCGGATGTGGCGGGCATTTCATCGGGACCTTCGTGGCCCCCTTTCTTGATATACCCCCGACCGGGCACCTTACCCATATGCGGTATCACGAATTCTTCCGCATCAAGGATGGCAAGATCGTCGAATATCAGGCGATCTGGGACATCCCCGAGGTGATGATGCAGGCCAATGCCTGGCCCCTCGCCCCATCCCTGGGCCGCGAGTTCTGCGTGCCCGCACCGGCCAGCGGCGACGGGATACATCGGGCCCCGCGCGACCCCGACCTCAGCCAGAAAAGCTGTGACCATATCATCGACATGCTCAGCCACATGACGCGGCACCCCGCCCAGGGCGGACCGGAGGTGATGGAGATGGACCGGTTCTGGTCTGATAAGATGAACTGGTATGGACCGGCCGGCATCGGCACCGGCCGGGGTATCGCCGGGTTCCGCAACTGGCACCAGATCCCATTTCTGACCGCTATGCCGGATCGCGGAGGGCACACCGAAGGCACGACCCACCATTTCTTTGGCGACAACGATTATGTCGGCGTGACCGGCTGGCCGAACATGTGCCAGACCCTGTCGCACGGCGGGTGGCTGGGCATTGCACCATCCGGCAAGCGGATCACGCTCCGCAGCCTCGATTTCTGGCGGATCGAAAACCGCAGGATCCGTGAAAACTGGGTGCTGGTTGATCTTCTTGATGCCTACCGACAGCTTGGCGTCGATGTCTTCGCGCGGCTGCGGGAATTCAACAAGGCACGGGTGCCGGGGGCGGTGCCCTTCCCCGTGGGGGTGTCATGATGGAACTTCCGGCAACGCCCAGCTTTCGGCTGACCGGTAAGCGCGCGCTTGTTGTGGGCGCCTCGTCGGGCATTGGGCTGGCCTGCGCGACGGCCCTGGCCGAGGCGGGGGCGGATGTGACCCTTGCCGCCCGCCGGGTCGAGGCGTTGACCGACCTAGCCGGGGCATTTGCCGCGCGGGGATGGGCGTCTTCCGTCCTGCCGCTTGACCTGGCCGATGTCACATCGGTGCAAGGGGCGCTTGCCGCGGCAGAGCCGTTCGACGTGGTGTTGAACGCCGCCGGTTTGGCGCGGCACGGGCCGGCGTTGGATACGACCCCCGAAGATTTCGACGCGGCCATGGGGATCAACCTGCGGGGGGCCTATTTCCTTTTCCAGTCGGCCGCCCGCCGGTTGATCGACCGCGGCAAACCCGGATCGCTGATCAGCATCTCAAGCCAGATGGGCCATGTCGGTGGACAAGACCGCGCGGTCTATTGCGCGTCCAAGCATGGGGTCGAGGGGATGACAAAGGCCATGGCCATCGAATGGGGCCCGCACCAGATCCGCGTCAACACCATCTGCCCCACCTTCATCCTGACAGACCTGACACGCCCGACATTCGACGACCCCGCCAAACGCGCCTGGATCGAAAGCAAGATCAAGCTTGGCCGCGTCGGGAAGGTAGAGGACATCATGGGCGCAGCGGTTTATCTTGCCTCGGACGCGTCGGCCATGGTGACCGGCAGCGCGATGATGATTGACGGGGGTTGGACGGCGGACTGATGACACAAGGCAAGGTCACATCGGCGGAAGTCGCCGCGCGCGCAGGCGTCAGCCAATCGGCGGTCAGCCGGGTTTTCACGCCCGGCGCCTCGGCCTCGGCCAAGACGGTGGCCAAGGTCCGCAAGGCAGCGGAAGAGCTGGGCTACCGCCCGAATGTCCTTGCCCGCGCGATGGTGTCTGGCCGCAGCCGGATCATCGGGCTGGTCGTGGCCTATCTGGAAAACCAGTTCTACCCGATCGCGCTGGAGCTTCTGTCCAACGCGCTTCAGGCGCGCGGCTATCACATCCTGATCTTCACCGCGCCCAATTCGACCGACGGGATCGAAGGTGTGATGCAGGACCTGATGGATTATCAGGTGGACGGTATCATCGCCGCCTCGGTGTCGATGAGTTCGGACCTGAGCGAACGGGCGCAGGCGCTGGGGATCCCGGTGGTGCTGTTCAACCGCAGCCAGAACGACGTGGGCGTTTCGAACGTGACCTCGGCCAACCGGCTGGGCGGACGCAAGGTTGCGGAATTCCTGCTGGCGGGCGGCCATGAACGGATCGCCCATATCGCGGGCTGGCAAGGCAGTTCGACAGGTCGCGACCGGCAGGCCGGGTTCCTCGAGGCGCTGGAAGAGGTCGGACAGGTGCCCTTTGCCCTTGTCGATGGCATGTACAAACGCGAGGTCGCCAAATCCTGCGCCACCCAGCTTCTGTCGGGTCAGACCCGGCCCGACGCAATCTTTGTCGGCAACGACCATATGGCCTTTGCGGTCATCGACGCGGTGCGCGAGGTCGGGCTGACACCGGGCCGGGACATTTCCATCGTGGGCTTCGATGACGTGCCACTGGCCAGTTGGGGGGCCTATGACCTGACCACCCTGCGCCAACCGGTGAACCGGATGGTCGACAGCACGGTCGACCTGATCCTTGGACAGATCGAAAGCGGCGACACAGTGCCCCAGGAAATCGAAATCGAAGGCAAGCTGATCCTGCGCGGATCGGCCAGAATTCCCGAAGGATGGACATCATGAAGGGTTTCGACCCCAAATTCACCGACTTCCCCGACTATATCATCGGGATCACCAAGGAGATTTGGGAAGACCGCGGCATCGCCACGCTGCACCATTACTATGCGCCCGATATTGTGGTGCGGTCACCGGGGTCCGTTGTCGTTGGCAATCAGGGCGTCATCGCCGCGACCATGGCGACGCTGGCCGAATTCCCCGACCGGCAATTGCTGGGCGAGGACGTAATCTGGTCGGGCACCCCCGAAACCGGAATGCTGTCGTCGCACCGCATCATCTCGACCGCGACCCATGCCCGCGACGGGGTCTATGGCGCGGCATCGGGCAAGAAACTGCGCTACCGCATCCTTGCCGACTGCCATGCCAGGGACAACGCCATCGACGACGAATGGCTGATCCGCGACCAGACGGCGATTGTCCGGCAGATCGGCTGGGACCCCACCGACTATGCCCGCGACCTGATCGCCCGCGAGGGCGGGGCCGAGGCCTGCGTCAAGCCATTGTCGCCAACCACCGACAGACCGGGGCCCTATAAGGGCCGGGGCAATGACAACGCATGGGGGCAGCGCCATGCCGAGCTGCTGACCCGGATCATGGGCGCGGATATGGCGGCGATCGAAGCAGAGTACGACCGCGCCGCGACGCTGCATTATCCCGGCGGCGAAACCGGGCACGGCTGGGCCGACGCCGATGGGTTCTGGATGGGACTGCGGGCGGCCTTCCCCGATGCGGACTTCCGGATCGACCACCAGATCGGCCGCGACGATCCCAACATGCCGCCCCGATCCGCGCTTCGCTGGTCGCTGCATGGCAAGCATAGCGGCTGGGGTGCCTTTGGCCGCCCCACCGGGGCCGAGGTCTATCTTCTGGGCATCAGCCACGCGGAATGGGGCGAATTGATCGGCGGGCAGATCAAGCTGCGCCGGGAATGGACCTTGTTCGACGAAACCGCGGTCTGGAAACAGATCCTTCTTCAGACCGGGGCGCTTTGATGCGCCAGCCCGAGGACATCCGTCGGATGCATGTGTTGTTTCAGGCGCGGCGCGCGGAACGGCTCAACCCGCATCCGCCGGGGCATGGGGTCTGACCCTTTCCACCCTCAGACCCCATTTCCAAAGGATACCCGAATGACACCGCAAGACATGGAAACCCGCATCGTCCGCTACGGCGACCTGCAACCCTGCAAGACCGCGTTCATTGATGCGCATACGCCGGGCAGCGACCAGAAGGAAAACTTTACCATCATCGGTGGCGGCGTGTCGGAATCCCCCGACCAGCACGTCCACATCACCATCCCGCATGGCTTCAACATCGGCGCGGCGGGGCAGCCACCGAAGTGCCGCAACTCGCTTCACGATCATCGCACGGCCGAGGCGTTTTTCGTCCTGTCCGGGCGCTGGCGGTTCTTCTGGGGCCGTTGGGGCGACGCGGGCGAAGTGATCCTTGAAAAGGGCGATATCTTCAACATTCCGACCGGCGTGTTTCGGGGGTTCGAAAATATCGGCACCGACTACGGGATGATCATGGCGATCCTTGGCGGCGACGATGCCGGGGGCGGCGTCATGTGGGCGCCGCAGGTGATCGAGGACGCCAAGGACCACGGCTTGATCCTTGGCGAGAACGGCAAGCTGTATGACAGCAAGAAACAGGAACGCCTGCCCGACGGGGTGAAGCCGATGCCGCTGATGTCGGACACTGACCTTGCCAAGCGGGGCGAACCGACCACGGCGCAGGTGCTTCCCAACCACGTCGCCCGCTATCCGGACCTTGTGGCCCTGTCCGACCGCAAACCTGTGACAGTGATTGGCGAGACGGGCGTGCTGCGCGACCGGCCCGGGTTCGAGGTCGATTTCATGACCCGGGCCTCGGCCCGCGACAGCAAGCAGACCGCACCGTATCCGACGGTCCTGATGCCGGTGCATGGCTATTGGAAGGTCACCTGGGATGGCGGCAGCGCGACCCTTGCGCCCGGCGACACGATGAGCGTTCCGGAAAACCTTGGCTATACCGTCGTCCCGTCGATGACGGGCGAGGCATCGCTCTACCGGATCGTCGCGACGGAAGACCCCGCTGGTCCGACCTGGCAAGGCTAAGCGGTAGGCGGCGGCCGGGGTGTCCGGCCGCTGCCCCCAAAGAACGGAGGTTCCCATGGCAAAGATCAAGACGACCCATGTCGGGTCGCTTCCCCGGACGCAGAAGGTGGTGGATTTCATCTTTGCGCGGGAACGCAACGAAACCTACGACCCGGCCGCATTCGACACCGCCATGACCGAGGCGGTGTCCGCCACGGTCCGCCGTCAGGCCGACGCCGGAGTCGGGATCGTGTCGGACGGCGAGACCTCGAAGATCTCATATGCGACCTACGTCAAGGACCGCTACACCGGCTTTGACGGCGACAGCCCCCGCAACGCGCCCGCCGACCTGAAGCTGTTTCCCGGCTTTCTGGAACGCATTGCCAACGAAGGTGGAACCCCGCAATACGCGCGCCCGATGTGCGTGGGCGAGGTGAAGACAAAAGGGCAGGGGGAGTTGCAGAAGGACATTGCCAACCTCAAGGCGGCGATGGCCGAACACGGGGTGGAACGCGGGTTCATGAACGCGGCCAGCCCCGGTGTGATTTCCCTGTTCCTGCAAAACGCCCATTACCCCACGCGCGAGGCCTATCTGGCCGCGCTGGCCGACGCGATGAAGGAGGAATACGAAACCATCGTCGCCTCTGGCCTTGATCTGCAACTGGATTGCCCCGACCTCGCCCTGTCGCGGCACATGCTGTTCACCGACCTGAGCGACGACGAGTTCCTGAAGGTCGCGGCAAGCCATGTCGAGGCGCTGAACCACGCGCTGTCCAATGTGCCGGAAGACCGGGTGCGCATCCATATCTGCTGGGGCAATTACGAAGGGCCGCACGTCTGCGACATTCCCATGGCCAAGATGTTCGACACGCTGATGTCGGCCAAGGCCCGCTATGTGCTGTTCGAAACATCGAACCCGCGCCACGGCCACGAATGGACCGTGTTCCGCGACCGCAAGGCCGACATTCCGGACACCAAGGTGCTTGTGCCCGGCGTCGTGGACACCACGACGAACTTTGTCGAACACCCGGAACTGGTGGCGCAGCGGATCGAACGTTTTGTTGATATCGTCGGCCATGACCGGGTGATCGCTGGCAGCGACTGCGGCTTTGGCACCTTCGCGGGCTATGGCACGGTCGATCCCGATATCGCCTATGCCAAGCTTGGGGCGCTTGCCGAAGGGGCCGCGTTGGTCAAGTGACCCTGCCGCTGATCCTGTTGCCCGGCATGATGTGCGATGCCCGCCTGTTCGGGCCGCAGATCAATTCCCTGTCGCCCGACCGGCCGGTCGGCGTTGTCGATATGATCGGCGCGGACACGGTGTCGGGGCTGGCGGCGCGGGTGCTGGACCAGGCGCCGCCGCGCTTTGCCCTTGCCGGGTTGTCCATGGGTGGGATCGTCGCGATGGAGGTGGTCCGGCAGGCCGCGCAGCGGGTCGTGGGGCTGGCCCTGATGGACACCAACCCGCTGGCCGAGGCCGATACCGTCAGGTCCCGCCGTGGTCCCCAGATGGCGCGGGCCTGTGCCGGGCGGCTCTACGATGTGATGCGGGACGAGATGAAGCCCAATTACCTTGCCCGCGGGCCAGAGCGGCAGAACGTGTTGGACCTCTGCATGGAGATGGCGATGGACCTTGGGCCAGAGGTGTTCTGCACCCAATCCGTTGCCCTGCGCGACCGCCCGGACCAGACCGACACGCTACGCAACTACGCCTGCCCGTCGCTCGTCCTCTGCGGTCGCGAAGACGGGCTGTGCCCGCTGTCCCGCCACGAATTGATGCACGGCCTCTTGCCCCGCTCCACCCTCGTGGTGATCGATGGGGCGGGCCACCTGCCTTGCCTTGAAAACCCCGCCGAGACGACGCGCGCGCTGCGCGACTGGCTAAAGGAGATCGACCATGAACACCGAACTTCTGACCCTGCTGAGGTCGGTTGACACGCCAACCGTCTGCAACGCGATCGAGGTGGTCGAGGGCAAGCGCGGGTTCGACAAGTTCACGCGTGGCACCGTCCTGTGCAGCGACCCGGCGGCGGGCGCCATCGTCGGCTATGCCCGGACCGCCAAGATTGCAGCCCTTGCCCCCCCGACCGAGGCGGCGGAGGTGATCCGCGCCCGCCGGATGGCATATTACCGGCATATGTCCGAAGGCCCGCGTCCCGCCATCGCGGTGGTCGAAGACCTTGATGGGGCCGATGCCATCGGCGCCTATTGGGGAGAGATCAACACGACCGTGCACAAGGGCCTTGGCCTGTCCGGGGCGCTGACCAATGGGGTGATGCGCGATCTGGGCGACCTGCCCGACGGCTTTCCGGTGATCGCCGGATCGGTCGGCCCGTCACATGGGTTCGTCCATGTGCGCGAGGTAGGCACGCCCGTGACGGTCTTCGGACTGACAATCGTCGACGGGGACCTTGTCCATGCGGACAGGCACGGGGCAGTGGTTATCCCCAGCGACTATATCGCCGAAATGGAGCAGGCCGTCCGAAAGCTTCTGGATACCGAACGGCTGATCCTTGAACCCGCCCGGCAACCGGGGTTCGACTTTGCCAAGTTCGAAACCGCCTGGGCGGCGTTTGAAAAGGCCAGAACCTAGGGACAGGACGCTACCGCATCCAGAACCCTTCGGCCTTGATCTTGTTGCGGATCTTCTTTTCCGGGCGCGGCAGGTCGTTCTGGTCGAACAGGGCCCGCACCTTCTGCCCCCGGCCCTGATAGACCATCCGCTTGATCGGCTCGTAGCCCTTCAGCACCTTCTTGATCTTGTTCGGCGCGGTGACCTCTTCCAACACCTGAACCACCTTGTCGCTTTCGCGGGCGTAAAGCAGCGGGAACATCCGGTAGTGGCAGGTCACATCGCCGTCGAGGCCCGCAAGGTCCGGCCCGGGCCGCCCGCCGCCGAAGGAATGGATGACCAGCGGCAGAACCACTTGATCCAGCCAGGGGTCCAGCGATTGCACCGCCAGCTCCTCGGGCCGGTTGTCGCGCACCTCGACTGCCCAGTCGGTGAACCGCTTGCCAAAGGCCGCCGGGTCAGCCCCGAAAAACCAGCCCGCGTTGAAATAGAGGTACCGCTGCCAGTATTCATCGGGCTGCGACAGGTCGAGCGTGCTTTCGAACTCCAGCCCGAATTTGTCGTAAAGCGATTTCCATACAACCGTGTAGCCCGGCCAATACAGCTCTTCCTCGGGCCAGGTCCCTTCGCGGCGCATCGACGCGGCGGGGCGGTTGAAATCGATGGGCAGCGCGGTCAGTTCGTCAAGGATCAGCGTATCACTGTCGAAGAAGACGAAGGGTTCCCCGGCGGGCAGGGCCGCAAGCCCCTCGATCTTGTTGCCATAGGGGTAGACCTCGCCGAAGTGCCGGTTTTCGAACGGAACAATCTCGGCCCCCAGTTCCTCCAGCGCGTCGCGAACCGGCGCGGCGATGCGCGGGTCTTTCATCCAGCGCGGGCCGGGTTGCGGTTCCGCCACGATCAACCGGCCCGAAAACCCCGGCGATTTCGCCCGCAAGGAGGCGGCGAACAACAGCGCCTCGTATTGCAGGCGACCGCCCTGCCCCACCACCATGATGTTGAAATTCTGGCCAGAAGCTTTCTTTCGCGCCATAGTCTGCTCGTACCCGCACTGATTTTGGGACCACTATAGGGCCGGGGCCTGCCCGGCGAAAGCCGCGATAACAGGAAGGATTTGACCATGTGGGAATTGATGCTGCCCTATCTGATCGGAACCGCGCTGGGGATCACGCCCGCGCCCGATGGCATGGCGCCGGACACTATGGCCGCCGCCCCCGCCGCCGCCGAAACCGCGCTGGAAGACCTGTCGGTCCGCGAACCGGAACCGCAGGTGCCCACCGGCAAATTCACCACCGCCGTGGAAATCAAACCAATCCTCGGCATGACCAAGGGCAATTGGGTCGCGGTGCGGCTGTATGAAGGGCAGGACCTTCTCTACTTCACCCATCTTCTGTCCTGGCGCTGTGGCATGTGGGAGGTGCGATATGGGCTGAACGGCGCCCCCGCCGAAACGGTCTTTCCGCTGGAACCCTGCCACGAAGACACCGCCAGCCCGAATTCCATGACCGATATGGTGAACTACCTGCCCTATGTGACGCTGCCGCCGGAAAGCGTGGACAGCATCTATGTCGAGATCTTCTATGACGATGGCACGTCGGATTTCGCCCAGTTCAACCGAAACGAGGTGCTGATCCCCTGATCGGCGCCGCGCAGTTTTGCCCGTGCCCTGCACGGGCAGCGCCCGAACCGCCCCACGGGGCGGGCGCTTCTCGCCCTCCCCTCGGTTCGGACGCGTCGCGTCTGACCATCCCTTAGAACCACCTATCGGGGCACCACGGTAAAGCCTTCGTCCTCCGTAGGCGGGCTGAAGTGCTTTGACACCTGCGCGAATTGCGCCTCGGTCGCGGCAAAGGGGTGGTCGCCCGCCGCGTTGCGGGCGTGCAACCGCTCCAGACAGACCGCGTCCGGCGGGGTCAGCAGGTGCAACCGGTGGTCCGCGCCGCTGTCGTCCAGCACCCGCCGCATCCAGGCCCGCTGCCCCGGCGTGTTGGCCGGAAAATCCAGAACCACAGACACCCCGGCCCACAGCAACCCCGCCACATGCGGCCCCATCGCGGCCTGAAGCCGGGTGGAACAGCGGACATAATCGGCAAGGCTGGTCATCTGGTCCCCGTAAAGCGCGGCAAGCCAGTGATCCTCGGAGATCAGGACCGCCCCCGACTCCTCGGCGATCCGGGCCGCAAGGGTCGACTTGCCCGCGGCGATCTTTCCGCAAAACAGGTGAAGCATGGGACGGGTCGTTGTCATGGGGACATCCTTGCACGAAGACCAAGGGCCCGCGCAATCGTGCCGTCACCATCGTTTTGACCTTGGGGGGATGGTGGGCGACCCTGGAATCGAACCAGGCATGGGTCTCCCCGGCGGAGTTACAGTCCGCTGCCGCACCTTGCAGCTCGTCGCCCGAACGGCGCCCGAAGGGCCGTTGCGAGGGGCTGAATATGCGCAGCACGTAGCCCCGTCAAGGCGAAATTCGCCCCCTTTTCCGGCTTTCCCTTGCACCCCGGCGCGGCCCGTCGCATTCAGGGGGGAACATGCGAAATCACAAGGCGCCATTGCCATGAAGAAACCCAAGTGGGTCGTCGAAAAGGAACAGGCCAAGCGGGCGGCCGCCGCCGAAACCGTCTGGCTGTTCGGGCTGCACGCGGTGCGCGACGCGCTGTTGAACCCCGCGCGGACCCGGCTTCGGCTGGTCGTGACCCTGAACGCCGAGGCGAAACTGGCCGATGCCATCGCCGCCTCCGGCATGACGCCCGAGGTCTCGGACCCGCGCAAATTTGCGGCCCCCGTGCCCGCCGACAGCGTCCATCAGGGCGCCGCGCTCGAGGTCAAACCGCTGGATTGGGGACGGCTGGAGGATGTGGCGATCCCGACGGGCGACCGCCCGGCCCGGATCGTCCTTCTGGACCGGGTGACCGACCCGCATAACGTCGGCGCGATCCTGCGTTCCGCCGAGGTGTTCGGCGCACTGGCAGTCGTCGGCGTGCAGCGCCATTCGGCACCCGAAACCGGGGCGCTGGCCAAGACCGCCAGCGGTGCACTGGAGCGGCAGCCTTATCTGCGCATCCGTAATCTGGCCGAAGGGATGGAGGCGCTGAAGGACATGGGCTACCTCGTGCTTGGCCTTGATGGCGAGGCGGAGCAGACCATCGAACAGGCGATCGCGGGGCAGCGCGACCGGCCCGTGGCGCTGGTCCTCGGGGCCGAGGGGCCGGGGCTGCGCGACAAGACAAAGACCACCTGCGACGCATTGGTGCGGATCGACTTTGCCGGTGGGTTCGGGTCGCTGAACGTCTCGAACGCGGCGGCGGTTGCCCTATATGCATCGAAAGGCTGATGGATAGGAGCGTGCCGTGCCGGTAACCAAGATCGCGACCTGTTGCTACTGCGGAAACCGGGCGGTTCTGGAACTGCGCGGCAAGATCCGGCACGAACTGGCCTGTTCCAGCTGCGGCGCCCCCTTGCACGACCTAAAGCGCATTCCGCGGAAAGACGACACCTCGGCCCGGAAATCGGTCCCGGCGCATCGGTCGGCCCCGGCCCATCCGGCCCGCTCCATGCCCCATGATCCGCCCGACCGGCCGCGCAAGGCGAAACGCAAATCGCGCAAGGGGTTCCGGCTCTGGGGCAAGATCGCCGAGGAAATCTGGGACGGGATCGAAGATATCTTCGACTGAGTTTGGAAGACCGCCTCGCCGGGTCGCGCAGCGGCCCGGCACACGCCCGCCCGCCCCCAAGGCGGGCGTGTTCCACGCCCACCCGGGCGGACGCGTGCCTCATCGACATTTTTGATCCCCCAATCGAAAAGGGGCCGCCTTTCGGCAGCCCCTTCCCGGTGATCCGTTGGATCGGCAGATTACATCATGCCGCCCATGCCGCCCATGTCGGGCATGCCGCCGCCCGCCGGGGCGTCTTTCTGCGGCTTGTCGGCAACCATGGCTTCGGTGGTGATCAGCAGGCCAGCAACCGAGGCCGCGTCTTCCAGAGCGGTCCGGACAACCTTGGCCGGGTCGATCACGCCGAACTTGAACATGTCGCCATATTCTTCGGTCTGCGCGTTGAAGCCGAACTTCACGTCGTCGCTTTCGCGGACCTTGCCGGCAACCACGGCACCGTCAACACCCGCGTTCTGGGCGATCTGGCGCAGCGGCGCTTCGATGGCGCGGCGCACGATGGCGATCCCGGCGTTCTGGTCGGCGTTGGCGCCTTCCAGACCTTCCAGACCCTTGCCAGCCTGAACCAGCGCAACACCACCGCCCACAACGATGCCTTCCTGAACGGCGGCACGGGTGGCGTTGAGCGCGTCATCGACGCGGTCCTTGCGCTCTTTCACTTCAACTTCGGTCATGCCGCCGACGCGGATGACGGCAACACCGCCAGCCAGCTTGGCCACACGTTCCTGAAGCTTCTCGCGGTCGTAGTCCGACGAGGTTTCTTCGATCTGGTTGCGGATCTGGGCCACGCGGGCTTCGATCTCGGCCTTTTCACCGGCGCCGTCGACGATGGTGGTTTCATCCTTGGTGATGGAAACCTTCTTGGCGGTGCCAAGCATGTCGATGGTGACGTTTTCCAGCTTCATGCCGAGGTCTTCCGAGATGACCTGACCGCCGGTCAGGATCGCGATGTCCTGCAGCATGGCCTTGCGGCGATCGCCGAAGCCCGGAGCCTTGACGGCAGCGATCTTCAGGCCGCCACGAAGCTTGTTCACGACGAGGGTTGCAAGGGCTTCGCCTTCCACGTCCTCGGCGATGATCAGAAGCGGCTTCTGCGACTGGATCACCGATTCCAGCAGCGGAACCATCGGCTGCAGCGAAGACAGTTTCTTCTCGTGCAGCAGGATCATGCAGTCTTCCAGCTCGGCAACCATCTTGTCGGTGTTGGTCACGAAGTAGGGCGACAGGTAGCCACGGTCGAACTGCATCCCTTCGACCACATCGGTCTCGGTTTCCAGACCTTTGTTTTCCTCGACGGTGATGACACCTTCGTTGCCGACCTTCTGCATCGCGTCAGCGATCTGACGGCCAATTTCGGCTTCGCCGTTGGCGGAGATGGTGCCGACCTGCGCAACTTCGGCGCTGTCGTTCACGGGGCGCGACGCGGCTTTGATCGCCTCGACAACCTTGGCGGTGGCAAGGTCGATACCACGCTTCAGGTCCATCGGGTTCATGCCGGCGGCAACCGATTTCATGCCTTCGACCACGATGGCCTGGGCCAGAACGGTGGCGGTGGTGGTGCCGTCACCGGCTTCGTCGTTGGTGCGGGAAGCAACTTCCTTCACCATCTGGGCGCCCATGTTCTCGAACTTGTCTTCCAGTTCGATTTCCTTGGCGACAGACACACCGTCCTTGGTGATGCGCGGGGCACCAAACGACTTGTCCAGAACCACGTTGCGGCCTTTCGGGCCCAGGGTCACCTTCACCGCGTTGGCAAGGGTGTTGACGCCCTTGAGCATGCGGTTGCGGGCATCGGTATCGAATTTGACGTCCTTAGCAGCCATTGCTGTATTCCTCGTCTAAAGTTGGTTTCAGGGAAGGGGCGTATCTCAGGCGATGATGCCGAGAATGTCGCTTTCCTTCATGATCAGCAGGTCTTCACCCTCGACGGTGACTTCGGTGCCGGACCACTTGCCGAACAGAACGCGGTCACCGGCCTTGACGGCCATCGCGATCAGTTCGCCGGAATCCTTGCGGGCACCTTCGCCACAGGCCACGATTTCGCCTTCGGCGGGCTTTTCCTTGGCGCTGTCGGGAATGATCAGACCACCCTTGGTTTTTTCGTCGGATTCGACGCGGCGGACCAGAACGCGGTCGTGCAGCGGTTTGAAAGCCATCGTTGCAGCTCCTTGACTGTCAGTTATCTCTGTCAGACCCCTCCTCCGGGGCCGTTAGCACTCATTCAGGTCGAGTGCTAACGGCGGAGAGGTATGGGACGGCCCCGCCTCTGTCAAGAACCGGATGGGCAAAAAAGTCACGCAATCGAGAGGAGAGTTCCAAAGGGCTTTGCGGAATCGTGTCACCGGGCTATCACCCCCTCACTAACCGCCCGAACCCCGGGCCGGAAAAGGAGGCTGCAATGTCGAGAGGTTATAACTTTACCGCCTGCTAGGCCGGTTGCAGCCCTATGGCGGACCGCTTGCCTGTCCGCCTTCGTCTTGAACAGACCCTTTTCCAGGACCAATCCCATGTTTCCCCCGATCTTCGTGGTCGACCATCATGTCGTCCCCGCCCCCTTTCCCGCCGATCCACGGCACAAGGACCGCCCCCATGTCCGGCGCGGGCAACCGGAACGGCTTGACCTGCGGGTCGATCCGCACGCCGCGCCGCATGGCCCCGCCGATGCGCCCATTCCCGATGTGCCCATGGCACAGCACCGGGCGCTTCTGATCGAACTGGCCAGCGACCCCCGCTTTGGCCGCGATGACCGCCCTGCCCCGCGGCCCGGCCTGCGGGTGCGTCTTGGACAGGCGTTGATGCGGCTGGGCTGGCGACTGGTGCGCGGCCCGCACGGCGAACCACGTCAGGCGGGCTGATCCGGTGGACACCGGACCGACCCGCCGCTAGCTTTCCCGAAGACCCGTTTTCAGGAAAGTGTTTACCATCGTGCGCCTGTTGCAGCCCCTCGCCGCCCTTGCCCTGTCCCTTGTCACCGCTGCGCCCGCCGCGGCCCTATGTGACGGCCCGCCGATCACCGAGGACCTGACCAGCGCGGAACTGGCCGACCTTGACGCGCTGATCGCGGCGACCCGCTTTGCCGATGGGCTTTATTGGCAGGCGACCCGCGGGAACGAGACCCTTTATATCCTTGGCACGATCCACTTGCCTGATGCCCGGCTGGCCGGTGTTTTTACAGAGGCCTTTCCCGACCTGTCCGCTGCCGACCTTCTGCTGGTCGAGGCGACGCTGGAGGACCAACGGGCGCTTCAACGGCATATCGTGTCGAACCCGCCGCTGTTCACCATCACCGAAGGCCCCACCCTACCCGATCTCTTGGACCCCGAAGTCTGGGCCGCGCTTGAACAGGCAGCGCTGGCGCGGGGTATCCCCGGCTTCATGGCCGCGAAGATGCAGCCGTGGTTCCTGTCGCTGAATCTGTCTATGGCGCCCTGCGCAACCGCTGCGATGGCCGCCGGGGACGTGGGGCTTGATACCATGCTGATGAACGCGGTGGCCGACACGGACACTCAAGTGCAATCACTGGAAGACTGGCGCACGACATTGGATTTCCTTGCCTCCGGCACCTTCGAGGAACAGATCACCGGGCTGGAAGCCAGCCTGATGCCCAATGACATTCAAGACGCGATGATGGTCGCCCTGACCGACGCCTATTTCGACGGACAGCCGATCCGGGGCTGGTATCTGGCCAAGGTGTCGGGCCGGTTCGTCCCCTCGCTGTCGCCCGAGGAATACGACGCGATGTTCGCCGAGATGGAACAATCCATGCTGGTCGACCGCAACGCCGCATGGATACCCGTGATCGAAACGGCTGCGGCGGCGACCGACGGCCCCGTCTTCGTCGCCTTTGGGGCGGCCCACCTGCCCGGCGACACCGGGGTTCTTGCGCTGTTGCAGGCGGGCGGCTGGACCATCACCCGGCTGGACGGCTGACCGGGACCGCTTGACCCGGTTTCGAAAAAACCGAAACTGTGGCGGCAACCCTTCATGGCAGGTCCGGCATGGAACGATCCCCGCTCAGCCTCAAATGGCTCGAAGCTTTTCAGGCCGTGGCACGGCACGGCACGCTTAGCGACGGGGCGCAGGGGTTGGGCGTGTCAGTCAGCACCGTGTCGCACCACCTGACCTGCCTTGAACAGGCTTTGGGCACGCCGCTACTGGATCATGCCAAACGCCCCATGAGACTGACCCCCGCCGGTGAAACCCTGCTGCGCCGGGTGGACGAGGCGATGTGGCTTTTGCGGATGGGGGTGTCGGACCTGTGGTCCGGCGATCTGGCCAGCGTGGTGCGCCTGTTGCGCATCGCCCATCTGGAAGACTTCGACACCGATGTCGCCCCCGCGCTGGTGCAGCACCTGTCCGCCGCCATGCCGCGCTGCGATTTTTCCATGCTGTCGCGCCCCTCGCACGAGGTGGTCGAGCTTTTGGAAACCGAACAGGTGGACGTGGGCATCGCCGCCGCGATGGACCGTGAATCGCCGGGGCTGATCGAGGAGCCGATCCTGCGCGACCCCTTCATCCTTGTCACGCCCCGGTCCCTGCCCGGCCCCGCCCCCGACCTGACAGCCTTACAGGGACAGGCCGACGCCCTGCCGCTTCTGCGCTACAGCCGCAAGCAGCAGATCGGCCGCCGGATCGAGGCGCAGCTGCGACGGCTGGGCGCGCGGTTTCCGCAACGGATGGAGTTCGAAAGCACCCATGCCATCCTAGCCATGGTCGCCGCCGGGCGGGGCTGGACCATCACTACCGCGCTGACCTTTGCCCGCGCCCAGCGCTATCACGGCGATCTTTGCGCCGCGCCTTTTCCGGGGCGGGCCTTTTCCCGGACCATTGCCCTGATCTGCCGCGAAGACCTGCCCGCCCCGATCCGGACGCTGATCGAAACCGGGTTGCGCGGGGCGGTGCAGCGGCAAGTCATTGACCAGACCGTGGCACGTTACCCGTGGCTGGCCGGCCGGTTCGAGATGCTGGGGGCGGGGTGACCGACCGACAGAGGCAGGCGACCGTCCGGGTGGGCGCAGAATGCGCCCGCCATGGGGCGGGCGGGCGCATGCCGGGCCGCAAGCGACCCGGCGGGGTTACCCCACGGGCCTGATCGGAAACGCCGCCCGGATCGCCCGGTCCTGTTCCGTGCTCAGGTAGTTGGGGCGGTGCGTGTCCAGTATATCCCGCGCGGTTTGCCGTGCCCTGCCCCAGATGTCCGGCGCGCCCTTTTCGGCCCATGTCACCGGCGGGTCGCGGTCGGCCAGCGGGGGATAGTAATAATCCCGCTCCATCGCCGCGTGGGTCTGGGCGTGGCCAAGGAAATGCCCCTCGCCCAGCACGCTGTCGCAAATCGCCTCGAACCCCAGTGTTTCCTCGCTCACCTCGATCCCGCGCAGCGTCCGGTAGATGTGTCCGATCATCTCGTTGTCCAGAACGAAGGCCTCGAAACTTGCCCCCAGAAGCGAGGCGGTCATGCCCGAGCTTTCATAGATCAGGTTGCCCCCGGCCAGACCGGCGGCCAGCGCGGTCAGCCCCTTTTCGGCCCCGTATTGCGCGTCGATCGCCTTGGCATCGGTCATTGACGCGGCCACCCCAGACGGCAGCCCCAGCCAGTTCGACAGTTGGGCAGAGGCGGCGTTCATCACCGCGATCTCGCCACCGCCCCCCGCGAAGGCCCCGGTGCGCAGGTCGATCACCAGCGGCCAGTTGGAAAACACCATCGGAAACCCCGGCCGGATCGCATGGACCATCACAAGGCTCGCCAGCGTTTCCGCCAGCGATTGCGCCAGAAACCCGGCAAGGGTCGCGGGCGCGGTCGCCCCGGATTGCGCGGCGGTGATGCAGGACATGGGGATGTTGTGCCGGATGCATTCATAGACCACATCCACCGCGTCCTCGCCAAACCGCATGGGCGAGATGACCGGGCTGATATGCGCCTTGAGGAAGGGGCGTTTCGAAAACGCGCCATCTCCCCCCGCCACGATATCCAGCAGCGAAACGATGGGGGCCACGTGGTCTGCCACGGTGAAGGAGGTCGCGACCGGCTTCGTCGTGTTGCGGACCAGAGCGTAGGCCGTGTTCACATCGAGGTCGAACACATCCGGAAGGTCGGTGGCGACGCAGCAGCGGGTGAACCAGCTGACATTGTCCAGCCGGTCCTGAAGCCGGGTAAAATCATGCAGGTCCGCAAGGGTCGAGGGGCGGTAAAGCCCGGTCTCAAGGTCCAGCGTCTGCACCGCCGCGCCGCCGGTTCCGAAATGGACCGCCTCGCCGCCCACTGTGATCGACCGGGCCTCGTCCCGTCCGTGCAGGGTGAAAACCCGCGCGGCCGCGGCGATGGCGTCCTCGACCAGCGCGCGGGGAAACAGCACCCGGCCCCGTCCATCCGCGACCGCGCCCACCGCCAGAAGATCAGCGCGCAGGCGGGCGGGCACCTCGCCCATGCCCAGGTCCGCCAGAAGCCGCAGGGCGGTGTCATAGATCGCCCGCAGATCGGGTTCGGACAGGGGCCGGTACTGCCCGCCCCGCTGCCCCGGCGGGCAGGGGTTGTCCGGCCCCGCTGCCCGCAGCGCCAACCGGTCCTGTCGTCCGCCACTGCGCCTGCGCGGCCTGTCCATTGCGCGTCCCTCCTGCCCGTCACGGATCAGCAAAGGCCAGTTCCTGCAGGGGATCAACGAAACTGTCGCGCCTGCGCGTATTTCGCATTCCACATTCGAATATTTCGAAACTGTGCCCCGCCGCTTGATCCTCGGCGGCAAAGCGGCGGACATGGGCGCGACGCAGCCAAGGGGACAGGCGATGAAGACACGGACAAAGGTTGTGGTGATCGGCGGCGGGATCGCGGGCTGTTCGACCCTTTATCACCTGACACAGGAGGGCTGGACCGATGTCATGCTGCTGGAACGGGACGAGCTGACATCCGGCACCACATGGCATTCGGCGGCTCAGGTGACGAATTTCGGCATGAACCAGACGATGGTCGGTCTGAAAAGCCATTCCATCGCGCTGTATAAAGAGCTGTCCGAAGACCCCGACTATCCGATCAATTACCACCACGGCGACGGTGGCATCCGGCTGGCCAATACCGAGGCGCAGATGGACGGCTACCGGCATTTCGCGTCGATGGCCCGCGGCATGGGCGTGCATTTCGAGGTGATCGACGCCGCGGAATGCGCCCGCCGCCACCCGCTGATTTCCACCGACAACCTGATCGGCGGGCTGTGGGACCCGCTGGACGGCGACATCGACCCGGCGCAGCTGTGTCAGGCGCTGGCCCGCCGCGCCCGCACCGCCGGGGCCGAGGTGCACCGCCAGACCCCCGTCACCGCCCTGCGCCAACTGTCCGACGACACATGGGAGGTGGAGACGCCCAAGGGCACGGTGCACGCCGATATCGTCGTCAACGCCTGCGGCTACAGGGTGAACGAGGTCGGAGCGATGATGGGCGTCCACCACCCCGTCATGTCGATGGAGCACCAGTATTTCCTGACCGAGGAAATCCCCGCGATCCGCGACGCGGGCCACCGGATGCCGCTGATCCGCTGCCCGATCAGCGACTATTACTGCCGACAGGAAAAGAACGGCCTTTTGGTCGGGTTCTACGAACAGGGCTGCAAGACATGGGGGATGGACGGGATCGACCCGAATTTCGTCAATGCGCTCTGCCCCGACGATCTGGACCGGGTGACGGATGTGCTGGAAGGGGCCTTTGCCCGGATGCCCGCCCTGACCGAGGTCGGTATCCATACTGTCGTCAACGGGCCGATCACCTATACGATCGACGGCGCGCCGCTGGTCGGGCCAATTCCGGGCAAACGCAACGCCTTTTGCATCATCGGCCTGCGGGCAGGTCTGGGCGAAGGCGGCGGTCACGGCTGGCTTCTGGCGCAGCAGATCGTCCATGGCGAGGCCTGCTATGACACCTGGGTTCTGGACCCGCGCCGGTTCACCGGCCACGCCAATGTGGAACTGACTGCCCTGAAGGCGATCGAGGATTACCAGAACGAATTCCGCTTTCACTATCCGCACGAACACCGGCCCGCCGGACGGCCGATGAAGACCACCCCGTTGACCCCGATCCTTGCCGCCGAGGGGGCGGAATTTGGCGTGGTCAACGGCTGGGAACGGGTCGATTACATCAAACCCGCGCCCGATTTCACCGAGACGCTGGGGTTCCGTTTCAACGAGGCGCACGCGGTCGTCGGCGCCGAGGTGGAGGCCGTTCAGACCGGGGTCGGCCTGACCGAGGTGAACGGGTTCAACCGCTACGAAATCACCGGCAGGGACGCTCAGGGCTTCCTTGACCGGATGATCTGCGGACGTCTGCCGCGCAAGTCCGGGCGGGTCGGCCTTGCCTATCTGCTGAACCACCACGGGATGCTGAAATCCGAGGCGACCATCGCCAACCTGCCCGCCTCGGACCGGGGGCCGGACCGGATCTGGTTCGGGTCGGCGGCGGCGGCGGAATATCACGACATGGACTGGCTGCGGGCGCATCTGCACCCGGGCGAGGATGTGACGATCCGGTCGCTGACCAACGACTGGACCATCCTTGTACTGGCCGGGCCGAAGGCGCGTGATGTGTTGTCGGCCGCGTCGCGTGGCGATTGGTCGGCGGCCGCGTTCCCGTGGCTCTCGGTGCGCGAATGTTTCGTCGGCATCGCCCCGGCCGTGGTCATGGCGGTCAGCTATTCGGGCGAACTGGCCTATGAAATCCACGTGCCCAACGCCCAGCTTTATGCGGCCTATCTTGCGCTGCGCCGCGCAGGCGACGCCCACGGGCTGCGCCTGTTCGGCAGCCGCGCGGTAGATGCGATGCGGCTGGAAAAGGGATACCTGCACTGGAAATCCGACATCCTGACCGAATTTGACCCGTTCGAGGCCGGGCTGGGCCGGTTCGTGACGCTGGACAAGCCCGGCTTTGTCGGACGCGAGACGCTTTTGGCCCGCACCGCCACGGGACCGCGCAGGCGGCTTGTGACACTGGCGGTCGACTGTAACGACCGGTCGGCGCGGCCCGGTTCATCGGTCATGGCCGATGGGCAGGTCGTAGGCACTGTCACCTCGGGCGAATGGGGATACCGAACCGGGCTGAACCTTGCGCTGGCCTATCTGGACCCGGACCGGGCCGAGGTCGGGACGGAAATGGCCATCGACATGCTGGGCACCCATTTCCCCGCCCGCGTCATCCCCCCCTGCCCCTATGACCCGGACAACAGCCGGGTGCGGGCCTGAGCCGGGGAAGGTCAAACAACACAGGCAAGCGACCGCCCCACTTTATCCCCGCCCCGCTTCGTGCCACATAGTCAGGATCAGAAACGCGCGGGGGGAGAGACAGGCATGGCATTCGGCAAGGGGCATCACCTTCACCTGATCGACGGGTCCGCCTTTATCTTTCGGGCCTACCACGCGCTGCCCCCCCTGACCCGCAAATCCGACGGGCTGCCGGTGGGCGCGGTATCGGGGTTCGTCAACATGCTGCAACGTTATGTGGACGGTAACACCGGGCCGGACGCGGCCACCCATGTCGCCGTGATCTTCGATTATTCGGGCAAATCGTTCCGCAACGACATGTATGACCAATACAAGGCCAACCGCCCGCCCGCGCCCGAAGACCTGATCCCGCAGTTCCCCCTGACCCGCGAAGCGACCCGCGCCTTCAACATCGCCTGCGAAGAGATCGAAGGCTACGAGGCCGACGACATCATCGCCACGCTGGCCTGTCAGGCCCGCGATGCCGGGGGCCGTGTCACCATCGTGTCGTCCGACAAGGACCTGATGCAGCTTGTCGGCGGCGGAGTCGAAATGCTTGACCCGATGAAGAACAAGCGGATCGACAGCGACGGTGTGGTCGAGAAATTCGGCGTCGGCCCCGACCGGGTGGTCGATGTGCAGGCGCTGGCCGGTGACAGCGTGGACAACGTCCCCGGCGCGCCCGGCATCGGGATCAAGACCGCCGCCCTTCTGATCAACGAATTCGGCGATCTGGAAAGCCTGCTGGACCGCGCCGAGGAAATCAAACAGCCGAAGCGCCGCCAGACCCTGATCGACAACCGCGCCCAGATCGAACTGTCCAAGAAACTGGTTTCGCTCGATTGCAACACGCCGCTGGATTTCACGCTCGACGATCTGGAGGTGCGCGACCCGGTGCCGGACATCCTGCTGGGGTTCCTGGCCGAAATGGAGTTTCGGACCGTCACCAAGCGGGTCGCGGACAAGCTGGGGGTGGAACCGCCCGTCATCACCGACAAGACCCCGGAAGGGGCCGACCCAGTGGAACCGGACGCCCCGGCACAGGTGCCCTTTGACGTGGACGCCTATGAATGCGTCAGCGACGCCGCCGCCTTGCAACGCTGGATCGACCGGATCCGCGCCCGTGGCTATGTGGCGGTCGATACCGAAACCACCGGGCTTGATGAAATGCGGGTGGACCTTGTGGGCATCTCGCTTTGCGTCGATCCGGGCCGGGCCTGCTATATCCCGCTGATCCATAAATCCAGTGCCGCCGACGACCTGTTCGGCTCCGACGACCTCGCCCCCGGCCAGATGGGCGTGACCGAGGCGCTGGATATGCTGCGCCCGGTGTTGGAGGACGCCTCGATCCTCAAGATCGGGCAGAACATGAAATACGACGCCAAGATTTTCGCCCGATATGGCGTCACCGTCGCCCCCATCGACGACACGATGCTGATGTCCTACGCGATGAATGCGGGCCTGCACGGGCACGGAATGGACCTTTTGTCCGAACAATACCTTGGCCATGCCCCGATCGAGATCAAATCGCTTCTGGGCACCGGCAAATCAGCGATCACCTTTGACCGGGTGCCGGTCGCGGATGCGGTGAAATATGCGGCCGAAGATGCCGACATCACCCTGCGCCTGTGGGAACATCTGAAACCGCAACTGCACCTGAAGCAAGTGACGACGGTCTACGAGACACTGGAACGCCCGCTGGTGCCGGTGCTGGCCCGGATGGAGATGGCGGGGATCAAGGTGGACCGCGATACCCTGTCGCGCATGTCGAACGCCTTTGCCCAGAAGATGGCCGGGTTGGAGGCGGACATTCACGCCCTTGCCGGCCGCCCGTTCAACGTGGGCTCCCCCAAGCAGCTGGGCGAGATCCTGTTCGACGAATTGAGCCTTGAAATGCCCGACGGAAAGAAGCCCGCGCGCGGCAAGACCGGGGCCTATTCCACCGGCGCTGACGTGCTGGAAGACCTTGCCACCATCCACGACCTGCCGCGCCGCATTCTGGACTGGCGGCAACTGGCCAAGCTGAAATCGACCTATACCGACGCGCTTCAGGACCATATCAACCCCGACACCGGGCGGGTCCATACCTCTTACTCCATCGCCGGGGCGAACACCGGGCGTCTGGCCTCGACCGATCCGAACCTGCAAAACATCCCGGTCCGGACCGAGGAAGGCCGCCGCATCCGCGAGGCCTTTGTCGCCGAGCCCGGCAAGGTTCTGGTCAGCCTCGACTACAGCCAGATCGAATTGCGCATCCTTGCCCATGTGGCGGGGATCGACGCGCTGAAACAGGCCTTTGCCGAGGGGCAGGACATTCACGCCGCGACCGCGTCTGAGATGTTCAACGTCCCGCTGGACGAGATGACCCCGGACATCCGTCGGCAGGCCAAGGCGATCAACTTTGGCGTCATCTACGGGATTTCGGGGTTCGGCCTTGCCCGCAACCTGCGCATCCCCCGCGACGAGGCGCAGGGCTTCATCGACCGCTATTTCGAACGCTTCCCGGGCATCCGCGCCTATATGGATGACACCGTGGCCTTCGCCAAGGAACACGGCTACGTCCAGACGCTGTTCGGCCGCAAGATCCACACGCCCGAGATCAACGCCAAGGGGCCCGGCGCGGGCTTTGCCAAGCGCGCGGCGATCAACGCGCCAATTCAGGGGACTGCGGCGGATGTGATCCGGCGCGCCATGGTGCGGATGGACGGGGCGATTGCCGGGCTGCCCGCGAAGATGCTGCTGCAGGTTCACGACGAACTGCTGTTCGAGGTCGAGGAAGACGCGACCGACGCGCTGATCACCCGCGCCCGCGAGGTGATGGAGGGGGCCGCCGAACCGGCGGTGAAACTGGCCGTGACCCTGAAGGCGGACGCCGGACAGGGGGCAAACTGGGCCGAGGCGCATTAGGGATGGATGACTGGTGTCTTGCCCGCCTGCCGCGCAGCGGCGGGCACGCGTCCGCCCGCCCCAAGGCGGGCGCGTTCCGCGCCCACCCGGTCGGACGCTCTGAGCCGGGCATCCCGGCATGAGCCGCCCGCGTCCCCGCCCCCGTGGCCCCAAGGGTCCGACCCGGTTGATCGCCTTCAACAAGCCGATGAACGTGCTGTCGCAGTTCACTGACGATGGCAACTGGCCCGGGCTTGGCCGTTGGCTGGACCTACCGGGGATGTATCCGGCGGGCCGTCTGGACCGCGACAGCGAGGGGCTTTTGCTGCTGACCAATGACGGCATCCTTCAGGCCCGGATCACCGACCCGAAGGACAAGATGCCCAAGACCTATTTCGTCATGGTCGAAGGGACGCCGGATGCGGCGGCCCTTGATGCCCTGCGCAACGGGGTCGAGCTGAAAGACGGGATGACCCGCCCCGCGAAGGTGGATCAGGTCGCGGAACCCGGCTGGCTCTGGGACCGCGACCCGCCGGTGCGGTTCCGCAAATCGGTGCCGGATGCGTGGCTGCGGATCACCATCACCGAGGGGCGCAACCGGCAGGTCCGGCGGATGTGCGCCCATGTGGGCCTGCCCGTGCTGCGGCTGGTGCGCTGGTCGGTCGGGGCCTACACCGTCGAAGGGCTGCGGCCCGGCACATGGGCCGAGGTGGAACCGCCCGCCCGGCAGTAGCCCGCGCATTGCCTGCCCGTGGGGTGGCGAACGGCCCGATTGGCCACGCACTTTATCGCGCCACATCCGAATGACGTCCGGCTTGGGCGGAACCTTTGCCAGATCGCCAGCCCGCCGGGACGGGCAGGCGATGCGCGGGCGGCCTGCGGCCTTGTTCCCGCGCCAACATGCGAACTAGGTCAGGAACGATCCCGCCGTCATTGTCGCGGGCACCTTGACCCCCAGCCGGGTCAGGATCGCGGGGGCCAGCTGCAATTCGTCGATCACCACGTCCGGCGCCGGCCCTTCGCCCGCCCCGAAATAGTAGAGCGCCACGTCCTGCTGGTCCTCGCCCCGCCCGCCGTGGTGGCCGCGGTCCGACTGGCCATGGTCGGCGGTCACGATCACCTCGTATCCCGCCTGTCGCCAGCGGTGGATGAAGGGCGCCAGGACCCCGTCCAGCTTGAAACAGGCCGTGTCCATTTCGGTGCAGTCATGGCCAAACCGGTGCCCCATGCTGTCCAGCGTGCAGGTGTGAAGAATGCCGTAGTCGATCCCCTTCACCTCGGCCAGACGGGTCAGCGTGCCGAACAGATCGTAATCCGCCGGGGTCATCTGGTTGTCATGCCCATAGCCATGCATGGTGTGGAACCGGCCGTGGGTGATCGGCCCCTCGGGTTCGTCGTATTCGATATCCCGCACCACGTCGAAGGGGGCGCGGTTGAAGAACTCGGACCAGTAGGAATGGGTGACAGCCCCGGTCTTCAAACCGGCCTTGGTGGCTTCGGAAAATACATCCGGCAGGTCCAGCCGCCGGATATCGGCATTGTCCCAGATATGATGCACCTGCGGCGGCACCCCGGTGTGGATCGAGGCATAGCAGGAGGCCGAGGTCGAGGGCAGAACCGACCGCATCTTCCAGACCCGCGCCTCGCCCGACTGAACCCAGCCTTCCAGATTGCCGAACAGGCGGCGCCAGTTGCGATAGGGGACACCGTCAAGGATGATCAAAAGCAGTTTGGGCATTGGTTATCCCTGTTTGACTGAACCAGCCCCGCAGCCCGGAGCGTTACAAATGCTTGCGCGGCACGGCATGGGTATAGTCGCGGTGGAACACGATCTCTTCGCCCTCCCAGGCGGTCAGCGTGGCGGTCATGTGCAGCACGGCCGCATCCGCCCACATCCGGGTTTCCGCAACCGTCCGCACCGACCAGTCGCCCCGCGACAGCCGCTGTTCCCAGCGGATATCGGACCGAGCCGACAGGGGATCATTTGGATGGATCGTCCAGCGTTCGGTCAGGTCGTGGCCAGTGATCAGCCCGTGATCGAGGTTTTCCACATCGCTGCTGAAATCCTCGACGATCAGGGTGCGGGTGCCGGTCAGCATATCCTCTTCGATGCGGCGGGTGGCATGGCCGTCCGAGACCGTCCGATGGGCCCAAGGCATCGCGGTTTCCGGCGGTTCGAAATGGCATTCATCCGCCCCGGCGCCGGGATGGACCGGCAGGGACAGGCTGCCCGCAGACAGGGTCAGGGTTGCGTCATGGGCAGTGGGCCAGATGAAGGGCCAATAGGTGGTCGACAGGGCGATCCGCAGCCGATGCCCGGCGGCCAGCCGATAGCCGCATTGGTCAAGCACAAGATCGACATCGACCTCCTCTCCCGGCGTCAGGTCGGTCGGGTCCGCGCGGCTGTCCCGGTGGGTCAGGTTCAGCATCCCGTGGCAGATGCGAACCGAAGACCCATCCGGCGCCACGTCGCACAACCGGGCGACAAGATTGGCGCGCGGCGCGTCCGACGACAGGCGCAGCCGCAGGCGCGGCGCCCCCAGAAGCGCCAGCGGCGCGTCCAAGGGGGCGGTGTCGAAACAGGTGGCCATCGCATCCTCGGGGGCCTGATCGGCGGGCATTTCCGCGTTCAGCCCCATCGGGAAGAATTCGCCCGAATACAGCCCATGATGCTGCGGCGTGTGAACCACGGTCGACAGTGGCCCCGCATCCCCGGCCAGGCCCGCGCCGGTCAGGTAAAGCACCCGGTCGTCGGTGCGCGGCGTAGGCCAGTCGGCCTCGGCCACCCATGTGCCCTTGCGCGCTGGCGTTGACGGGTCCGGCGGTTCGCTGTCCAGCATATAGGCGCGATAGGCCGGGTCGTCCTCTGCGCCGTTCTCGATGCCTTTCAGCCAGCGGTCCCAGAACCGCAGCGCCTCTTGCAGGAATCCGATCCGGGGGCCGGGGGTGGCGGTGTGCGGGTATTGGTGGACCCACGGCCCGACAATCCCCTTGGCCTGTCCGGGCAGGTTGGTCACCAGATGGCTAACCGTGTTCATGTAGTTGTCGGCCCAGCCGCCGAAGGACAGGACCTTGGCGGTGATCCGGCTGTAATCCTCGCAGACCGACCCGTGCTGCCAATAGGCGTCGCGGGATTGATGCGCGGCCCAGACCGGGGCCAGAAACGGGTTCGCCTCCAGCCGGTCCAGCCATGTCTGCCGCCACCCCTGCCGCAGCGCCGGATCTGGCGGGCGCGAGGAATAGGACAGCATCACCGCACCCCAGCCGATGTTTTCACCCAGCAGGCAGCCGCCCTTGAAATGCACGTCGTCGGCATAGCGGTCCACGGTCGAACAAACCGAGATGACGGCCTTCAGCGCGGGCGGCTGAAGAAAGGCGGTTTGCAGGCAGTTGAACCCGCCCCAGCTTTTGCCCATCATCCCCACCGCGCCGGTGCACCAAACCTGCGCGGCCAGCCATGCGATCACGTCGCAGGCATCCTGCAACTCGGTCTCGGTGTATTCGTCATGCATCAGCCCGTCGCTGTCGCCGTTGCCGCGCATGTCCACCCGGACGGTGGCATAGCCGTGCCCGGCCCACCACGGATGCATCATCTCGTCGCGTGGCAGGGTGCCGTCGCGCTTGCGGTAGGGGATATATTCAAGGATCGCGGGAACCGGGTTTTGGCCCGCGTCCTCTGGCATCCAGACCCGCGCCGACAGGGTGGTGCCGTCGGGCATGGGAATGGCCATGTCAGGGGTTTCGACAACACGGTGCGGAAAGTCGGTGCGAATTGCGGTCATGGTGGTCCCCATTACTCGTGGTCTTGCGGGACCCAGCCTAGGGGTGGCCGAAGCGGGAAGAAATCCCTGTTTGCGACAGAGATGCGCATTTTCCCAGATTGAAAGCGTTGCGCACAGGCCGTCTAGCGAAACGTGCCCATGATATCCCGAGCGGCGGTCAATCGAACAAAGACCTCAAGAAATCCGCAAGCCCCTCCGAAAGCTGGTCCAGACGAGCGACCTCGATAGACTGCGGATAGAGATGCGATACCGAGTAGTCTATGCCGATAGCAGCAACTTGGAAACCTTCGGTTTCCGTAAGGTCTGCAACGACCGTCTTAAGGTGCCGCCAGAGGTAGTCACCCCCGTTTTCATGCAGCGTAGAATCGTCAACAGGGGCTCCGTCAGAGATAATCAGGACGATATTGCGGCCCCGCCGCAACGGCTTTAGCCGCTCCGCCGCCCAAAGGATTGCCTCTCCGTCGATGTTCTCTTTCAACAGATCATGACGCAGCAAATTTCGGACAGCCCATGGGACTCCAGGAAATGTGGATGACGCATCCCGATACACGATGTGCAACAAGTCATTCAACCGGCCCGGGTTACGGCGGCGTCCCAACGCCTGCCATTGTTGTCGCGCAAAGCCCCCTTTCCAGGCCCGTGTTGTAAATCCGAGTACTTCGAATTTGACCCCCAACCGGCTCAGGAAATCGCCAATAACTTCGGCAAGAAGGCAGGCAATTATGGCCCGTTGGCCGTGCAACGACCCTGAATGATCGACAAGGATAGACACCGCCACCGTGTCCGCTACATCTGGCAAACGTCTGCGGAGTTCATCAACAACTGGGATCGCGGCCAAAGAGGCCTTTGTGCGCTCTACCGCTGTCGCTGCTTCATAAACAGCGACCTGGTCCAGCCAAACCGCCTTGGCATCCGGTTCAAGATTCCGGGTGAGTTCGCTTCCGGGAACCACGACGTCAAACTTTGTTGTATAGGCCTTGTATTCAGCAGATTTTCCACTCCGAAACCAAGACCACATCAAACCACGCCTCCGAGCATTCGTTCAAAGACAATATTCGGGCGAACACTTGGCATCAATACGCTTGAAAAGAAACGGGGGCCCGAAGGCCCCCGTCGTCCGGTCATCTGGGAGGGACCGGTGAAGTGGAGGTCAGTTGACGGCTTTCGCCTCGACCACGTCCTTTTCGATCGCCGGGGTCCGGGCAATCTCGATGCGGCGGGGTTTCAGCGCCTCGGGCACCTCGCGCACAAGGTCCACATGCAACATGCCATTGTCATGGCTGGCGCCGGTCACGCGCACATGGTCGGCAAGGTGGAAGCGGCGTTCGAAGGCGCGGGTGGCAATGCCACGATGCAGGAAGATGCGGCCCTCGTCGGCCTCATCCTCCGCCTTGCGGGCGGAAATCAGCAGGGCGTTTTCCCGCACCTCGACCGACAGGTCCGCGTCCGAAAACCCGGCGACGGCGACAGAGATACGCCAGCTGTCATCCGCAGTCTTCTCGATGTTGTAGGGCGGGTAGCTTTGGGTGCCGGCGTCATTGGTCAGAACGCGGTCCATCAGGTCGGCGATCTGGTCGAAACCAACGGTGGCACGGTAAAGCGGGGCTAGATCAAAGGTACGCATGGGTCATCCTCCATTGAGCGATAACAAGGGTTTGGTGCCTTCCCACAGGGACAGGCGGTGAAAGCGCAAGGCCCGGATGTGGCGCCCTGCCCCCTTGATCTGGGAAGCAGTCCGAGGTGTTTCAAGACCCCCATCGTCACGGTGGCAAAACCGCCCGCTAACCCTTTGCCGCTAAACCTGTCCCCGGTTGACCCGCGCCTCTGACAAGGGGTGCGCCAAGGATATCCGAACTGGTTGCCGGCCCCGCAAGGGGCGGGACAAGAGCGCGGAAACGGACCTGGGGGCGGATACCCCCACGGCAATCCTTTTTCCCATTCTCGCGGAAAACGGCCGCTGGCCCTGCACCCCGGCGCCCCTTTGGGCGAGACCGGGGCAAGGGCGCAGGGTGGGTCAAGACCCACCTTACCCGGGGGCGCTTCGCCCCCCACCAGATAATTCATGGCCCCCAGAGGATATTTTTGGGCGATTGTATATTTGACAAACCACCTTTTCATGAGTTGATTGCGATGATACCTGTATCGCATGACAGTTGTAAGCCACCCCGCTCCCGGAACTATCGTACGAGTTGATTTGAGCCAAGGTTTTCGGCCACCAGAAATGGTAAAGCGAAGACCAGTGGTAGTGCTTTCTCCGCCTATCAAGGGCAGGCAGCAGTTATGCACGGTGGTGCCGCTAAGCACTACAGCGCCAAACCAGATACTTCCGCACCACATGGAGATCACTCTAGACCCACCTCTGCCGCACCCATACAGCAGTCCTACAATGTGGCTGAAAGGTGATATAGTCCTGACCGTGGCGTTTCATCGCTTGCGACTAATGTTTGACGGTAAGCAAGATGGACAGCGTTCCTACGATGTTAGAGTCCTAGAATCCGCCGTTTTTGAGCAAGTAAAAGCCTGCGTTAGGGCTGGTGTCGGTTTGTGAATTGATTGTTAGGTCCTGCTGGCATATATGTTGATCGTCGCCGGTAGCACCGGCATTTAAGTCCACTCATGTGGCCTCTGTGGATCGGTGATTGCAAACTACCCGCAGCGACAATGGCCCCGCCTAGGCGGGGCCTTGCTACTTCTGGGGCATCTTCTCTTCCGGCTTCGGCTTCACCAGTTTCTTGAGCCGTTCCTCAAAACGCGCTTCGTCGTCGTCCGTCTCTAGCTGTCGGGCGGCTTCTTTGAAGCGGTCTAGTTGGGATTTCTTATCTTCCTGCATGGTGAAACCTCATGTGATTTGACGTGGAGTCTACCACCACCTATATACACAACAAGAGCCGCAACGAGTTTGGACCCCGCGCGGCTCTTGCCTTGGCCCCTTGTGGAAGGGGGCCTGTTACGGTGGAGCGGAAGGGAATCGAACCCTCTGGACGCGGATGGGAAGCCCTGCCAGAGCACCAGCCCCCGCCCCACATTGTTGCCCCGGCCCTAGTGGCCGGGCACACCCCTAGAAGGGGATTTCTGTATCTTCAGCATCGCCGATGCGGTTCGCATATTCACGTATTGTCTCGCCTGAAAGCGGGGAAACTTGCTCTTGTGTCGTGTAGACGCCTTTGCGGCCCTCAACGCTCCATACCATTTCCATGCGATATAACTTATTTTGGACAAAGCGCCGCTTCTGAATGACTTTGAACTTGCGATATAGTCCGACCAGAACTTGGTCGAGTGACGCTTCGCCCCCGTAGGCGTTAATGACCGTCACGATCTGATCTTCAAGCTCGTCCGTTTTGGCGACCGACAATTCGTTACGAAGCTCTTGGGGCAAGTCGAGGATGTTTCCCAGATCAGGTGGCAACGCAGATGTGAGCGCCTCTAGGGCCATCAACCTTTCTGCCACAGCATCAAGGGCCCCAGCATGATCTAAAACACGCTGGGCAACATCTGGGCGCTGCGCATTTCGATCCGCAACATCGCGCAAATACAGCGCAACTGCCTTGACGGAATCCACGGATTCTGACATCTTTACCTCACATAGCTTGAACCATAATAGGCCGCCACAGCCTAGGTTCCGAATCGCCCGACACCAGAAATGGTGTCGGGCTTATTCGTTCATACGACATGAAGATAAGTCCTTCAAGCCAATTTGCTGCTAAAACTTCACTTTTCGTGCTTGGGGTTTTCTATAACCTTGCCATGCAAGCGTTTTGCTTCAAGTTTTGCTTGCGTTAGGCCCTGCATATGTAAGCCGCTTTCCGGACGCATTGCGGAGTGCAATTGCGCCGCGCTCAAGATCGTCAATTCCGTTCGCAACGCGATTGTTGTAACGGAAGTCGAACTCCGCAGCGTAGCGATGCAGGTGCTGCTTGCCGCAGTGCTGATAGACACCCTTCATGCCGCGCTTGAAGATGCTGTAGAAGCCCTCAACCGTGTTGGTGTGAACCTGCGGCTTGTCGCGCTTCACATACTCGCCAGCACCGTGACGGGTGAAATCGTGCTCCGCAAAGGTCTTGCCAAGGCGCTTATACCAAGCGGCCTCGTCAGTGTAGACGGTTGCCTCTCGGTCAATGTTCTCTTGCAGGATAGGAACCAGCGTGTTCGCCTTGAGATCGTCAACCACAATGCTCTTGGCGCGTTTGGTGTCACGATCAACGAGCGTCAGAACCTTCATCTTGTGAGCGCCACCACGGGCGGACTTGGTCTTAATCACGCCCGGCTCCTTGCCGATGAAGGTTTCATCGACTTCAACCGTGCCGCCAGCGCCGCCCATCTGGGCAAGATCACCGGAGCGCATACACTCGCGGATGCGATGGGCGAGGAACCACGCGGTCTTGTAGGTCACTTCCAGAACGCGGTGTAGTTGGTGGGCGCTGACGCCCTTCTTGCTGGACACCATCAGGTGAATAGCTTGCAGCCACTTGAACATTTCAATGTGGCTTTCTTCGAAGATGGTGCCCTTGCGGACAGTAAACTGCTTGCGGCACTCGCGGCACTTCCACAGGCCGTGACGCTCTTTGCCTTCCGGGTTCTTCTTGCTGGGCTTGGTGCGAACGCCCTCAAGCCGATAGGCGCGATCCACAACTCCGCAGTGCGGGCAAACCGGACCTTGGGGCCAGATGATACTTTCGACGTGCGCAAAGGCTGCGGCTTCGTCGTGCATATAGGGTTTGCTGAGAACGGACATGGTGAACTCCTATCGTCTTGATAGAAATATAGGTATTCACCGTGGGTTTGTCAAATATACAATCGCCTATTTTTGACCCAAAGAAGTATGGACTCTCATTTTGCCCCAAATACTCCGGGGTGAATGGCCCAAAGGGCCAGAGGGGCAGCGCCCCTTATCGTAAGGTGGGTTTTAACCCACCATCCCTCAGGGGCTGACGAAACGGGCGCCGGTGTCGTTGCGCTGTCCGGGCACAAGGACCCGCTGCCCGACCCCGCCGGGGCTTTCCTGCATGATCAGCAAAAGCTCTTGCAGGGGCGCATCCAGTTGCACCCCAAGCGCCACTTTCCGGTCGTCCAGCATCGCCATGGCCGACACCACCGACACCACCTGCGCGACCCCGTCCCGGATCCGGAACACGGGCGAGCCGGAGGCGCCCGGGTCCACGTCGCAGCTGAAGACCATCACCCCCTGCTGCTGGCCCAGCACCGTGCAGATGTTTTGCAGGGACGGCGCCTCGGACCGGTTTTCGGCATAGGACACGACCCCAACGGTTTCCCCGCCGCGCGGCTGCGGGGCCACCGGGAAGGGGATGATCCGCGACACGCGGACCGGCTGCGCCAGTTCCAGAAGCGCCAGATCCTGGGCGATCAGCCGCGGGTCGCTGCCGCGCCGGTCGTCGTGGATATAGTCCGGATGCGGCAGCACCCGACGCACCTCGCGGTAGGCCTCGGCCCGGCCGCGCCGGAACCCGGCCAGAAAATGGAACCGCTCTGCCGCGATCACCCGGCCCGCCGGATCATAGACGCAATGCGCCGCCGTCAGCACGATGTTTTCGCGGATCAGCGCGCCGGTGCAGAACCCTTTGCCGTCGATGTCGATCCGGCCCACGGCCTCCCAGCCGCGGCCATCCTGCCCGGTGTCCAGCGATTGCAGCGCGCCGTCCTGCGCGACCGCGCCCAGCGCCGCCCCGATCCACAGGGCCAAACCAAGGAAAATTACCCGCATCCTGCACCTCTCGCCGCCCATCTAGCGCGGGCCTGCGGCAAGATTAGGGCATGACGCTGGCACAGCCAAGCCGGTTCAGCGCAGGATCGGCGCCTCCGGCGCGCGTTTGCCCGGCGCGGTCAGTGCGGGCGGCTGCGGCCCACCGGTGGCCCAGTCCAAAAGCTCGACCGTATGCACGATCGGCACCTCGGTCCCCGACCCGATCTGCATCATGCAGCCGATATTCCCGGCCGAGATGATATCGGGGGTCAGCGCCTCGAGCGTCCTGACCTTGCGGGCCTTCAACTGCCCCGAAATCTCGGGCTGCATCAGGTTGTAGGTGCCCGCAGATCCGCAGCACAGATGCGGGTCCGCCGGTTCCAACACCGTGAAGCCCGCCTTGCGCAACAGCGCCTTGGGTGCGTCCTTTATCTTTTGCCCGTGCTGCAACGAACAGGCGGCGTGATAGGCGACCTTCAGCCCCTTGTCCGCCCCCTCGGGGATGTCGATCTTTTGCAGGATCTCGGACACGTCCATGGCGATGGCCGACACCCGCGCGGCATCACCCGCAAGCGGGTCATTGCGGAACATATGGCCATAGTCCTTGACCGTGGTGCCGCAACCGCTGGTGTTGATCACGATGGCGTCCAGCCCGGCACCGTCCATCTCGGCCGCCCATGCGCGGATGTTTCTGGCCGCCGTGGCGTGGCTTTCGCCCTCCTTGCCCATGTGGTGCGTCAACGCCCCGCAGCAGCCCGCGCCCTTGGCCACCACCACCTCGCAGCCCAGCCTTGTCAGCAGGCGGATGGTGGCGTCATTGATATCGGTGTTCAGCGCCTTCTGGGCACAGCCCGTCATCAGCGCGACCCGCATCCGGCGCGGACCTTTGGGCGCGAAACTTTGCGGGTCGTCGTTGCGGCTGACCGGGGGGATCTGTTTCGGCGCCATGGAAATCATCGCCCGAAGCCGGGGATCGGGCAGGAACCGGGCAAAGGGCCGCCCGATCTTGGCGCCAAGAAGGGCCAGCCGGAACCGCCCCGGATAGGGCAGGATACGGGCCAAAAGCCAGCGCAGCGCCCGGTCGCCCAGGGGCCGCTTGTAGCGCTGTTCGATATAGGCGCGGGCATGGTCCACCAGATGCATGTAGTGCACCCCCGACGGGCAGGTGGTCATGCAGGCAAGACAGGACAGGCAGCGGTCGATATGCTTGACGGTCTTCGCGTCGGGAACCCGTTCGTTTTCCAGCATGTCCTTGATCAGGTAGATCCGGCCACGCGGGCTGTCCAATTCGTCGCCCAGCACCTGATAGGTCGGACAGGTCGCCGTGCAGAACCCGCAATGGACACAGGCCCGCAAAATCTGGTTGGCCCGCGCCGTGCCGGGGTCTTTCAACTGGTCTTCGGTGAATGTGGTTTGCATCGCGCGGCCCCCTAGTGCGTATTTGTCGAGCCAGCGCTCGAAAACCCGACCCTCCGTTCTCGCAAACCTAGATCCAGAAACCGCAGATCAGAACGCGGTAAAAGCCCCATCTTTTCAACGGATTGCTCAATCAACGCCAGACCCAGCTCGATATCTGTCAATGCCAGGTCAAGATAAGAGAAGAATTCACCCTGGCCCGTACAGGCCACACCGCCGACCCCTGCAGTTTCCAACACATGCTGCAGCTGTTCCTCCAACTCACGGCGCTGTACTAGGAACAAAGAAGGATCTTGGTCGTCGCGCGCGATCCGGAGCAGGCAGAACCATTCACAGAACCTAGAATGTGTCGCCGATGCAAATGGTCCATCGGATAGGATCGCTTCGACCAGCCGTGCATCGCATGCCGTCATCGTCAGCAGGTCGCTTCGCGGATGGCTGGGGGGCATCCCATTTGCCCTCCAAAGGTGATGTTCGTTGCCGTCCGTTCTTCCCGCTGAATATGGTTTCGAAGGCGCTTGCTCTTGCGACAATCTCACCGCGCCACGGAATCTGTCCCGAAACTCATCGGGCGACAGCGAAGGTGCGGCTTTGAAACGCGCCAGCAGACCCTTCTTTCTTGGCCTCACATGGACCGGACCCAGCCAATGCCGCTCGGCCCATTCCCCCATGAGGTCGCTGACCAATGCCGTAGCGTGCGATTTCAGCACATCATCTGGCCCATCACCGGATACCTCGATGCCAATCCGCCCGTCCTTCCTTGGGCTGAAAACAGCCTCAGAGATCAAGGGCATGGACCCGAAACGGGCTTCGAAATTTCTCGCAAAGTGTTCCAATGACACTTGCTCGGGCCGGGCATCCATGAAGGTCCAGCCAGACATGTCCGGAGCCCGGCGGACAACCGCCCTCGCCAGTACAAGCATCGCGTCATTAAACTCCGCCGTAATCGACAGACGGTGCCCATCTGGGGCCGCACCAAATTCCCACATCAGATCAGAATGCACCTCGCCAAGCGCTGACATGGTATTGCTCACCACTTCCAAATCTTGGCCCGACTGCCCCCGAAACACAGCATCGAGCGTCGCCGCATTGGTTTCAAACTGTTCCCAGAATCTGTAAATTGCCGATGCCTCGGAGCGGGATATTCGATCAGCCAGATAGTCGTAAGGTGTCATAGCATCAGTCTCGGATTTAGGACTTCTTTGGGGTCGAACCTCTTGCGCAGCCCTTCGGACAGGGCGGCAACCGGCGCGGGCTCTGGTTGGAAGGGGGCGATGGCGGCGCGGGTCTCCGCGCTGGCGCGGATCAGGGTCGCGTGCCCCCCGAAGGCGCCCAGACGCGCCCGCAGGTCCGTGCCCTCGGCCAGCCGCAGCCAGACCAGCCCGCCGCCCCAATCGTACAGCACCTGTTCCGCCCCGGCCCGGGCGACGATCCCCGGCGCATCCGAGGCTTTGACCGACAGCCGCCAGACATCGCCGGGCTGACCGGCCATGGTCTGCACGTCGCGGATCTCGCGCCAGCGGGCACGGACGCCTTCGACATCGTCACTGACCGTGGCCGCACCAAAGGGCGCCAGCAGCTCCGACAGCCGCCCGGCCCGATAGGCCACCGACGTGGCAAAACCTTCGACCCGGATCAGGGTTTCGCCCGCCGTCGGGTCATGGGCCACGCCCGAAACGTCAAAGGGCGATCCCAGCGCCGCCGCCATCGCCCGCACCGCCGTGGCATCGTCAAGACCCGTCAGGGACAGGGTCGCGGCGGCACCCGGGCGCGGCAGCACCTTCAGGCTGACCTCGGTCATCACGCCAAGGGTGCCCCAACTGCCGGTCATCAGTTTCACAAGGTCATAGCCGGTGACGTTCTTCATCACCCGACCGCCGTTCTTCAGGATGCGGCCCGCCCCATCCACAAAGCGGACGCCCAGCATATAGTCTCGCGCCGCCCCCGCCTGCACCCGGCGCGGCCCGCTGATATTGCCCGCGATCACCCCGCCGATGGTCGGCGTGCCAGAGGTGCCCAGCAGCGGACGGTGGTCCATCGGCTCGAACGGCAGGCGCTGGTTCTCGGCCCAAAGCGCAGCTTCGATCTGGTCCAGCGGCGTGCCCGCGCGGACCACCATGGTCAGGGCGCCGGGTTCATAAAGGGTGATCCCTGACAGGCCCGCCACCGACAGGGGCGTTCCCTGAACCGGGCGGCCGATGGGCCGGGTGCCGCCGCCCAGAATACGGAACGGGCCCTCGGCCCCGGCGATGATCCCGGCAAGCTCTTCCTCGGTCGTGGGGCTGGGCACTGGTCTTGTCCTTCTTTGGGTCTCAAATATCCCGGGGGGAGGCCGCGGCACGCGGACGGGGGGCAGCGCCCCCCTACTCTGCCGCCACCCGGCGCGACGCGCTGTCGTCCAGCGGGAACACCTTGGCCGGGTTCAACAGCCAGCCCGGGTCAAACACATCCTTCACGGCCATCTGCACCTCCAGATCCTCGGGCGCGTATTGCACGCGCATCAGGTCGCGCTTTTCGATACCGACCCCGTGTTCGCCGGTCAGGCAGCCGCCCACCTCGACGCAGAGTTTCAGGATATCGGCGCCGAAGGCCTCGCATTTCTCCAGATCGCCGGGCGTGTTGGCATTATACAGGATCAGCGGATGCATATTGCCGTCGCCCGCGTGGAACACATTGCCGACGCCAAGCCCATATTCCTTGGACATCTCGCCGATCCGGCGCAGCACATAGGGCAGTTCGCTGACCGGGATCGTGCCATCAAGGCACATGTAATCGTTGATCTGCCCCATCGCGCCAAAGGCGGATTTCCGGCCCAGCCAGATGCGGGCAGCCTCGTCGGCGCTGGTCGCCTCGCGCAGTTCAACCGGGTTGTGCGCCTGTGCGATCCCCTTGATCAACTCAAGCTGTTCGGCGATCTCCGCGTCGGATCCTTCCACCTCGATGATCAAAAGCGCCTCGCACATCGGATAGCCGGCCTTGGCGAAATCCTCGGTCGCCTCGATGCAGGGGCGGTCCATGAATTCGATCGCCACCGGCAGGACACCCGCCCGGATGATGTCGGACACGCATTGGCCCGCCACCTCGTTGCTGTCAAAGCCGACGAGGACCGGCCGCGCCCCTTCGGGTTTCGGCAGGATGCGCAGGGTCGCCTCGGTCACCACGCCCAACTGCCCCTCGGACCCGCAGATCAGCCCCAGAAGGTCCAGCCCCCCGGCATCCATATGCGCGCCGCCAAGGTCCACCACCGTGCCGTCCATCATCACCATCCGCACGCCCAGAAGGTTGTTGGTGGTGACCCCGTATTTCAGACAATGCGCGCCGCCCGAATTCATCGCGATATTGCCCGCGATGGCGCAGGCAAGCTGCGACGACGGATCGGGGGCGTAAAAGAACCCATCCGCCTCGACCGCGCCGGTCACGGACAGGTTGGTCCGGCCGGTCTGCACCCGGATGAACCGGTTGTCATAGTCGGTTTCCAGAACTGCGTTCAGCCGCGCCACCCCGAGGATCACGCTGTCAGCCGTGGGCAGCGCCCCCCCGGCCAGCGATGTCCCGGACCCGCGCGGCACCACCGGCACGCCGGCCTCGTTGCAGATTTTCAGGACGGCGGCGACCTCTTCGGTCGTGGCGGGCAGGACCGCGCAGAGGGGCGGGCAGCGATAGGCTGACAGGGCGTCGCATTCGTAGGCCCGCGTCTCGGACGGGTCGTCGATCACCGCGCCCTCGGGCAGGACCGCCCGCAGGCGGGCCACGATCCGCGCCTTGTCTGACAGGACACGCGCATTCGGAACTGGCATTTCCATGGCAAACCCTCCGCTTTGGTAAAAATATATTACCAATTTCAGGATATGGCAAGTCGAACTGGTTCATCTTATGGTCGCCACATGTCGCTGATCGATCACCTGACCCTGCTGACCCCGCTGGATGGCTTTGCCGCCCTGTTCCTGCTGCTGTGCTGGGTCGGCATCGGCTGGCGGATCGAACACCCATCGGCGGCAAAGCCTTCGGTCACGCTGCTGATGGCGCGGTATCAGACGGATTGGATGGTGGCGGCGATCACCCGTGAAAACCGGATTGTCGATGCCACGCTTTTGTCCACCCTGCGGCTGGGCACATCGTTCTTTGCCTCGACCTGTCTTTTGGCCATCGGCGGCCTTCTGGCCCTTGTGGGCAACACCCAGCCGCTGGAAACCGTCGCCGAGGAGCTGACCGCCACCGACGCCCCGGCCTTTGTCTGGCAGGTGAAACTGCTGCTTGTGGTCCTGCTTCTGGCGCAGGCCTTCCTGAAATTCGTCTGGTCGCACCGGGTCTATGGCTATGGCACCGTCATGCTGGGCGCGATCCCGAACGACCCCGACACCCCGCTGACCAAGACCCGCGCGGAACAGGCGGGCGCGCTGAACATCCGCGCGGCGCTGAACTTCACCCGCGGGCTGCGGGCGATGTATTTCGCGCTTGGGTCGCTGGCCTGGCTTCTGGGGGCAGTGCCGTTGATCGTGGCCAGTGCGGGGGTCTGCTGGGTCCTGTGGTCGCGCGAATTCGCCTCGACCCCGCGCGGGATTCTGACCCGCCTGGACGGCTGACCCGCCCGGCCCCTGCCCCCTGCGATTTCCCGCTGCCCGCCTTTGTTTCCCCTTCCGGCGCATCTGCCGCCCCTGTATGAAGCGCTCATGACCAATACCGTGCCCCATCTGACTCGTCGTGCCGTCCTTCTGGGCGGGGTAAGCCTTGTCGCGGCCTGCGCCCCGCGCGGCCAGATCACCGTCCTGCCTGCCCTAGATACGGCGGACAAGGTGGATGTGCTTGTCGCCACCAACCGCGCCCCGGTCGAGACCCGCGCCCTGTTTTCCGGCAACCGGTCGACCGTGACCCATTACGCCGAGATCACTGTCTCGGTCCCGCCCCGGCACCGCACCGGCGAGGTCGAAATTCACCGCCGCCGCGCCGACGCGCGCAAGCATTTCGGCATCACCGGGGCCGAACGGCTGTCCGACGCCCGCGCCTTTGGCGCGCGTGTCGCCCGCCGCGCCCTTGACCTGCCCGCCGGTCAGCGCGAGGCCGTGGTCTACGTCCATGGCTTCAACACCAATTTCCCCGAAGCCCTCTATCGTCTTGGCCAGATGGTTCATGACTTCGGCGTCGAAGGGGTGCCGGTGCTGTTCAGCTGGCCTTCTGGCGGCGAGGCGGGCGACTACCTTTATGACCGGGACTCGGTGCTTTTTGCCCGCGACAGCCTTGAGGAACTTCTGACCCAGCTGGACCAGAGCCAGGTGAACCGCATCACCCTGATCGGTCATTCCATGGGATCGCAGCTGATCATGGAGACCCTGCGCCAGCGCGCGATCCGGCGGCAGGGCCTGTGGTCCAAGCTGACCGGGGTGATCCTTGTCGCCCCCGATATCGACGTGGACCTGTTCACCCGTCAGGCGCTGGAGATCGGCACCCTGCCGCAGCCCTTCATCGTCATGACCTCGGACAAGGACCGCGCCTTGCAGCTGTCGGAATGGGTCAGTTCCAGCCGCGCCCGTCTGGGCACCGTCACCAGCAGCGCCGCCGTGGCCGCCCTGCCGGTCACCGTGATCGACACCTCAAGCGAGGCGGACCGCTTTGGCGGCAACCATTCGACCGGCCTGTCGTCGCCCGCGATGATCGCCCTGATCCGGGGTCTGCGCGAGAATGAGATCACCGAAAGCCCCCTGCCCGGGGGCGGGGGCGGCGTCGCCCTGCCCGCGATCCTGTCCGGCAACAACCCGAACTAGCGGTCGCAGGGTCGCGCCCGTCCTGAAGGGGCTTGAGAGCCAGCTTTCGCCGGGGCGCTTGCGGCCCGGCATGCGCCCGCCCGCCCCATGGCGGGCGCATTCGCGCCCACCCGTGCGGCCGCATGCCTTCTGTCATGTCTTCGCCCCCTCACCCTGCAAAATATTTTCCACCGCCCCCAAGGATTGACCTTTGCCGCGCGTCATACCCATCGTGATGCGTATGACAACCAGCGACGAAGCCCTGGCCACGGCGGCCGCGAACGGGGACGGACGTGCCTTTGCCCTCCTGCTCGACCGGCAGTATGACCGGCTGTTCGCCCTGTGCTTTCGCCTGACCGGCAACCGGGCCGAAGCCGAGGACCTAACCCAGGACATCTGCGCTGCCCTGCCCGCCAAGCTGGCCAGCTACAAGGGACAGTCGCGGGTGACCACTTGGCTGTACCGTGTCGCGGTGAACGCCGCCCACGACCGCCGCCGCAGACAGGCCAGCGCCGCCCGCGCCGCCGATGGCTGGGGCGATTGGGAATTGAACCGGCAGGCGGCGAATGCCGAGGCTGCGGACCGGCTGGACTGGCTGACCCGCGCCATGTCGCGCCTGACCGACGATCTTCGCGATACGCTGGCGCTGGTCTTCGACGACCTGACCCACGCCGAGGCGGCAGAGGTGCTGGGCGTGTCCGAGGGCACGATCAGCTGGCGCATATCCGAAGCCAAGAAACGCCTGCGCGCCCTGCGCGAAACGGAGGAGGCGCAATGACCACCGACCGTGACGAATTTGACGATCTGCGCGCCGCGATGACGGCGGCCACCCCCCGCCCGGATGCCGGGAAACGGGCGGAAAACCTGCGTCTGGCGCAGGAAAATTTCGACGTTCTCCAAGGATCGCGGAATGCGGCGCGTCCCAATCCTGCAACCGCCCCCAAGGGGCTATGGCAAGGAGTTGGAGAGATGTTGAAGGCGTTTACCACCAAGGGCGGGCTGACCATCACCACCGCGATCGTCGCCTGCGGCGTGCTGGTCCTGACCCCGCAGGGACGGTCGGTCTGGCAGGACCCGGAGTTCACCGTGACCGAGGGTGATCCGGTGCTGCCGGGACAGGCCGGACGGCAAGAGACCACCGTGGCGGACGCCGCCGAGGAGGCGGCAAGCACCGGCACCGCGCCAACCCTCATGTCAGAACCTCTGCCCGCGCCGGTTGTCGCGGCCCCCGAGGCCCGCATGGCACAACCGCTGGCCGAGTCGCCGTCGCTGTTTAGTGAGACAGCCACGCTTGGCTACAACTCTGCGGATGAGATCGAATTCGCGATACAAGAGACAACTGAAGCCTACCCCTCCGCCGACCCGAACCCGCTGAAGGTCGTCGTGGAAGAGCCCGTGTCCACTTTTTCCATCGACGTGGACACCGCCGCCTATTCCGTCATCCGCAATTCGCTGAACCGGGGCACCCTGCCCCCGGCGGAGGCTGTCCGGGTCGAGGAGATGGTGAATTATTTCCCCTATGACTACCCCGCGCCGGACGCGGATGCCGCCCCCTTCCGCCCCACGATCAGCCTGATGCAGACCCCGTGGAACCCCGATACGCAGCTGCTGCACATCGCGATTCAGGGGGAAATGCCCACGGTTGACGACCGCCCGCCGCTGAACCTTGTGTTCCTGATCGACACATCGGGCAGCATGAACGACGCGGCGAAGCTGCCGCTGCTGAAACAGTCGTTCCGGCTGATGCTGGGCAACCTGCGCCCTGAAGATCAGGTGGCGATCGTCGAATATGCCGGGTCGGCGGGGCTGGTTCTGGCCCCGACCCCGGCGGGCGAGCGTACGGCGATCCTTGCGGCGCTGGACGGGTTGGGCGCGGGCGGGTCCACCAATGGGCAGGGCGGGCTGGAACAGGCCTATGCCGTGGCTGCCACGATGGCCGAGGAGGGCGAGGTCAGCCGGGTGATCCTTGCCACCGACGGGGATTTCAACGTCGGCCTGTCGGACCCCTCGGCGCTTGAGGATTTCATCGCCGACAAGCGGGACACGGGCACCTACCTGTCGGTCCTTGGCTTTGGCCGGGGCAATCTGGACGATGCGACCATGCAGGCGCTGGCCCAGAACGGCAATGGAACGGCGGCCTATATCGACACGCTGAACGAGGCGCAGAAGGTGCTGGTGGACCAGTTGACCGGCGCGCTGTTCCCCATCGCGGGCGATGTGAAGGTGCAGGTGGAGTTCAACCCCGCCACCGTCGCCGAATACCGGCTGATCGGCTATGAAACCCGCGCCCTGAACCGCGAGGATTTCAACAACGACCGGGTCGATGCGGGCGAATTGGGGGCGGGTCATTCGGTGACCGCGATTTACGAGATCACCCCGGTGGGCAGCCCGGCCCGGATGACCGACCCGCTGCGCTATCAACCGGCGGCGGATGCCGGGGACAGCCCCGAAATCGGGTTTCTGAAACTGCGCTGGAAAGAGCCGGGTGAAGATGTCAGCCAGCTGATGGAAACCCCGATCCTGCCCGACATGGGCAGCGCCGGGACCGAGGCGCAGTTCGCCGCCGCCATCGCGGGCTTTGGCCAATTGCTGCGCGGCGACACTGCCCTGGGCGACTGGGGCTGGGCCGAGGCCATTGCGCTGGCCAATGCCAACCGGGGCGCGGACCCCTATGGCTACCGCACCGAGGCGGTGCAGTTGATGCGGCTGGCCGAAAGCCTGTCGGCGCGTTAGGCGGGCTGGCCGTGCTGGGCGGGCTTGGCGACAAGCCTGCCCACCAGTTTCCGGGTCAGCGGCGCCACGACAAGGATCGTCGGGAAGGCCACGGCCCAAGTCACCATCCACGCCCCCATCCATTGCGCCGCGAACCCGTCGATCAGGCCTTTGGCCATCAGGGTCGAGATGCCGGAGACGATAAAGGTCATCAGGCCGGACAGGATCAGGCCGGACAGAACGGGGGCAAAACGGGGATGAATCATCGGGCGCTCCAAATTACATTTGTATTTTGACATATATTTTGCGGCGCGGCCTGACAAGCCCCGATGACGCCCCCCGCGCCTACCTCCGATAGGCTTCCTCGGCGAAGAAATCACGCAGGCGCTTGCCCTTCTCCTCGCGGAAGGGGGTGCCAAGCTCCATGCCTTCGATCCGGTCCAGCCGGAACATGCGGAAATCGTCGCGCAATTCGCACCAGGCGACGACGGTCCAGACCTTGCCCCAGAACCACAGGCCCAGCGGGCGCACCACGCGGTCGGACTTGCGGCCCGCCTCGTCGCCGTAGTGCAGGACCAGCCGGGTGCGGCTGTTGGCGGCGGCTTCGATGTCGTCGATCCGCGCGCGGACCGCGTCGGACATTTCCGGGGCGCCAAAGGCGTGGATCTGCACCGTGTCGGCGCGCTTGCGGGCCTCGTCGGGCAGGACGGCGGCAATCTTGACCAGCGCCTCTTCGGCACTTGCGGCCATGTCGGCCCCGCCCCACGCCCGGATCAGCCGCGCCCCCGCGACCAGCGCCACAATCTCCGAGGCGGTGAACATCAGGGGCGGCAGGTCATAGCCGTCGCGCATAACGTAGCCGACCCCGGCCTCGCCCTCGATGGGCACGCCAGAGCCGATCAGGTCGGCCACGTCCCGGTAGATGGTCCGGGGCGTGACCTCGAGCCGTTCGGCCAGTTGCCCCGCCGTGACGAGCCGCCCACCCCGAAGGTATTGCACGATCTGGAACAGACGGTCGGCGCGGCGCATGGGGGCCTCCTAGGCGGCTTTGGGTTCGAACAGGCCGATGGAATTGCCGTCCGGGTCGATGGCATAGGCAAAGCGGCCCGGAGGAATTTCGATGGCGGGGGAAATCACGGTGCCGCCCGCCTTGGCGCAGGCGGCGATCCCGTCTTCCAGCGATCCGGGCAGGGCAAGGTGGATGGTCGGCCCGTTGCCGCCCTTGGCCGGGGTCCCGGGATAGATATGGCCGCCGGTGCCCTCCATCGTGTTGCCAAACAGGGCCATGGGGTTCGGGCCGGTTGAGTCGATCTGCATGTCATAGCCGAAGACCGCGTTGTAAAAACCCACGGCCCGGTCCATGTCGGTGACGGGCACTTCGGTCCAGACGGTGATTGCTTGGGTGGTCATCTGTTATCTCCTGATAGGGTTGCGATGCCCCCTTCTGACACAGGGCTGCTGACAGCATCCTGTCAGCATGATCACCCGATCCAATCCAATCCTTCATCCGTCCGCCCGGCGGGGTTGTATTCGCCGCTGACCCAGCCGTCATAGCCTTCGGCATCCAGCCGCGCGAAGAACGCGGGATAGTCGATGTCCCCGCCCGCGGGTTCATGCCGTCCCGGAAAGCCCCCCACCTGCACATGGGCGACCCGGTGGCGGCATTTGTCCCATGTGCCCATCACGTCCCCGGTGATCCGCTGGGCGTGGTAGGCATCGAATTGCAGGTGCAGATTGGGGGCCGCAACCGCCTCGAGCACCTCAAGCGCGAGGTCGAAATCGTTCAGGAAATAGCCGGGCATGTCCACGGGGTTGATCGGCTCGATCGTCAGGGACTGTGTCGGGGCCTCTGCCGCCGCCCAGCGCAGGTTGTCGATGAAGGTGGCCCGCGCCGCCGCGCCCTCGGCCACCCCCGCCATCAGGTGCAGGTGATGCGCGCCCAGCGCCTGCCCATAGCGCAGCGTGCGCCTGAAATCATGGCGGAACCGCTCCTCGGCCCCCGGAACGGCGGCAAAGCCCCGTGCCCCGCCGGTATAGTTCGGCGGCGGGCAGTTGATCAGGGCAAGGGTCAGCCCGTTCCGGTTCAGCATATCGCGGACCAATGGCGCGGGTTCGTCATAGGGAAACAGCACCTCGACCGTGTCGAACCCGGCGGACCGGGCCGCACCGAACCGTTCAAGGAACGGGTATTCGGTGAACAGCATCGTGAGGTTGGCGCAAAATCTTGGCATTTCAGGCCTTTTTGGCTGCGGCACGGGGCCGGAAAACGACATTTGGTCGGGAACGGGCAAGACCGGCCAATCGGCCCCCGCCACCGTTCCCCATGGCTGGAACATTACCGACCGGTCCCCAACAGACAACCAAAGAACGGCCCCGCCATGGTTCAGACCCCAGATCCGCTCGGCCCGCCCATCGTGCCGCGTCCGCCCCGGCAATTGCTGGAAGGCAACACGCTTGCCGTCCTGTCGATGGTCGCCTGGGCAGCCGGGTTCCCGGCGGCGGACTACCTGCTGCAAACCTGGGACCCGCTGATGCTGATCACCGCACGGCTGGCGCTGGCGGTAGGGATCCTGATCCCGATCTGGGTGATGCTGGACGGGCCGCTGGCGCTGATCCGGGCCCGTTGGGGCCGGGGCACGGTAGTGGGCGGGATCGCCTTTGGCCTTGGGGCCTACCTGCTGCTTCTGGCGCAGGACTACACCGACCCGGTCACGGTGGCAGTGATCGCCGCCGCCTGCCCCATCGCGGCCACGGTGATCGAGATGATCTTCGAAGACCGCCGGCTGACTATGGGGTTCATCATCGGGCTGCTGGCCTCGGTCGTGGGCGGGGCAATTGCGGCTGGCGGTGGCCCTGTGCTGGACCTCGGGCTGGGGGCCGGGATGGCCGTGGCCGCCTGTTTCCTGTTCAGCTGGGGCAGCTGGGCGACGGTGCGGGATTTCCCCGACCTGTCGCCGGTGGGCCGCACCACGATCACCCTTGCGGGCGGCCTGATGTTCATGGGCTGCATCGCGGTTGGCGCTCGGCTGACCGGCGCGGTCGCCACCCCGCCGGGGCTGTTGGTGCCGGGCACGCTCATGCCGCTGCTGATCTACGCCTTCGGCAGCATGGCCCTGTCGCAGTTCCTCTGGCTGGCCTCGGTCGGGCGGCTCGGCGTCGCGGTGGCGTCGTTTCACATCAACGTCGCCCCGTGCTACGTGATGCTGATCCTTGTCGCGCTCGGGCAAGACTGGAGCTGGGCACAGGCCGTTGGCGCGGCCATCGTCGCCTCGGGCGTGGTGATCGCGCAGCGCGGCCCGCGCTAGAGGCCCCCGCCGCAGGGATAGGCACCCTGAACTGTCTAACCGCCGTGCACGAACCGAGGGGCGGGAAGCAAAGCGCCCGCCCCGTGGGGGCGGTTCGGGCGCTGCCAAATCTGCGATTTGGCACTGGAGCTACGCATGTGGTCAAGTGCCGCGCCCGTCGGGTGGGTTGAAACCCATCTTACGCCCGTTCCCCAACCTTACAGGTCTGGCCCGAAAATGCGGACCTGAATGTAAGGTGGGTTTCAACCCACCTCCCCCTTTTCCTTGCGGCCACGCCGCCCTAGGCTCTGCCCATGGTCACCGTTTCCGAACAATACGAAGCCTTCCCCTATCCCGCCCGCGACCCGGCCGAGGAAAAGTCCCGGCTGGTTACCGGCTCTCCATCAAACCCGGTCGAGATGGATCACTTCCTTTGGGGCGGCCAGCGGGACTGGTCCAAGCGCCTGCGCGTCCTCGTGGCGGGCGGCGGCACCGGCGACGGGCTGATCCAACTGGCGCAGCTGATGACGGACGCGCGCCGCCCCTATGACATCACCTATGTCGACCTCTCCCGCGCGTCGCGCGGGGTGGCGGAGGCGCGGGCAAAGGTCCGGGGGTTGAAGAATATCCGGTTCCTGACAGGCAGCCTTCTGGACGCGCCTGATCTTGGCCAGTTCGACTACATCGACTGTTGCGGGGTGCTGCACCACCTGCCCGACCCTGCGGCGGGCTTTCGGGCTCTGCGCGCCGCCTGCGCCCCCGGCGGGGGGCTGGGGTTCATGGTCTATGCGCCATTGGGCCGGTCCGGGGTCTATCCCCTGCAACGGGCCTTTGGCGCGATGTTCGACGGGCTGCCGCCCGAAGACCGGCTGACCGCCGCCCGCAAGGTTTTTGTCGCCCTGCCCGACGCGCATCCGTTCAAGCGCAACCCGAACCTTGGCGATCACAAGTCGTCGGACGCGGGGTTCTATGATCTTCTGCTGCATGGGCAGGACCGCGCCTATTCGGTGCCGGACCTGCTGGCGGAACTGGCGGGCGCGGGCTGGGCCCTGTCCGATTTCGCATCGCCCGGGCAATATGACCCCAGCCGGTTCGGCCCCGTTCCCGACGCGATGGACCGGCCCGCCCGGATGGCACTGGCCGAAGACCTGTCGGGTACGTTGAAGGTCCATGTCGGCTATGCCGTGCCGGCGGACGACCCCCGCCAGCCTGCTGGTGGCGCTGCGCCCGACCTGATCCCGCACCTGAAAGGCGGCCCGCCGCAGGCACTGGCCGGGGCCGTGGCGCAGGGCCGCCCGATCCCGATCAAAAGCGGGCAGGAAACCATCACCCTGTCCCTGCCGCCCGAGGCCGCGCCGCTGATCGCACGGATCGACGGGCGCAGCAGCATCGGCGCGATCACCAAGGCGGCGGGGCTGACCACGGACACCGCCCGCCCGCTGTGGCTGGCGCTGGAACAGGCGCTGTCGCCCTGGGGGCTTTACCAATACTCGGCGCTCCTGAAGGGGCGGGTCCGCTGATGTGCGGGCGCATGGCGATCACCCTTCCGCAGGACGCGATGGCGCAGATGTTCGCCGCCACCCCTGACAACGACCTGCCGCAGGACCCCAACTTCAACGTCTGCCCCACGAACCGGATCGCGGTTGCCACCTCGGACGCGGGCGCCCGGCGGCTGCGACCGATGCGCTGGGGCTTCGTGCCCGCCTGGTACAAGACCCCGACCGACGGGCCGCTGCTGATCAACGCAAGGTCCGAAACCATCGCCGAAAAGCCCGCCTTTCGCGAGGCCTGCCGCCAGCGCCGCTGCCTGATCGCCGCCGACGGGTTCTATGAATGGGAACGGCCCAAGGGCGGACAGCCCTTGCCCTGGTATGTCACCCGGGCGGATGGCGTGCCGATGGTCTTTGCCGGCATCTGGCAGGACTGGGAAAAACCGGGCCACGACCCGCTGACCGCCTGCGCCATCGTCACCTGCGCGGCCAATGCCGACATGGCCCGCATCCACCACCGGCTGCCCGTGGTGCTTGACCCCGCTGACTGGGCGCTATGGCTGGGCGAGGAAGGCAAGGGCGCGGCCCGGCTGATGCGCCCCGCCCCGGATGGGGCCCTGCACCTGCGGCGGGTCGGGACCGAGGTGAACTCCAACCGGGCCAGCGGGCCGCAATTGATCGAACCGATCGGTGACGCGGGGGCTTGAACCTCCCCCGCGCTGCATCTTATACGGGGGGCCGAAGCGGGCGTTGTGTAATGGTAAGACCCTTGCCTTCCAAGCAAGAGATACGGGTTCGATTCCCGTCGCCCGCTCCATCCTTTCCCCAAGGGTCCAATCCATCGCGCCCGGTCCTGTCCTTCTTTGGGTGGGTAAATATCCCGGGGTGAATGGCCCGGAAGGGCCAGAGGGGCAGCGCCCCTTCGTCACCATGGGTCTTGACCCATGGGCCCCTCCTGCTTGCGCCCCGCGCCCGCGCCGCTTAAGTGGATGCAACGCGAACCCATGCAGGAAACGATATGTCTGACGCCCCGCTGCCCGTCGAGGCCGAACGTGCCAAGTCGAAACGCGTTGGCGCGCTGGCCGGTCTTTGGCCCTTCCTGCGCCCCTACCGGTTGATGATCGCGGCCGCCGGGGTGGCCCTTGTCCTGACGGCGATGATTTCGCTGACCCTGCCCTTGGCCGTGCGCCGCGTGGTCGACAATTTCGAAGGCGGGGCCACCACCCTTCTGGACCAGTATTTCGGCGCGGCGCTGGCCATTGCCGCCCTTCTCGCCGCCGGGACCGCGCTGCGCTACTACCTTGTCACCCGGCTGGGCGAACGGGTCGTGGCCGATATCCGCGAGGCAGTGTTCAACCGCGTCATCGGGATGAGCCCCTCGTTCTTCGAAAACATCATGACCGGTGAGGTCCTGAGCCGGATCACCACCGACACCACCCTGATCCTGTCGGTGATCGGCTCCTCCGTCTCGGTCGCGCTGCGCAACGTGCTGATCTTCCTTGGCGGCATGGTCCTGATGCTCTTCACCTCGGCCAAGCTGACCGGGCTGGTCCTGTTGATCGTGCCTGCCGTGATCGTGCCCATTGTCGTTCTGGGCCGCCGCCTTCGCGCGCTGAGCCGGGAAAACCAGGACTGGATCGCGGCCTCCTCGGGCAATGCGTCCGAGGCGTTGTTGTCGGTGCAAACCGTGCAGGCCTTTACCCAGGAAGTCCGTGCCGCCGCCCGATTTGCCGAAGTGACCGAGAAAAGCTTTGTCTCGGCCAAGCGCCGGATCGCGACCCGGTCGCTGATGACGATGATCGTGATCTTCCTGATCTTCGCGGGCGTCGTCGGTGTCTTGTGGGTTGGTGCGCGCGATGTGCGGCTGAACATGATGACCGTGGGCGAGTTGGTGCAGTTTGTCATCTATGCCGTCATGGTTGCCGGCGCGGTTGGCGCCCTGTCGGAAATCTGGGGCGAATTGCAGCGGGCCGCCGGCGCGACCGAGCGGCTGGTCGAACTGTTGAACGCCGACGACCGGGTGAAAGACCCGGACCAGCCCGCCCCGACCCCCGACATGCGGGGCGAGCCGATCCGGTTTGACGGGGTCACCTTCCACTACCCGTCCCGGCCCAACATGGCCGCGCTGGACAGAATCGACCTGACCGTTGCGCCGGGCGAAACCGTGGCCCTTGTCGGCCCGTCGGGCGCGGGAAAATCCACCATCATCCAGCTTCTGCTGCGGTTCTACGACCCCGACAGCGGTGCAATCCGGCTGGGCGACGCGGCCCTGACCGACCTGTCCCGCGCCGCCTTCCGCCAGCAGATCGCCCTTGTCCCGCAGGACCCGGTGATCTTTGCCGAAACCGCGCGGGAAAATATCCGTTTTGGCCGCCCCGATGCCACCGATGCCGAGGTCGAGGAGGCCGCCCGCGCCGCCGCCGCGCACGATTTCCTGACCGCGCTGCCCAATGGCTATGACACCTATGTGGGCGAACGCGGCGTGATGCTGTCGGGCGGCCAGAAACAGCGCATCGCCATTGCCCGCGCCATCCTGCGCGACGCGCCGATCCTGCTTCTGGACGAAGCGACCAGCGCGCTGGACGCCGAAAGCGAACGCCTTGTGCAGCAGGCGGTGGACCGGCTGGCCGAAACCCGGACCACGCTGATCGTTGCCCACCGTCTTGCCACCGTGAAAAAGGCCGACCGCATCGTCGTCTTCGACGAGGGCCGGATCGTGGCGCAGGGCACGCATGAGGCGCTGGTGGCCGAAGGTGGCCTCTACGCCCGTCTGGCCCGCCTGCAGTTCACCGAAGGTCTGGCCGCCGAATAACCATTCCTTGCCAGATTTCCCTGAATGCGGGATGCTTCCGGTCATTAGACAGGAAGGGACAGAGTTCATGGATTTGGCAGCGATCAGGAAAATTCGGGAAAAGGACGTCTATCCGGAGCTGTTCGGAGAGGCGAACCGACCGCCGTTCAAATTGCAGCAGGAAGTTTTCGGCGCCTTCGGCGATGTCGAGGTGGATGCCCATTGGCTGGAGTTCCAGATTTGCGAATTCAAGCCAACGACAGAGCGTGCCAGCTGGCTCTACGTCACCTCTGGCTATTCCGATCCGCAGGGCGTGGACCCTGCCGATTACAACCCCAACGGCGAATCCGGCGTCGGGGTCGAGTTCTTCCTTGAGACCGAGGAGAAGGCGGATTGGGCGATCATGCGCCTGCAAAGCCTTCTGACCTATGACCTGCTCTTGGCCGACGGGCAGGTGGACGGCGAGCCGCTGGCGTTTCACGATGTGATCCCGCTGAACCATCCGGTGGACGGCAATGACCGTTGCCAGATCATGAACATGGTGATGATCCCGCCCGAACGCCCGCCCGAGGCGTTTTCGCTTCCGTCCGGCAATGTGATGCTGGCGGGCTTTGTCGGGATCACCAATGCCGAACGCGACTTTGCCGCCGAGTTCGGGATGGAGCACCTGACCGACAAGCTGCGCGCCGCCGGGGCCTGTCCCCTAACCCTGCCCAAGCGGGAAAGCGTGGTCTGACGGACCGGCAAAAGGGGTGTTTCGCTGCGTCATACTTGCGCGACGCGACACAGCGATTACCTCTTGAGGCACAAGAAGGCGGGGCGAAGATCCCGCGTTACTCAGGGAGGAGTTAACGGTGACCTATGCGACGGTCGCGGATCGCGACGCAATCGTGAACGAAATGCCGTGGGACAAGCGCGATCTGCCGGTCACCACATATGGGATGCTGTCCCATACCGCCGCCGCCCATGGTGGCCGCGCGGCTGTCAGCTATCAGATCCTGTCGGACCCCAAGTCCAAGAAGGAAACCCTGTCCTGGTCCGAACTGAAGGACCGCACCAGCCAGACCGCCAACCTGCTGCGCAGCCTTGGCGTGGGGCCGACCGATGTGGTGGCCTATCTTCTGCCCAACTGCAACGAAACGGTGCTGACCTATCTGGGCGGGCAGGTCGCGGGGATCGTCAACCCGATCAACCCGCTGCTGGAGGCCGAACAGATTGCGGCCATCCTGCGGGAAACCAACGCCAAGGTTCTGGTCACCCTGAAGGGGTTCCCAAAGACCGACGTGCCGCAAAAGGCGGCCGAGGCGGTGCGCCTTGCCCCCAATGTCGAAACCGTTCTCGAGGTGGACCTTGTCCGCTACCTGTCGGGGCTGAAAAAGGTCATCGTGCCGCTGATCCGGCCCAAGGTCGCCGTGACCCACAAGGCAAAGGTGCTGGATTTCAACGCGGAAATCGCCAAGCAGCCGACCAAGCTGACGTTCGAGGATGTTCAGCAGGACCGGGTCGCCGCCTATTTCCATACCGGCGGCACCACAGGGATGCCGAAGGTGGCGCAGCACCGCTATTCCGGGATCATCTACAACGCCTGGCTGGGCGACCGGCTGTTGTTCTCGCCCGAGGACGTCCAGATTTGCCCGCTGCCGATGTTCCACGTCTTCGCGGCCATCGTCTGTATGGGCGCCTCACTGTCCTCTGGCGCGCATATCGTATTCCCGACGCCCGCCGGTTATCGCGGCGACGGGGTGTTCGACAATTTCTGGAAACTGGTCGAACGCTACAAGGTGACCTTCATGATCACCGTGCCGACCGCCATGTCCGCGCTGATGCAGCGCAAGGTCGATGCGGATATTTCCAGCCTGAAACTGGCCTTCTGCGGGTCGGCCCCGCTGCCGGTGGAGCTGTATAAACGCTTCGAACAGGCCGCCGGGGTGACCATCTGCGAAGGCTATGGCCTGACCGAGGCGACCTGCCTTGTGTCGATCAACCCGCCGGACGGGGAAAAGAAGATCGGGTCGATCGGCCTTCCCTTCCCCTATACCGATATCAAGATCATGGCGGTGGACACCCACGAGGAATGCCCGACCGACCATGTGGGCGAAATCTGCGTGTCGAATCCCGGCGTTTACATGGGCAACACCTATACCGAAGAGGCCAAGAACGCCGATCTGTTCTATCCCGGCCCGAAATCCAACGCCCAGTATCTGCGCACCGGCGACCTTGGCCGGGTGGACAAGGATGGCTACCTCTGGATCACCGGCCGCGCCAAGGACCTGATCATTCGCGGCGGTCACAACATCGACCCGGCCGAGATCGAAGAGGCGCTGGCGGGTCACCCCGATGTGGCCTTTGTCGGCGCGATTGGCCAGCCGGATGCACATGCGGGCGAAATCCCCTGCGCCTATGTGGAACTGGTTGATGGCGGCAGCGCCTCGGAAGACGAGCTTTTGGCCTATGCCAAAGAGAAGATCCACGAACGCGCGGCTCATCCGAAGCATCTGGAAATCCTGCCCGAACTGCCGAAAACCGCCGTGGGCAAGATCTTTAAGCCGGACCTGCGCAAGCGCGCGATCACCCGCGTCTATAACGAGGCGCTGGCCCATGCCGACGCCGCCGCCGAAGTGGCAGAGGTGGTCGAGGACAAGAAGCGCGGCCTGGTCGCCCGGCTGCAAAAGACCGGCACCGTGTCCGAACAGGACATTGTCAGTGCGCTTGGGGCCTTTACCCGTCCGTGGGAATGGATGGAGTAATCCGGTCGCAATGAACAATGGAAAAGGGCGCCCGCGGGCGCCCTTTTCTGTTTCGGATCGTCCGAAGGATCAAAGGCTGACAGCCTGCCCTGTCCGGGCGCTTTCCTGTGCGGCCAGCCCGATCCGGACGGCCCACATCCCGTCTTCCAACGTCACCTCGGGCGTGCCTTCGCCCCGGACCACGGCATTGAACCGCTGGTGCTGGTAGAAAGTGGATCCGTTGTGATCCCCGGCGGCCAGAAGCGTCGGGTCGACCGGAATCTCGGACATCCGGGGCCCCTTGGGGCTGCGCGGCGAGACAATCAGTTGCGGCACCGGCGGATCACCCAGATCCTTCGGCCAGAACCGGCCCGGACCGGGCACCAGCGCCTCGATCTTGCCGGTGGGACCGACCGCCGTGACCTCTTCCTGATAGCGCGACCCTTCGGCGAACATGCACAATTCCAACATCGCCCGCGCCCCGCCCGCAAAATCGACGATGACATAGGCATTGTCCCAGATGTCGGGAACCTGCCCGTCATAGGTTTCGTTCAGGTGATTTACCGACTGCCCGCCGGTGGCCATGACGCGCACCGGATCGTCCTTCAGGACCAGCCGCATCAGGTCGAAGAAGTGGCAGCATTTCTCGACCAATGTCCCGCCTTTATTAGCGTTGAACCGGTTCCAGTCGCCGATCTTGGGCAGGAAGGGAAAGCGGTGTTCGCGGATCGTCAGCATCTTGATCCCGCCGGTCGCGCCCTCGGCCTGATCCAGCAGGGCGGCGATGGGCGGCATATAGCGGTATTCCATCGCCACCCAGATCGGGGCGGGGTAGTCCGCGATCAGCTCTTGCAGAAACGCAACATCCGCCGGATCGGTATAGAGCGGCTTTTCACAGAGGATCGGCAAGGGGCGCGTGTCGCGGATTTCGCGTAGCTGGCTGACGTGCAGGTGGTTGGGGCTGACAATCACCAGCGCGCCAAGATCGTCTATCGCCAGCATATCAGCGATGGAGGCGCAGACGGTCGCGCCGCCCGCCTCTTTCGCCGCATGTTCGGCCAGCGAGGCAACCGGGTCGTAGACGGCTGTCACCCGCGCCTCGGGCAGAAGCGCGATGTTGTGGATGTGTTCGTGCCCCATCATGCCGCAGCCGATAAGCCCGTAGTTGATCATGTTTTTCCTCCGCCGATCCGGCTGACATAGTTGACCGTTTTCGGGTCGAACCAGTTACGTGAAAATTCCACCGCCCGGCCCAGGCTGTCGCGCCCGACCCGTTCGACATATCCTGCAATCTCTCCGACCCGCATGGGAAAGCGCGGGTCGGTCCAGTCGGGCACCGGCGCGACCGAAGCCCGGTCTTCCGCCGACAGGATCGTGACCCCCAGCGATTCGCGGTAGAAGAGGTAGAGCGATTCCGAGACCGCCCCGGCCTCGATTGTTTCTGCCAAAGACCCGTCGAGCCAGATTTCCTCCATCGCGGCGGGAACGCCGGACAGGAAGCGCAAACGCCGGAACCGCCAGCCGTCCGACGACGGTCCGAAGGCAGGCGCCCCTGCGGGCTTGGGCAGAAGATCGACCGACAGAACCTCTGCCGTGGGCATCCCCCCACCTTCTTTCAGTTCCAGCCGCAGCATGGAGTAGACAGAGGCGACCGAGGGTCTGTGTCGGATATAGTTCCCAGAGCCCTGCACCCGTTCCAGCAGGCCTTTTTCCTCAAGTATCCGCAGCGATTTTCGCAGGGTTCCGACGGCGGTATTCAACGAGGCGGCCATGTCCCGTTCGGGCGGCAGCTTGGCCCCGTCGGCCAGACGCCCGGCGGCGATATCGCGGATCAGCATCTCGCTGATCTGGACATAGATCGGAAGTGCCGTAATCGGCCTGCTGCGCGCCAAAACCCTGTTTCCCCCCTTGGCCGCATCTTTGGCAATGCGGCAAATTGATACACCATTGATGCATCAAAAATCAGATGCTATGCAAGGGGCAATCGAACGCGAACACAGCCACCGAATGGAAGACCCCAATGACCGTCGTCCCGATCACATCGCCGGACCTTGATGCCGCCGAAGTCAGTTGGTTTTCAGCACTTTGTTCGGACGACTACCGCTATCTTGGCGTTCCGGACGGGGCGTTGCGGTCGTCCTGGGAACATTGCCGCGATATCGTGCTTGAGGCGGAAAAACAGGGGTTCCGCAATATCCTTGCCCCGTCGTCCTATCAGGTTGGACAGGACACGCTGAGCTTTGTTGCCGGAATGGCGCCGCTGACCGAGCGAATCAACATGCTGGCCGCGATCCGCTGCGGCGAGGTGCAGCCGATCATGCTGGCCCGCACGGTGGCCACATTGGATCACATGATGAAGGGCCGGCTGACGCTGAACGTCATTTCGTCGGACTTCCCCGGTGAAAAGGCCGACAGTTCCTATCGCTACCAGCGGTCGCGCGAGGTGGTGGAGATCCTGAAACAGGCCTGGACCCAGGACGAGATCAACTACCACGGCGAGATTTACAATTTCGAAGGGCTGACCACCGATCCGGTCCGCCCCTATCAGACCGGCGGCCCGCTTCTGTATTTCGGGGGCTATTCGCCGGATGCGCTGGAACTGTGCGGCCAGCATTGCGACGTCTACCTGATGTGGCCGGAAACGAAGGACCAGCTGGCCGAGCGGATGAAGGCGGTGAACGCCGCCGCCGAACGCCACAACCGGACGCTGGATTATGGTCTGCGGGTGCACATGATCGTCCGCGACACCGAGGCCGAGGCCCGCGAATACGCCGAAAGCCTTGTGTCTAAACTGGACGATGAATACGGCCGCCTGATCCGCGAACGGGCCCATGACAGCGCGTCGCTGGGCGTGTCGCATCAGGCCCGCGCCCGCGAATTGGCCGACCAGTTTGGATACATCGAACCGAACCTCTGGACCGGCGTTGGCCGGGCGCGGTCGGGCTGTGGCGCGGCGCTGGTCGGCTCTGCCGATCAGGTGCTGTCGGCGATCGAGGACTATCGCAAGATGGGCATCCGCGCCTTCATCTTCTCGGGCTACCCGCATATCGACGAGGCGCAGCATTTTGGCCGGCTGGTCCTGCCCGAGCTGAAGACCTGTTCGATGCCCCATGCCTATGGCCGGGTTCCTGCCGAAACCCCTGCAACGCCGCTGGGCGCGGGAGAGCGCAAATGATGGACCGGATCGAAATTCAGGACGGTCTGTCCTTTTCCCGCATCGTCTATGGCCTGTGGAGGCTGGGCGATGATGCCGACACATCGCCCGCGCATGTGCAGGCCAAGATCGAGGCCTGCCTTGAGCAGGGCATCACCACGATGGATCAGGCCGACATCTACGGCGAATACATGGCCGAAGAGATCATGGGTGCGGGGCTGACCCCGGCCCTGAAGGACCAGATCGAGATCGTCACCAAATGCGATATCGTGGCCCCCTGTGGCCGGTTCTCGGACGCCAAGGTCAAGTATTACGACACCAGCCGCGCCCATATCCTGAAGTCGGTCGACGATTCCCTGCGCCTGATGGGGATCGACAAAATTGACCTTCTACTGGTTCACCGCCCCGACCCGTTCATGGATCACCATGAAACCGGCGCGGCGCTGGACGAGGTTGTGGCCAGCGGCAAGGTCCGCGCCGTGGGCGTGTCGAACTTCAAACCCTGGGACTGGACCCTTCTGCAATCGGCGATGAAGACGAAGCTGGTGACCAACCAGATCGAGCTGAGCCTGACCGCCCATGACGGGTTAACCAATGGCGATGTGGCGTTCCTTCAGGAACGGGGCCTGCCGCCGATGGCGTGGTCCCCGCTGGGTGGCGGCAGCCTGATGACCGCAGATACCGACCTGACCCGGCTGATGGACCAGATCGCCGCCGAAAGCGGCACCGACCGCGCCGCCGTGGCCACCGCATGGCTGCTGGCCCATCCGGCCCGCATTCTGCCGGTCATGGGCACCAACAACCTTGGCCGGATCGCCAAGATTTCCGATGCGCTCAAGGTGGAAATGGGCCGCGAACGCTGGTTCGAATTGTATACCGCGGCACTGGGACGGGAGGTCGCCTGACATGGACGGAGGCTGGGATCATCAGATGCAGGTTCTTGACCCGACAACGGATTCGCGTGGCTACCGCAGCGCGCTGGGCGCATTCGCAACTGGCGTGACCATTGTCACCACCGACAGCGACGAAGGCCCGGTGGGGATCACGGTGAACAGCTTTTCCTCGGTCAGTCTTGATCCGCCGCTGGTGCTGTGGTCCCCTGCGAAGGGGTCAAACCGGTTCCACCATTTCGCCGAGGCCAAGCATTTCGCAATTCATGTTCTCCACAGCCATCAGCGCTATATCTGCGAGGGGTTTGCCCGCAGCAAGACGGCGTTCGAGGGGCTGGACTGGGAGGTTGGAGACCATGGCGTGCCGATCATCGGTGGCTGCCTTGCCTGTTTCGAATGTGATCTGGAGGCCTCGCACGATGCGGGGGATCACGTGATCCAGGTGGGCCGCGTCCGCCGCGCCGCCTTTCGCGAAGGCGCGCCGCTGTTGTTCCAAAGCGGCAAACTGGTCAGCCTGCCGGGCTGATCCATCCGGACCGGGCCGAAAAGAGCCCGGCCGATCCAACGGGACGGGGCATTGCGCCCCGATATAGGGAGGACCGCAATGGCGGTATTGATGGGGCTGCTTTGGCCCCTCGAGCGATTGAACAACGCTGTTCTGGCCGTCGGCCGCGTCATCGCGGTCGCGGCCCTTGCCGTTATGGTCTGCCTGATCCTTGGGCAGGTCTTTTTCCGCTATGTGCTGAACGACGCCCCCAACTGGACCGAGGAAGGCGCCCGGTTCGGAATGCTGTGGATGACCGGGCTGATGGCGCCGCTGGCCTTTCGGCAGGGCGGGTTCGTCGCCATCGACATGCTGGAACGCGCCCTGCCCAAGATCGGCGCGACGCTGCTGTCGCTGGCCCTGTTGTGCATCTCGTTCTGGGTTCTGATCATCGCCTGGGACAAGGGGCTGAACAACCACGTCGACAGCCTGACCGGGCGCGGCTGTTCATCCTCGCTACGCTGGCCCTTTGGGATCGAGGTCGGCAAATGCGGGCCGAAGTTCGCCAACCAATATCAATACGCGGCGCTTTGGGTGGGGATCAACCTGCTGATCCTCGTGAACGTCGAGCTGATCCTGCGCAACCTGATCACCCTGATGGGCGGGGCCGACCGGCTGACCGACCTTCGGGGCGAAGACATGGCGGGGGCTGACTGATGCTGTTGTGGTTTCTACCCCTTTTCCTGATCCTGATCATGATCGGCCTGCCGGTGGTTTTTGCCCTGCTGGCCGCCCCCTTCGGCCTGTTGGTTCTGGACGATCAGGCCCGCCAACTGTCGGTCCTCTATCGAAATTTTTACAACGGGATGGACAGCTTCCCGCTGATGGCCCTGCCCTTCTTCATGCTGGCGGGCGAGATCATGAACCGTGGCGGCATCACCATCCGCCTGGTGGAGTTTTCGCAGGCGATCATGGGGCATCTGCGCGGCGGGCTGGCCCATGTGAACATCCTGTCGTCGATCCTTTTCGCGGGCCTGTCCGGGTCGGCGGTGGCCGATACCTCGGCCCTTGGGTCCACCCTGATCCCGGCGATGGAAAAGAACGGCTATACCCGCAAATTCGCCGCCGCCGTGACAGCGGCCAGTTCGGTGATCGGGCCGATCATCCCGCCCTCGGGGATCATGATCATTTATGCCTATGTCATGGGCGAAAGCGTCGCGGCCCTGTTCCTTGCCGGGATCGTGCCGGGCATCCTTGTCGGCGTAGGACTGATGATCATGGTCCGCGTCATGGCCGACCGTTACGACCTGCCCAAGGCGGAACGGATCGTCACCAAGAACCAGACAGTCAGCCCGGTGGAATACTGGGTCAGCTTCCTGCTGCTGCGGCTGAATGTGGCGGGCCTGTTGATGGCCGTCTATTCGGGCCTTTCGGTGCGGGTCGGTCTGGCCACGCTCGCCGACAATGGCGACAAGCTGCACCAGATCAACCTGTGGATCGTCTTTGCCGTCATGCTCGTCATCGCGCATGGGCTGATGATGGGTTACCGCCGCCGCGTCAGCCACGATTTCCGCATGGTCTGCAAAAAGGCAATCGCGCCGCTGCAAACCCCGATCATCATCCTTGGCGGCATCCTGATCGGGGTGATGACCCCGACCGAGGCCTCGGCCATCGCGGTCCTTTATGCGCTGATCGTCAGCTTCTTCGTGCTGCGCTCGATGACCGTGAAAGACCTGATCGAGGTGCTGTCACGCTCGGCGCTGGCCACCTCGGCGGTGTTGATGCTGGTCGGTGCGGCGGTGGCGTTCAAGACGGTGGTGTCGCTGTCCTATGCGCCGCAGATCCTGACCGAACAGATCCTGAGCCTGAGTCAGAACCCGTTGGTCCTTCTGTTCCTGATCAACGTGCTCTTGTTCATCGTCGGCATGTTCCTGGACGCCGGGCCCGCGATCATCATCCTTGGGCCGATCCTTGGCCCGATCTTCGTCGAACTGGGGGTTCACCCGGTTCACTTCGCCATCATCATGAGCGTCAACCTGACCGTCGGCCTTGCCACCCCGCCCATGGGGCTGGTGTTGTTCGTCGCCTCAACGGTCAGCCGGGAGCGGGTGGAAACCATCGCCCGCGCGATCCTGCCCTTCCTTGCAGTCGAGGTCGCGGTGATCTTCCTGATCACCTATTTCCCGCAAATTTCGATGACGGTTCCCTATCTTGCGGACTTCTTGGGATGTTCGCCGGACGCCGGCTACATGGCGTGCATAAGCCCTGAGCCACAATTCACCAACTAAGAGACAGCCAACTGGGAGGACTCCGAATGCTGAAACATCTCTTGACCGCGGCGACCATTACCGCCGCTTCCTTTGCGGGGGTCGCCGCATATGCCGAAGGGCATGGCGAAACGATCACCCTGCGCGCCACCGCGAACTCGAACGAAGCGGACGAAGACTATGCCGGTCTGATCGTGTTCAAGGACTACGTCGAAGCCGCATCGAACGGCGCGATCGAAGTGGAACTGTTCATCGGCACCCAGCTGTGCTCGAACGGCGCCGAATGCCTTGAGGGCGTGTCGGAAGGGTCGATCGACATCTACATTTCCACCTCGGGCGGGGCCGCGGGCATCTTCCCCTATGTGCAGGTTCTGGACCTGCCCTATCTGATGGCCGACGACCGCGTGGCCGAACACGTGCTGCAAGGTGATTTCGTGCGCACCATGCGCGACATGGCCCTTGCCGACAGCGGCGACACCATCCGTCTGATGACCATTGGCAACACCGGCGGCTGGCGCAACTTCGCCAACACCCAGCGGCGCATCCAGACCCCCGCCGACATGGAAGGCCTGAAGATCCGCACCGTGGTCGCCGATTTGCCGCAGGAACTGGTCCGCGCCCTTGGCGCCTCGCCGACCCCGATCCCGTGGCCGGAACTGTTCACCTCGTTCCAGACCGGCGTTGTTGACGGGTCCAAGAACGGCATCACCGACATCATGGGCATGAAGTTCCCCGATGCGGGCCTGCAGTACATCACCCTTGATGGGCACGCCTATATGGGCGCCCTGTGGTGGATGAACAACGACAAGTTTATGGACATGGACCCGGCGATGCGCCGCGTTGTCGTGGACGGCTTCTATGCGCTTCAGCAGGCCACCTTTGCCGCGCCCAAGCGGGGCGCGATCCAAGCCTATGCCGATTTCGTTGAAGGTGGCGGTGACATCTACGTCCCGACCCCGGAAGAAAAGGCCATGTTCGCCGAGGCCGCCGCCCCGGTGCAGGGCTGGTTCCGCGAGAACGTTCAGGGCGGGGACCAGATCCTTGACGCGCTGATCGCCGCCGTGGCCGATGCCGAGGCAGACCTTGCCGCCGCCTACGAGGCCGACCTGAACTAAGGGTTCAGAGGTCCGAGACAGGGGCCGCTCCGGGACACCGGGGCGGCCTTTCATCTTGTGAAGGGGCCGTCAGGCATGAGCTTTGGTCCGACGTTCGCAGGAGGCCCATCGGCAGACCGCGGGATGGCGATCAACGCCGGTGCTGTGCGCTTTATCTCTGCCACGTCCGCGCTCCGCATAAGCGATGTACCCAGTCCCGCCAAATCGCCAGCCCCGTGGGCGGTCTGGCGATGGGCCGGCACCTTCGGTGCCATTCGGCCCCGGCCAAAGGATGGCCGTTTCCCCCCACAACGCGGACCAAGCCATTACCGGAACGGATACATCCATGGCCGGTAGTCGTCGATCAGCACCTGCGCCCGCGCCCGTTCCTCGGCCGTCATCCGTGGGGTCAGTTCTTCCAGTGAATCCGGTGCGTCCACGTCCCCGCCGATGGCCGACAGCGCATACCACAGGTAGGCCCGCACAAGGTCCGGTTCGGGGATGCCGCGCCCGACCTCGTAATACCAGCCCAGACCCGATTGCGCCCCCGGGTGCCCCTTCAGCGAGGCCCGCAGATACCAGTCGAAGGCCCGCTCGTCGTCCCGTTCCACCCCAAGGCCCAGCGCATACATGACCCCGATCAACTCTTCCGCGTCGGCATTGCCCGACCGTGCCAGCACCCGGAACTGTGCCATCGCCTCGGCAAATTCGCCCGCCTCCATCAGGTCCCGTGCCTCTTCCAGATCGGCGGCGAAAACCGGGGTTGAGACTGCCAGACAACCTGCCAGAATGATCCCATGAAACATCGTCTTGCCTGCGGTCTTCATCTGGTACTTGTCCTTCTGGCCGGGTCGCTTCGGGCGGACCCCGAACCGATCAGCCTTGATGATTTCCTGCAAGTGGACGCGGCGCAAGCCCGGATCGGGCAGTTGCTGTTTTATGACCCGATCCTCAGCGGCAATCGCAATATTTCCTGCGGTACCTGCCACCATCACGACCACGGCAGCGGCGACGGGCTAAGCCTTGGGATCGGCGAGGGTGGCACGGGCGTTGGCCCCGACCGCACCCCCGGCGAAGGTCCCGACCGCATCCGCAAACGCATTCCACGCAATGCACCGGGGCTGTGGAACCTTGGCCACCGCTCTGTCCGGGTCATGTTCCACGACGGGCGGCTGGAGGTGTCGGATCAGTTCGGCAACGGCTTTGATAGCCCGGCAGAGGAATGGCTGCCGCAGGGGCTGGACAATATCCTTGCCGCGCAGGCCCTGTTTCCACTGACCGCCCAGTTCGAGATGGCGGGCAACGTGGGCGAGAACGAGGTGACAGGTGCGGTTCATGACCGGATCGACCTTGGTTGGCCGGTCATTGCCAAACGGGTCCGCACCATCCCCGAATACGGAGAGATGTTTGTCGCTGCCTTTGACCACATCGACGACCCAAGCGAGGTCACCATCGTCGAGATCGGAAATGCGCTGGGGGCCTTCATGGCCCGCGAATGGATCAGCATCGACAGCCCCTATGACCGCTGGCTGGCCGGGGACGCGACGCTGCCGGACGACGCGGACCGGGGGCGCGAGTTGTTCTTTGGACGGGCCAATTGTGCGTCCTGTCATTCGGGGCCTTTGTTCACCGATCAGGGATTCCACGCCCTTGGCCTGCCCGCCTTCGGCCCCGGCCGCACCCGCCCCTTTGACCCAATGCCACGCGACGTGGGCCGGATGGGGGAAAGCGACCTTCTGGAGGATGCCTACAGGTTCCGCACCCCGTCCCTGCGCAACGTCGCCCTGACCGCGCCCTATGGCCACAACGGGGCCTATGCGACGCTGGAGGGGATCATCCGCCACCATGCGGACCCGGTAGGCACTGCGGCCAACTGGACGCCCGCCGACGCGGGTCTGCCCGATGTGCCCTGGCTGGCGGCGGGGGATTTCGCGATCCGTCAGGACCGGCTGGAAATGGCGCGGCAGGCCGCGCGGCTGGATATCGTGCCGGTGGCCCTGACCGAGGAAGACATCGCGGATCTGGTCGCCTTCCTTGAGGCGCTTACCGGGACCACGGCGGGCACGCGCCCGCTTGGGCGTCCCGACAGGGTGCCGTCTGGCTTGCCGGTGGATTGAAGGGCCCCGCCCGATCCGGGGCGGGCGCTTTGGCCGGGCAGGTCTGCTTGATTTATGGTTCCGCCACGTCGGCGGCCTGTGCTGATCGATACGGCGCAATGCGCCCGCCCATGGGGCGGGGCGGGCGCGGCCCGGGCTAGTCGCCCGCGCCAAGACCTACTTCCGACTGAAGGAAGGATGACGTTCCGCGCGGCTCGCGCAACGGACAGGCACTCGCCCGCGCCTGTCCTATTCCTCGGTCGGCGCGTTCGGGTCGGCCTTGCCGATCCCCTTGAAGATGAACTTCAACGGCAGCGCCCAAAGCACCCCCAGCCCGACATAAATCGCCAGTTCCACAAGGATCGACGGCTTGTCCATCGGGTCGGGATGGACCAGCCCGATCACCGTGACCGCGGCCACGATATAGACCGGCAGCCCGACCAGAAGGATAGCAATCGCCCAGCGCTTGCGCGCCTTGTAGGACAGCCCCGCCATCAGTCGGCGAAGGGGTCGGTGACGAGGATGGTATCCTCGCGCTCGGGCGAGGTGGACAGAAGCGCCACCGGGCAGTCGATCAGCTCTTCGATCCGGCGCACGTATTTGATCGCGGCGGCGGGAAGGTCGGCCCAGCTGCGAGCACCTTCGGTCGACTCTGACCAGCCTTCGATCTCTTCATAGATCGGGGTGCAACGCGCCTGCTGATCGGCGGCGGTGGGCAGGTAGTCCAGCCGTTCGCCGTCCAGATCGTAGCCGACACAGATTTTCAGGGTCTCGAACCCGTCCAGCACGTCCAGTTTCGTCAGGCAGATGCCGTTGACGCCCGAGGTGGCGCAGGTCTGACGCACCAGCGCCGCGTCGAACCAACCACAACGGCGCTTGCGCCCGGTGGTGGTGCCGAATTCATGCCCCCGTTCGCCCAGCCGCTGGCCATCCGCGTCGAACAATTCCGACGGGAACGGGCCTTCGCCCACGCGGGTGGTATAGGCCTTCACGATGCCAAGCACATAGTCGATCGACCCTGGCCCGATGCCCACACCGGTCGCCGCCTGCCCGGCGATCACGTTCGAGGAGGTCACGAAGGGATAGGTTCCGAAATCAATGTCCAGAAGCGCGCCCTGCGCCCCTTCGAACAGGATCCGCTTCCCGGCCTTGCGCTTTTCGTTCATCACCTTCCAGACCGGGCCGGCGTATTGCAGGATCTGCGGCGCGATTTCCTTCAGCTGCGCAATCAGCGCCTCGCGGTCCACCTCCTCAAAGCCCAGCCCCCGGCGCAGCGGGTTGTGATGCTGAAGCGCGCGGTCGACGCGGGCAATCAGGGTTTCTTCGTCGGCCAGATCGGCCACGCGGATGGCGCGACGCCCCACCTTGTCCTCATAGGCCGGCCCGATGCCGCGCCCGGTGGTGCCGATCTTGGTGCCTTTCGAAGCGGCCTCTTCCCGCGCCCGGTCCAGCTCTCCGTGTATCGGCAGGATCAGCGGGGTGTTTTCCGCGATCATCAGGGTTTCGGGGCTGATCTCGACCCCCTGCCCGCGGATCGTTTCGATCTCTTTCAGCAGGTGCCACGGGTCCAGCACGACGCCGTTGCCGATCACCGACAGCTTGCCGCCGCGCACAACGCCCGAGGGCAGCGCATGCAGCTTGAACACCGCCCCGTCGATCACCAGCGTGTGGCCCGCGTTATGGCCGCCCTGGAACCGGGCGATGACATCGGCCCGTTCGGACAGCCAGTCCACGATCTTGCCCTTGCCTTCGTCGCCCCACTGCGCGCCGACAACCACCACATTCGCCATGATCGGAATCCCCTTTGGATCAAACCCGCGCCCGTATAGCCGCCCGCGCCGCCCAGCGAAACCGGATTTTCAACGGCGCGACAGTTGGACCGGGCTGGACGGAACCGACATCGCTCGCCATTGTTGGCCCGTGTATCAGCAGGACAGAGGGCGTGCAGATGGTTGGTTTTGGGATCCGGTGGGCGTTTGCCTTTGTCCTTCTGGCCGCGACCTATAACCCGACCGGCTGGAACCTGACCCGTTGGGGGATGGAAAACTGGGAAACCCAGATGCCGCTGACCCTGTTTCTGGGGCTGCTTTTGCTGGTGGGCTATATCATCTACCTGCGGGCGACGCTGCGGTCGATCGGGCTGTTCGGAATGCTGCTGATCCTGCTGATCGCGGCGACCTTTCTTTGGGTCCTCTATGACTATGGCTGGATCAGCCTTGAAGACCCGACCGTGAACACATGGATCGGTCTTGTGTTGATGTCGCTGGTCCTTGGGATCGGCTTGAACTGGAGCCATGTGCGCCGCCGCCTGTCTGGCCAGTCCGACATGGACGATGTCGATGAATAGCCCACGCCGCGCCATATTCCCGTCAGGTTGACCTGCGACACGAGGGCCCATGACACCTGAATATTACATCGGACGCGCGCTCTATTTCCTTTCTCTCGCCTGTTTGGCGGTGGTTGTCCTGTTCGTTGCCTTGTTGGCGATGAACGGGCCAGAGGGGATTGGGTGGGCGATCATCTTTGGGATCTTCATGGGCATTCCGGCGATGGCCTTCTTCATCGTGATGCGAGCATTAGGTCTTCATATCCCAGCGGACCGGCCAGACCCCGACGACTATCTGACCTTGCCGGACGGCACAGTGGTGCGGCGGGACGCAGAGGCATCCTAGGGCACGTATTTCCACGGTTTGGGGTTGCGGCGACGGCCCCTTGCTTCTAGATACCTCCCGTTCACGACAGGCAGAATGAGAGCCCCATGGAAAACGTTGTCCTTGTCATCCACCTGATCCTTGCGCTTTCGCTGATCGGTATCGTTCTGATCCAGCGGTCCGAGGGCGGCGGCCTTGGCATGGGCGGCGGCGGTGGCGGCGTCATGTCGGCCCGCAGCGCGGCGACCGCACTGGGCAAACTGACCTGGATCCTTGCCATCGGGTTCATCTGCACCTCGATCGCGCTGACGATCATCGCGGCGGAAAAATCGGCGGGCGCGTCGGTTGTCGACGGGGCCACCGAAGCGACCGAGGCCGCGCCGGAAGCACCGGTTGATGACGGGCTTGGCCTTGATCTTCTGCCGCCGTCGGGTGGCGATACGGAATCGCTCCTGCCCGGCGCAAACTAAGGCCGAAACCACAACCTGTTGCCGCCCGATGGGTGGCAATTACAGGATATTGCGTATCCGGTTGCGTTCGCGGGGCGAATCCGGTTATACTTAAATCCCGTGAGTATGTGGCCCGATGGACCGAACAACGGGCCGCATTTCCTGACAATTTGGAATGAACGAACGGGGGACGGCCACCGATGGCGCGCTATATTTTCATTACGGGTGGTGTGGTGTCTTCCCTTGGCAAGGGGCTGGCCTCGGCCGCCTTGGGCGCGCTGTTGCAGGCCCGTGGCTTTTCCGTCCGGCTGCGTAAGCTGGACCCCTATCTGAACGTCGATCCCGGCACCATGTCGCCCTTTGAACATGGCGAGGTTTTCGTAACCGACGACGGGGCGGAAACCGACCTCGACCTTGGCCACTACGAACGGTTTACCGGCGTCCCCGCCCGCAAGACCGATTCCGTGTCTTCGGGCCGGATCTATTCCAACGTGCTGGAACGGGAACGGCGCGGCGATTATCTGGGCAAGACCATTCAGGTCGTCCCCCACGTCACCAACGAGATCAAGGATTTCATCCGCATCGGCGATGACGAGGTGGATTTCATGCTCTGCGAGATCGGCGGAACCGTGGGCGACATCGAGGGCCTGCCGTTCTTCGAGGCGATCCGCCAGTTCGCCCATGAAAAACCGCGCGGCGAATGCATCTTCATGCATCTGACCCTGCTGCCCTATCTGGCCGCCAGTGGCGAGTTGAAGACCAAGCCGACGCAGCATTCGGTCAAGGAACTGCAATCCATCGGCCTTGCCCCCGATGTGCTGGTCTGCCGGTCCGAACATCCGATCCCGGAAAAGGAACGCGAAAAGATCGCCCTGTTCTGCAACGTCCGCAAAGAGGCCGTGGTCGCCGCCTATGACCTGAAGTCGATCTACGAAGCGCCGCTCGCCTATCACAACGAAGGGCTAGATCAGGCGGTGCTGGATGCCTTTGGCATTTCCCCCGCGCCCAAGCCGAACCTCGAAAAATGGCTGGATGTGCAGGACCGCATCCACAACACCGACGGCGAGGTCAATGTCGCCATCGTCGGCAAATACGTGCAGTTGGAAGACGCCTATAAGTCGATCAAAGAGGCGCTGACCCATGGCGGCATGGCCAACCGGGTCAAGGTAAACGTGCAATGGGTCGATGCCGAAGTCTTTGACCGCGAAGACGCCGCCCCGCATCTGGAAGGCTTCCACGCAATCCTTGTTCCCGGCGGCTTTGGCGAACGCGGCACCGAGGGCAAGATCAAGGCGGCCGAGTTCGCCCGCACTCGCAAGATCCCCTATCTGGGCATCTGTCTGGGAATGCAGATGGCGGTGATCGAGGCCGCCCGGAACGTCGCCGGTCTGGACAAGGCCGGGTCAGAGGAGTTCGACCACGAGGCCGGGGAAAAGCGGTTCGAGCCGGTCGTCTATCACCTGAAGGAATGGGTACAGGGCAACCACAAGGTCGAACGCAAGGCGGACGACGACAAGGGTGGCACCATGCGCCTTGGCGCCTATTCCGCCGCGTTGGCCGACGGATCGCGCGTGGCCGAGGTGTATGGCGCGACCCAAATCGAGGAACGCCATCGCCACCGCTATGAGGTGGACATGAAATACCGCGACAAGCTGGAGGCCTGCGGGCTGCAGTTTTCCGGGGTCAGCCCCGATGGCCGCCTGCCCGAGATCGTCGAATGGAAGGACCACCCTTGGTTCATCGGCGTCCAGTATCACCCGGAGCTGAAGTCGAAACCCTTCGACCCGCACCCGCTGTTCGCCGATTTCGTGCGGGCCGCCGTGGAAACCTCGCGGCTGGTATGATCCGCTGGGGCCTTGTGTTCTGGGCGGCATTTTCTGCCCTGCCAGCACAGGCCGACGTTCTCCGCGCAGACTATGCCGAGATGGCCGGTCGCCTTGCCGGGCGGCTGGATTTCGAGGATTTCGCCCCCAAGCCAGAGCCGGGAATGTCGGTCGACAGCCTGATCGAGGCTGAGGGGATCACCTTGGGCGAGCACGTCGTCGGGCGACCGCCGCAGACGGCTCCCGGCCCCGGTCCCGGCCAGTTCGATGCGTTCTTCAACCTGATGGGTCTGCCGCCAGACCTGCCCATCGCACCCGGAACACCGGGGCGGAACATGGCCGTTTCCCTGCACGACGGGTTGGGATCGAATGCCCTTTACCCACTTGGACCGGTTGGGTTTCCGGATGTCGGGGCGCTTGGCGAGGGCACCATTGCGGTTCGCTTTGATACCGACCAGACCGAATTCGGCTTTCGTCTGCACGCCGACTACGACGATCCCTTGGGCAGTCGACCCGCGCCGGGGCGGGCCTTTCTGATGATCTTTGGGCGGGACGGGGCACCGATCGGGTTCGATGTCATCCGCTTGCGCCATGGCCCGATGGACCTTGCATGGCGCGTTGACGGGGGACCGGGGGCCGCTGGGTTCACGCTGGCCCCGGATGACCCCGGCGGCTATGCGCTGGACGATTTCATCTTTGCGCTTGTCGCCCCCGCCAGCTAGGACCGGGGTGGTGGGTTGAAACCCACCCTACCCCCGGCGCAGACCCCGTAAGGTGGGTCTTGACCCACCTGACCCGAAAGGCCCCGGCCATGCTGTCCTATCAACACGCCTATCACGCCGGGAACATGGCTGATGTGCACAAGCACGCGGCTCTCGCCTGGGTGCTGGATTACATGGGGCAAAAGCCGAAACCCCTGTCCTATTTCGAAACCCACGCGGGCCGGGGGCTTTATGATCTGGACGCGGTCGAAGCGCAAAAGACCGGCGAGGCGGCGGCGGGCATCGACGTGGTGGACCGGCTGGGCTGGTTCGCCCCGGATCATCCCTTTGCCCGCGCCCTTGCGACCATCCGCGCCACCCATGGGCCCCGCGCCTATCCCGGATCGCCCCTGATCGCGGCAGAGGTTCTGCGCGGCGAAGACAGCCTGCGCCTTGCCGAGTTGCACCCGCAGGAGGTTGCCGCCCTGCGCGAGGTCATGGGCCTTGGCGCCCAGATCGACCAGCGCGACGGGCTTGAGTTGATCCTGTCCGCCGTGCCGCCCGATCCGGGCCGGGGCGTGCTTCTGGTGGACCCGTCCTACGAGGTGAAAGCCGATTATGACGCGATGGCGCAATTCCTGCGCCGGGTGCATCGCAAATGGCCGGTGGGCGTGCTGATCCTGTGGTATCCGATCCTGCGCGATGGTCGCCACGCCCCGATGCTGTCGGCACTGGAACAGGCGATCCCCGGTGGCACCCGGCACGAGGTCGCCTTTCCCCCGGCCCGCGAGGGCCACGGAATGGTCGGGTCGGGCCTGTTCATCGTGAACCCGCCCTATGGGCTGGACGCGGAACTGGCGCGGCTGTCGGGGCTGTTCGCGTCTTTGTGATGCCGGGCGGCCTTGCCCCTTCCCCGCGCGGGATTGCTGGCCTATGTCTTTGACATGTTCGCTGATCTTCTCAAGCGCCTGACGGCCCCCGCCCCTTCCCCGCTGCCCGACACGGACGCGCGGCTTGCCCTTTGTGCCCTTTTGGTGCGGCTGGCCAAGGCCGACGGGGATTATCAGGTGGGCGAGATCGCCCTGATCGACCGGATGATCGCCGCCCGCTACGATCTGAACCCGGTCGAGGCGGCCAAACTGCGGGCGCAGGCCGAGGCGCTGGAACATGACGCCCCCGATACGGTGCGGTTCACCCGCGCGATCAAGGATGCGGTCCCCTACGAGGACCGCGAGGCGGTGATCGAGGCGCTGTGGCGCATCGTGCTGGCCGATGGAATCCGTGAGGAGCATGAGGACCAGCTAATGCGCATGGTCGCGCCGATGCTGGGCGTCAGCGATCAGGACAGCAACCGCATCCGCCTGTCGCTGGAGCGGCCCGCCTGATGTACGCCGCGCTTCCGATGTATGACCGGCCGCAGCACGCCGCGGCGCATGATGCCCTCTGGGCGCTGATCCGGGATGGTCTGCGGGACCGGGGCATCGCCGCCCCCGACACGCTGGACCGCGACACCGGCCATGTGGACGGCTGGGCCCGGCCCGATCTTGTCCTGTCGCAGATCTGCAACCTGCCGTGGCGTGCCCGGTTCCGGGGTAAGGTCACGATGATCGGGGCGGCGGACTATGGCATTCCGGGCGTCGATCCCGGCTATTACACTTCGGTCTTTGTGGTCCGGGCGGATGACCCGGCCACCGACCCGGCCTCCTGCGCCGACTACCGGCTGGCCTATAACGAACCCCTGTCCAATTCTGGCTATGGCGCCCCCCAGCTTTGGGCCGCCGCGCGGGGGTTCCAGTTTGCCCCGCACATCCGCACCGGATCGCATCGCGACAGCATGGAGGCCGTGGCCGAGGGTCGCGCGGATATTGCCGCCATCGACACGCATACCTTCTGGGTGCAGGGGCAGATCGACGATCCGCTAGTCCCCCGGCTTCGGGTCATCGGCACCACGGACGCGACCCCCGGCATGACCTTCGTCACCCGCCCGGGGCAGGACCCGGCCCCCTATTTCGCGGCCATTGCCGAGGCGATCGCCGCCCTGCCGTCTGAACACCGCGACACCCTGCGGTTGCGCGGCCTCGTTCCCCTGCCCGACAGCGCCTATGACATCCCCCTGCCGACCCCGCCCGGGGAAGTGCCGGATCGGCAAGTCGGGCTTGCCGTTTCGGGCAAAGCGACCTAGCGTCAAGCCACAAAGGGCGTTGCAAAGTGGCGGAAATTCCGCCCTACTCAGCCCCTGAACAGGGAAGAGCTGCCGACCGTGACCACAGAAACACCCGTGATCGAAATCCGCGACCTGCACAAATCCTACGGGTCGCTTGAGGTGCTCAAGGGCGTCGATATCAAGGCCAATGCAGGCGATGTGGTATCGCTGATCGGATCGTCCGGGTCCGGCAAATCCACGCTTCTGCGCTGCGCCAATCTTCTGGAAGACAGCCAGCAGGGCGATGTGTTGTTCTGCGGCGAGCCGGTCAAATGGGGGGGCAGCGGGTTGAACCGCCATCCCGCCGACCATGCCCAGATGATCCGCATCCGCACCAACCTGTCGATGGTGTTCCAGCAGTTCAACCTGTGGTCCCATATGACCATCCTGCAAAACGTGATGGAAGCGCCTGTCACCGTCCTTGGCCGCGACAAGGCCGAGGTCGAGGAAGCGGCCCGGAAATACCTTGCCAAGGTGGGGATCGGCGACAAATGCGATGCCTACCCGGCCCAGCTTTCGGGCGGCCAACAGCAGCGCGCCGCGATTGCCCGCGCCCTGTGCATGGAACCCAAGGCCCTGTTGTTCGATGAACCCACATCGGCGCTGGACCCGGAACTGGAACAGGAAGTTGTAAAGGTGATCAAGGATCTGGCCAGCGAGGGCCGCACCATGATCATCGTGACCCATGATATGCGAATGGCCCATGATGTTTCGGATCACGTCGTGTTCCTGCACATGGGCAAGATCGAAGAGGAAGGCGCCCCCGCCGACCTGTTCGGCAACCCACAGACCGACCGGCTGCGGCAGTTCCTGTCCGCCACCGTTCCGGCCTGACCCTGAAGATCAACACCAACTGGGAGAAAACCATGAAGAAACTTATGCTCTCCACGGCGATCGCGGCCTTTGCCGCCGGGGCCGCCTATGCGGAAAGCCACAGCGTTGTCCGCATGGGCACCGAAGGCGCCTACCCTCCGTGGAACTTCATCAATGACGCCGGCGAGGTTGACGGGTTCGAGCGTGAACTGGGTGACGAGCTGTGCGCCCGCGCCGAACTGACCTGTGAATGGGTCACCAACGAGTGGGATTCGATCATCCCGAACCTCGTGTCCGGCAACTACGACACCATCATCGCGGGCATGTCGATCACCGACGAACGCGACGAGGTCATCGACTTTACCCAGGCCTACACCCCGCCGGATCCGTCGTCCTACCTTGCGATGGACGCGGGTCTTGACGTGACCGGCGCCGTGATCGCCGCGCAGGCTGCGACCATTCAGGCCGCCTATGTCGCCGAACAGGGCTGGACCCTTGTCGAATTCCCGACGCCCGAGGAAACCGTGAACGCGGTCCGCAACGGCGAGGCCGACGCGGTTCTGGCCGACAAGGCCTTCCTTGATCCCTTCGTGGGTCAGGACGGGCTGGTGATGCTGGAGCGCTCCGAGATGATCGGCGGCGGTGTCGGCGTCGGCGTGCGTGAATCCGATGGCGAGCTGAAAGCCGCCCTCGACGCGGCGATCCAGTCCATGAAGGACGACGGGTCGCTGAACGCGCTGATCGAAAAGTGGGAAGTCGCCAGCACCTGGTAAGACCCCAAGCGACCCCCGCGCATCCAGCGCGGGGGTCTTTCCTGATGGACGTGATGGACGCCCATGTTCGAATTCTGCGTTGAACCCGACACCCTCGGCCGCATCCAGTGGCTTTCGTGCTACCTGACCACGGGCAAGCACATGAATTTCTATTGGTCGTTCCTGACGGTTCTGGTCCTTCTGGCCATCACCGCGCCGACCGCCCTGTTGTTCGGATTTGGCGGGGCCAGTGCCGCCCGCAGCGCCTTTGCCCCGCTGCGCTGGTTCGGCAAGGCCTATATCGCAATTGTTCGGGGCGTGCCCGATATCGCCTTCTTCCTGTTCTTCGTGATCGCGCTGGACCAGTTGTTCGAATACATCCGTCACCGGATCAAATGCCCCGACTGGGAAGAACCGATCCGGCAGGGCAACGATTTCATCGTCTGCGCCGCGGCCAAGCTGCCCTTGGGCAACGCGCCCCAATGGGTGCATGAAACCTATGGCTTTTTCCTTGCGGTGCTGACCTTTGCCATCGTCTTTGGCGCCTTTGCCGCCAACGTTCTTTATGGCGCGATGCAAGCGGTGCCCCGCGCCCAGCTTGAAACCGCCGAGGCCTATGGCATGTCCCGCCGCCAGGTGTTCCGCCGGATCCTTGTGCCGCAGATGTGGCTTTATGCTTTGCCCGGTCTGTCGAACCTGTGGATGATCCTGATCAAGGCGACGCCGCTTCTGTTCCTTCTGGGGGTCGAGGACATCGTCTATTGGGCCCGCGAACTGGGCGGGTCCATCAACGAACGGTTCACCGATTACCCGCACGGCGACTGGCGCATCTGGTATTTCCTTGGGCTGCTGGTCTTCTACCTTGCCTTCACCCGCGTCTCTGAAATCGCCTTTGACCGGCTGACCATGCGGCTGACCCACGGGCAGGCCACCATCGGCGGCGAAGCCATGCGGAAGGCAGCGACATGATGACCTGCTGGGAAACGATCAACGCCTACGCCCTGCGGTCCATCGGCATCGGCGAACGGCTGCTGCCGCGGGACGATTTCACCCTGTGCCAGCAATTCACGCTGATCGGGTCGGGGATGATCTGGAACCTTTACTACGGCGTCCTTGCCATCGGGATCGGGTTCTTCTTTGCCTCTGCCCTTGCGGTGGCGAAGGGATCGACCAACCGCTGGCTGCGCAAGCCCGCCGAATGGTTCATCTTCGTGTTCCGGGGATCGCCGCTGTTCATCCAGTTCTTCTTTGCCTACTTCCTGTTCCTGAGCCTGAAGCAGGCCGGGATCATGCCGTGGCTGACCGCCGCGCAGGCCGGGGCGCTGATCGTGCTGATCCTGAACACATCCGCCTATTCGGCCGAGATATTCTATGGCGCGCTGCGGGCTGTGCCCAAGGGTGATGTGGAGGCGGCGGATGCCTATGGCCTGTCCGGCTGGCCCCGGTTCAAGCGGATCATCTGGCCCACCATGCTGCGCCTTGCCTGGCCCGCCTATACGAACGAAGCGATCTTTCTGTTCCATGCCACGGCGCTGGTGTCGTTCTCGGGCTTTCCGACATGGGGGCAGCGGGGCGACGCGCTGTATTATGCCAGCTATTTCGCGGACAAGACGTTCAACCCCTTCGTCCCCTACCCGATCCTGGCCTTCTATTTCATCCTGCTGACCCTGACGGTGATCACCATTTTCGGCCGTGTGAACAAGCGGCTGAACCGGCACCTGCCACAAGAACGGCGGCAAAAGATGCGCCTGCGGATGAACCTGATCCGCTGACCTGCGCAGCGGGGCGAAAGATTTCGCTTGCCTGCCCCGCTGTCGCCAGAGTATCCAACATATGATCAAATTTTTCCGGTGATCCCGAACCGCCGCGATTCTTGACGAAACGCGGGCAGTCAGGCGCTACAACCGGCTTTCAAAAATTTGATCATAATAATTGGGCCAAGGGCATGGCCGCACTGTCTGCGCGACGCGCTGTCGCCGCATCCATTCGCCACCGTGCCCTGGTCCCCCATAGGTGAGACCATGACAAGCTGGCTTGACGCCCACCCGGAATACAAAAGCATCCGCGCCGGGGCGGCGGATCTGAATGGACAGGCGCGCGGCAAACGGATCCCGATCCGCTTTGCCCGCAAGATCGAAGAAGAGGGGATGCGATTCCCCCTTTCGGTGCTGAACCTTGATATCTGGGGCGAGGATGTCGAAGACAGCCCCCTCGTCTTTGAAATCGGCGACCCCGACGGCGTGCTGCAACCGACCGAACGGGGCTATGTGCCGATGCCCTGGCTGAATTCGCCTTCGGCGCTGCTGCCCTTGTGGATGTATACCGAAGATGGCCAGCCCTTTGGCGGCGACCCCCGCCATGCGCTGGCCATGGTCGTCGAGCGCTACAAGGCGCTTGGCATGACCCCGGTCGTGGCGACCGAGATGGAGTTCTACCTCGTCGACGATTCCGGCCGCGAAATTCAGCAGCCCGCTTCCCCCCGGTCCGGCAAGCGCCGTCCCGGGGCGGAAATCCTGTCGCTGCGGGCGCTGGACGCCTTCGACAACTTCTTCAACGATCTCTACGATGGCTGCGACGCCATGGGGATCGAGACCGAGGCCGCGACGTCCGAAGTCGGCCTTGGCCAGTTCGAGATCAACCTTGTCCACGTGGATGACGCCCTGCGCGCCGCCGACGATGCGTGGCTGTTCAAGATGCTGGTACGCGGGTTGGCGCGGAAACACGACATGGCCGCCAGTTTCATGGCCAAACCCTATGAAGACTATGCCGGGAACGGGATGCATGTGCATTTCTCGGTCATCGACAAGGACGGGAAAAACCTGTTCGCCGACGGCACGCATGAAGGCACGCCCCTTTTGCGGCAGGCGATTGCAGGCTGTCTGAAGGGCATTCCCGATCTGGCGCTGATCTTCGCCCCGCACGGCAACAGCTATGACCGGCTGGTCCCCGAAAGCCATGCGCCGACCGGGGTCTGCTGGGCCTATGAAAACCGCACCGCCAGTGTCCGCGTGCCGGGCGGCAGCCCCGCCGGGCGCCGCGTGGAACACCGGGTCGCCGGGGGCGACGTGAACCCCTACCTGTTCCTTGCCGCTGTTCTGGGATCGGCCCTGATCGGGATCGAAGACGGGCTGACCCCGCCACCACCGATTTCCGGCAATGCCTATGAACAGGATCTGCCGCAGATCCCCGCCACATGGGCCGAGGCGATCGACGCGCTGGAAGAAAGCGAACTGGCCAAGCGGATCCTTCCGGAACAGCTGATCCAGAACTTCGTTCTGACCAAGCGGCAGGAGCTGCATTACTTCCGCGAGCTTAGCCCAAACGAAAAGCTGGACCTCTACCTCGACACGGTTTGACAGCCGCTTGTGGCAAATCACAAGCGCGCGTAACCTGACCCCTGACAACCTTATCGGTGACCCATGAAGATCGGTATTTTGCAAGCAGGGCATTCGCCCGACGCCCTGAAGGATGATTGGGGCGACTACGGATCGTTCTTTGAAAAGATGCTGGGCGAACGGGGATTCGACACGGCGGTCTATTCCGTCGTGGATATGGAATTCCCGCAGGGCGTTCAGGACTGTGACGGCTGGCTGATCACCGGGTCGCGGCACGGGACCTATGACGACCTGCCGTTCATCCCCCTGCTGGAGGAGTTCATCCGCAGCGCCTTTGCCGCCGCCGTCCCCATGGTCGGGGTCTGCTTTGGCCATCAGATCATCGCGCAGGCCCTTGGCGGCAAGGTCGAGAAATTCGCGGGCGGCTGGGCCGTGGGCCGGACCGAATACGACATGGGCGGCGAAACGGTCGCGCTGAACGCATGGCATCAGGATCAGGTCACCGCCATTCCGGACGGGGCCGAGGTCTGCGCCAGCAACGATTTCTGTAAATACGCGGCGCTGGTCTACGACACCCGCGCCTTCACCGTGCAACCCCACCCGGAGTTTGAGCCGGGCTTTGTGAAGGGGCTTGCCGAAACCCGCGGTCGGGGTGTCGTGCCCGACCCGCTGCTGGACGCGGCGATCGACAATACGGACCGGCCCGTCGACAACGCCGCCTTCGCGCAGCGCATCGCCCGGTTCTTCAAGGAAAGAAAGCTCTGACCCATGAGCACCGACTGGACATCAAAACTGCCCGACGCGGCCAAGGAATACCTGACGGACCGTCGTCTGGACGAGGTAGAATGCATCATCTCGGACCTGCCCGGCATCGCGCGGGGCAAGGCCGTTCCGGCCTCGAAATTCGGCAAGCAACCCTATTTCCACCTGCCCGATTCCATCTTCTACCAGACCATCACCGGTGACTGGGGTGAAGCCGCGGGCGAGGAAGGGTTCATTGAACGCGACATGATCCTGAAACCGGACATGTCCACCGCCAGCGCCGCGCCCTGGACGGGGGACTGGACGCTTCAGGTGATCCACGACGCCTATGACCGCAAGGACAAGCCTATCCCCTACAGCCCGCGCAACGTGCTCAAGCGCGTGGTGGACCTGTATCGCAAGCAGGGCTGGGAACCCGTGGTCGCCCCTGAAATGGAATTCTACCTTGTCGCCCGGAACCTTGATCCGGCCAAGAAGATCGAGCCGATGATGGGCCGGTCGGGCCGTCCCGCCGCCGCGCGTCAGGCCTATTCCATGACCGCCGTCGATGAATTCGGCCCGGTGATCGACGATATCTATGATTTCGCCGAGGCGCAGGGGTTCGAGATTGACGGCATCACCCAGGAAGGCGGCGCCGGCCAGCTGGAGATCAACCTGCTGCACGGCGACCCGGTGAAACTGGCCGACGAGGTGTTCTATTTCAAACGCCTGATCCGCGAGGCGGCGATGCGCCACGACTGTTTCGCCACCTTCATGGCCAAACCCATTGCCGAAGAACCGGGCAGCGCCATGCATATCCACCATTCGGTGGTGGATATCGAAACCGGGCAGAATATCTTCTCGGGGCCACAAGGCGGCGAGACCGATGCCTTCTTCCACTTCCTTGGCGGGATGCAGAAATACCTGCCCTCGGCCATCGCGGTTCTGGCGCCTTATGTGAACAGCTACCGCCGTTATGTCCGCGACCACGCCGCGCCGATCAACCTGGCCTGGGGGCGTGACAACCGCACCACCGGTATCCGGGTGCCGCTGTCCGGGCCCGCCAGCCGCCGGATCGAAAACCGGCTCGCCGGGATGGATTGCAACCCCTACCTTGGGATCGCCGCGTCGCTTGCCTGTGGCTATCTTGGGATGATGAACGAATGCTGGCCCGACAAGCAGTTCAAGGGTGATGCCTATGACGGAGAGGAAGATATCCCCCGCGTCATGGGCGACGCGTTGGACGTATTCGAAGGCGCGAAAGAAATGCATGAGGTTCTGGGCGAGGAATTCGCCCGGGTCTATTCCATCGTGAAGCGCACCGAATACGAGGAATTCCTTCAGGTGATCAGCCCGTGGGAACGGGAACACCTGCTGCTCAACGTCTAGCCTTTCGCCCGCACCACCGCGCCGGGGTTCATGATCCCGGCGGGGTCCAGCGCATCCTTGATCCGGCGCATCAGCTGCAGCTTTACCGGATCGGCATAGCGTTCAAGGTCCCCGACCTTGAGCCGCCCGACCCCGTGTTCGGCGCTGACTGATCCGCCCAGGTCATGCACAAGGTCATGGACACATGTCTTGATGGCCTCGCGCTGGTCCAGATACTCCGCCTTGTCCCGACCCTTGGGTGGAAACACGTTGTAATGCAGGTTCCCGTCGCCAAGGTGCCCGAAACAATTGATCCGGAAGTCGCCCAGCGCGGCCAACGCCCGCCCGCCCCGGTCAATGAACTCGGGGATCAGCGACAGGGGCACGGACACGTCATGGGACGAGATCGACCCGATCCGGCGGTTGGCCAGCGGGATCGATTCCCGGATCGACCAAAGCGCGGCGGCCTGCGCGTCGGAACTGGCCACGACCCCGTCGGTGACGATCCCGGCCTCAAACGCCTCGGCGAAGAGGCTTTCCAGAACATCGACCGGCACAATGCCCGTTGGCAGACCAAGGTCGATCAGCACCATCCAATCGGGTTGCTCGGCAAAGGGGTGGGTCACCTCCGGCCCGACCTCGGACAGGAAGTCGGTGCCCTGCCGGTGGATCAGTTCGAAGGCGGAAATGGTTTCGCCGACCCGCGCCCCCGCCAGCGCCAGCAGGTCCAGCGCCGCCGCCGGATCCGGCACCGCCAGCATCGCCACCCCATGGGCGGCAGGCCGGGGCGACAGGCGCAGCGCGGCGGCGGTGATGATCCCAAGGCTGCCTTCTGACCCGATGAACAGGTCGCGCAGGTCATAGCCGGTGTTGTCCTTGCGCAGCCGGGTCAGGCCGTTCCAGACCTCGCCCTGCGCCGTCACCACCTCAAGCCCCAGAACCTGCGCCCGGGCATTGCCATAGCGCAGCACGTTAACCCCGCCCGCATTGGTCGCCAGAAGCCCCCCAATCCGCGCCGACCCTTCCGATGCAAGGGACAGGGGAAACAGCCGGTCCACCGCCGCGGCGGCGGCCTGCACATCGGCCAGGATCGCGCCTGCCTCGACCACCAGGACGTTTTCGCTGGGCAGAACTTCGCGAATGGCGGTCATCCGCTCCAGCGACAAGACTACGGGCGCGGGGCCATCGGCCAGGATCTGCCCGCCCACCAACCCGGTGCCGCCGCCGTAGGGCACGACCCCCACGCCCGCCGCTGCACACGCGCGGACAATCTCGGCCACCTCATCGGTATTTGCGGGGGCTAGGACGAAACCCTGCCCCTGCCAGCGGCCGCGCGGTTCCTCGAAATAGCTGGCCCCTTCGCGCAGCGCACCGGGCGCAAGGCGGGCCGCCAGGCCGTCAACAAACTCTGCCGTCGCCGGGTTCAGCATACTGTCCGCCCTCTCGCGCAGGGTGGGTCAAGACCCACCTTACTCCCCCACTCTCATTTTGCCCGGCGGCGGTTCGGAATAATGCATTCCTTTCGCTGCCTCTCGCTCCGCTCGAACGCAAAAGCGAGGCTTGTGTCTTGTTTTCCAAACCGCCGGAATACTCCGGGGTGAATGGCCCGGAACGGGCCAAAGGGGCAGCGCCCCTTCGTAAGGTGGGTTTCAACCCACCACCCCCTCAGGCCAGCCCGACCCCGGTCTTACCGCGCCGGTCATGGCGCAGGTTGGCGTAAAGCACGTGATTGCGCCAGCGTCCGTTGATCTGAAGATAGCTTTGCGCAACGCCCTCGTATTTATAGCCGCAGCTTTCCAGCAGGCTGCGCGATGGCGTGTTTTCCGGCAGGCAGCCCGCTTCGATCCGGCTCAGGTCAAGGGTGGTAAAGGCATAGTGGACCAGCGCCGTGATCGCCTCGCGCATGTAGCCGTGGCGGGCGTAGGGTTCGCCGATCCAATAGCCGGTGGTGCCCGCCTGTGCCGGGCCGCGCCGGATATTGTCCAGTGTGATCGCCCCCAAAAGCGCCTGATCCTCGCGCCGGATCAGGAACAGCGGCACCGCCGATCCGTTGTTGATCGACCGCTGCGCCCAATAGACCCGGTTGGTAAAGGCCTTGCGGCTCAGGTGATCGTCCGCCCAAGTGGGTTCCCACGGGGTCAGGAAATCGCGACTGATCCGGCGCAGGTTGGCCCAATCCCGAAAATCGCCATGCATCGGCGGGCGCAGGGTCATCCGTTCGGTTTCGATCCGAACCTTGCGCCGCGTTCCCAGCATCAGGCGACAAGCCTTTCGCGGATCTCCTCCAGCCGCGGTGCGGCCTCTGCCGGGCCGTAGACGGCCAGTGCCGTACCCACTCGCCCGACAAGGTCTTCGCCGAACCGCCGCACCTCGTCGACGGTCACCGCGTCGATCTTTTCCACGGTTTCCTCAAGGCTCGGAATGCGGTCCCAGATTTGCAGCATCCGCGCGAGCCGTTCGGCCCGGTTCGACGGGCTTTCCAGCCCCATCAGCATCCCGGCCTTCATTTGGGCGCGGGCGCGGGCGACCTCGGCCTCGGTCATGTCCTCGGCGGCGCGCTTCATTTCATCCACGGTGATGGTGGCCAGTTCGGCGATCTGTTCGGCGGATGTGCCCGCGTAGACGGTCGTCATGCCGGTGTCGTCATAGGCCCCGGCCTGCGCGAAGATGGTATAGCACAGGCCCCGCCGTTCGCGGATTTCCTGAAACAGGCGCGACGACATACCGCCGCCCAGGGCGATGGAATGGATCTGCGCGGCAAAAATCATCGGGTCGCGGTAATCCGGCCCTTCGAAGGCCAGCGCGAAATGCACCTGTTCAAGCGGCTTCAGCACCCGGTGTTCGCCGCCCTTGAACAGGGCCGGCACGGCCCTGTCCGCCGCACGAACGCGGGGCAGATGCCCAAACAGCGCTTCGGCCTGCCGCACGATCGCGTCATGGTCGACGGCCCCCGCCGCCGCCAGGATCATCTGGTCCGGCCCATAGCGTTCCCCGACGAAGCCTGCGAGGTCATCGCGGGTAAAGGCCCGGACCCGTTCGACCGGGCCAAGGATCGTCCGGCCCAGCGGCTGATCGGGATAGGCCGCTTCCTGCAACCAGTCGAACACGATATCGTCGGGCGTATCCAACGCCTGCCCGATCTCTTGCAGGATCACGCCGCGTTCGACCTCGATTTCGGCGGGGTCGAAGACGGGGTTCACAAGGATATCCGCGATCAGGTCAAGGCCCAGCGGCACGTCCTCTTCCAGCACCCGCGCGTAATAGGCGGTGGTTTCCCGGCTTGTATAGGCGTTGATATAGCCGCCCACGTCCTCGATCTGTTCGGCGATCTGAAGCGCGCTGCGGGTCTTGGTTCCCTTGAACGCCATATGTTCAAGGAAATGGGCAATCCCGTTCTGTTCGGCCCGTTCGTGCCGCCCCCCGGCCATGACCCAAACCCCGACCGAGGCCGATTTCAGCCCCGGCATGTTTTCAGTCACGATCCGAAGGCCGTTGGGAAGCGTGTGCAGCTGGACGGTCAAGCGCGGCGCCTTTCGCGGATCAGCGCGGTCAGCGCGCCAAGGTCATTGGGAACGCGAGTCACCCGTTCGTCCCGGTCAAACAGGTCGGCCATGCGCGGCGGCAAGGCGGGCCGGATGCCGGAGGCCTGTTCCACCGCGTCGGGGAACTTGGCCGGGTGCGCCGTGGCCAGTGTGATCATCGGCACCTCGGACAGGAAGCTTTCGGCCACCTTCACGCCCACGGCGGAATGTGGGCAGAGAACCTCGCCCGAGGCAGTTTTTTCGGCGCGGATCGTGGCCAGCGTTTCCTCTTCCGAGGCGCGGCCGCTGTCGAACTGTTCCTTCAGCCAGTCATAGGCCCCCTGGCTGACGTGAAACTCACCCTTGTCCTTCAGGTCGGCCATCTGTTCGGCCACCACCCCGCCATCGCGCCCGTAGGCGTCGAACAGGGCGCGTTCGAAGTTGGAGGAGACCTGAATATCCATCGACGGGCTGATCGAGGGGGTGACGCCCTGTTTCTTCTGGACGCCGGTCTCCAGCGTCCGGTGCAGGATGTCGTTCTGGTTGGTGGCGACCACCAGCCGGTCAATCGGCAGCCCCATCCGCTTGGCGATGTAGCCCGCGAAGATGTCCCCGAAATTGCCGGTCGGAACGGTAAAGCTGACCGTGCGGTGCGGCGCCCCAAGGCTGACGGCGGAAGAGAAATAATAGACCACCTGCGCCAGAACCCGGCCCCAGTTGATCGAATTGACCCCGGCAAGGCCGACCTCGTCCCGGAACGCGAAGTCGTTGAACATATCCTTCAGCGCGGCCTGGCAATCGTCAAAGTCGCCATCCAGCGCCAGCGCGTGCACGTTCGATTCCGCGGGCGTGGTCATCTGGCGGCGCTGCACCTCGGACACGCGGCCATGCGGGAACAGGATGAACACATCGACGTTGTCGAGGCCCTTGAACGCCTCGATCGCGGCGGACCCGGTATCGCCCGATGTCGCGCCGACGATGGTGATCCGCTTGCCCGACCGGGTCAGCGAGGCCTGGAACATCTGGCCGATCAACTGCATCGCGAAGTCCTTGAACGCGAGCGTTGGGCCGTGGAACAGTTCCAGCAGGAAATGGTTCGGGGCAAGCTGCACCAGCGGCGCACGGGCGGCATGGCCAAAGCCCGCATAGGCGGCGTCGATCAGCCCCTTGAATTCCGCATCCGTGAAGGTGTCGCCGATGAAGGGGCGCATGACCGCAAAGGCCACCTCTTCATAGGATTTGCCTGCCAGCGCCGCGATCTCGTCCTTGGTCAGGGTCGGCACGGTTTCGGGCACATATAGCCCTCCGTCGCGGGCCAGCCCGGTCATCATTGCCTCTTCGAAGGTCAGCGCCGGGGCCTGACCCCGGGTCGAGATATAGCGCATTAGTTTTCGTCCCTGCGGATGCGATAGATCAGATACAAGGTCATCACGGCCCAGACCAGAGCCAAGAGAAACCATGTGATGGCATATTCGCGGTGATCGTTCTTGATCCCGCGCGTGTCTACGGGCAGCGGCGTCAAACGCGGGTCCGGGTGCGACGCGGTCCGCAAAACGACCATTGTTTCTTCGGTTTGCAGAACTTCGGCCATGGCGGCCACGTCCCGTGCATACCAAAGGTTGCTGGCAAGGTCGGGGTCCGGGGTCGAGGAGGTCTTGTCGTCCGGCCAGATCAGGTTGCCTGTCACCTCGTTAACCACGTCGACCTGCGGCAGCGGCGGTTCGGCCTTGCGGTCCTCGGGCAAAAGCCCGTGGTCCAGCAGGACGCGCCGCCCGTCGGTGGTTTCAAAGGCGGTGATGATCCGGTAGCCGATCCCCATCGCGGTGCCCGATGTGAACACCCGGTGTTCCGGCCCGACCGCCGTGCCGGTCATCCGGACCGACAGGTAGTTCTGGGTGTCATAGTCGGGATTGTCCGGCAAGGGCACCGGATCCTGGGCGATCCGCGCGTCCATCATGGCCAGAAGGTCCAGTTTCCAGTCCAGCCGCTGCAATTGCCAGGTGCCAAGCCACAGAAGGACCGCGCAGCCGGTAGCGCCCATCAGGACCGGGAAGAACAAGCGCCGCATGGCCGCTTCTCCTGTCTTCTCAAAAGGGAACGCGCGGGGCTGTCCCCGCGCGTCCGATGTTGTTTGTCAAAGCGGGGGCGGGGTCAACCCCGCGCCTGCTTAGCCGCCCCAGATGTAGACGGCAGCGAAGAGGAACAGCCAGACAACGTCCACGAAGTGCCAGTACCAGGCGGCGGCCTCGAAGCCGACGTGCTGCTGCTGGGTGAAGTGGCCGCGCTGCACGCGGATCAGGCAGACCAGCAGGAAGATGGTGCCGATGATCACGTGGAAGCCGTGGAAGCCGGTCGCCATGAAGAAGTTGGCGCCATAGATGTTGCCCGACAGGCCAAAGGCCGCGTGGCTGTATTCGTAGGCCTGGAAGAAGGTGAACAGCACGCCAAGGCCAACGGCAAGGATCAGCCCCTGCTTGATGTCGCGCCGGTTGTTTTCATGCACCAGAGCGTGGTGCGCCCAGGTCGCGGCACAGCCGGACAGAAGCAGGATCAGGGTGTTCATCAGCGGCAGGTGCCACGGATCGAAGGTTTCGATGCCTGCGGGCGGCCAGACACCATCAACCGCCGGGCTTTCCGGCCCCATCGGGTACATGGCGTGTTTGAAGAAGCTCCAGAACCAGGCGAAGAAGAACATCACCTCGGACATGATGAAGAGGATGAAGCCATACTTCAGGCCGATCTGAACGACCGGGGTATGGTCCACGCCGCCTTCACCCTCGGCGACCACATCTGCCCACCACGCGTACATGGTGTAAAGCACCAGCGCGAGCCCGATCAGGAAGAAGTAGGGCTTGCGCGCCTCGTCCGACAGCTGCGGAGACATCCACAGAACGGCGCCGAACAGCATGATGAAGGCCCCGACAGCGCCGGTGAACGGCCAGATCGAAGGCGGTAGAATGTGGTAGTCGTGGTTCTTTTCGTGAGCCATGTCGGTCGTTCCCTGCGGCTTGGTCCCTAGTTCGTTTCTATGGCGGCTGGCGCCACGTTTGTCAAAGCGGCCTGCTGTTCTTCTTCCGGCAGGTCGATCTGGTAGAAAGTATATCCCAGCGTGATCGTGTGGATGTATTTGCCTTCGCGGTCGTCCACGATGGCCGGGTCAACGAAGAAGCTGACCGGCATCATCACCGATTCACCCGGTTGCAGCACCTGTTCGGTGAAGCAAAAGCATTCGATCTTGTCGAAAAACTGCCCCGCCTGATAGGGCGTGACGTTATAGGCCGCCTGTCCGGCCACCGGCACATCGGTCGTGTTCGTCGCCTGATAGAAGGCCAGCGCGGTTTGTCCGATCTTCACGGTCATTTCCCGCTGGGCCGGTTCAAAGGTCCAGGGCATGTCGCGTTCGATCGACGCATCGAAGCGGATCGTGATTTCCTGATCCAGCACAACGTCGCTGCCCTGTTCGGCCACGTTCGGCACGCCGCCAAATCCAGTGACCCGGCAGAACCAGTCGTAAAACGGCACCGATGCCCAGGCCAGCCCGCCCATCAGCAACACGACGCTGACCAGTTGCAGCACGGTCTTCTGCGGCCCTTCAACGGTCTTTCCGAACATTTTCATTCAGAGCCCTCCGTCGATTGAGTTGCAGGTTCAATTTGTGGCCGGGCGACATGGTCAAAGCGTTCGAACTTTCCCGCCTCGCCCAGTTGCAGTACCTTGACCACGGTCAGTCCAAAGACGATCCCGACAAAGCCGATCAGCAGCAAAAGCAGGCCGATGTTGCGGCCCTTGCGCCGTTCGTGCAGTTCATGTTCGACCTTGATCGCCATCTTACCAGCCCCCAAAGCCTACGCCACGCAGCGCGGCCTCGGCCATCAGCGCGGTGAAGTGCAGGAAGAGGTAGGCCAGCGAAACTTTGAACGCGCGCCGTTCTAGCGCAAAGCGATCCGCCTCGGCCTCGCCCTCGGACTTGCGGGCCCAGACGTCGTAGCAGGCCTTGCCGAACCACAGGTTCAGCGCCACGGCGGTCACAAGGTAGATCGGGCCGCCGATCGAGGTGAATGCGATGGCCAGCGATACCGGCACCAGCGCGACCATGTAGCCAAGGATATGATTGCGGGTGACCCGCCGCCCGTGGGTTTCGGTCAACATCGGCACGCCGGCGCGGCCATAGTCGGACTTCACGAAGATCGCCAGCGACCAGAAATGCGGCGGGGTCCACATGAAGATGAGTGCGACCATCAGCGCCGATTCGACTGTGACGGTCCCGGTGGCCACGGCCCAGCCGATCATCGGCGGCAGCGCCCCCGACAGCCCGCCAATCACGATGTTCTGCGGCGTCGAGCGTTTCAGCCAGATCGTATAGACCACGGCGTAAAAGAAGATGGTAAAGGCCAAAAGCCCGGCGGCCAGCCAATTGGCAGCCAGCCCCAGCAGCACGACCGAGAAGCCGGACAGGGCCAGCCCGATGGCCAGCGCCTCTTCCGGCTGGACCCGGCCGGACGGGATCGGGCGACCCACGGTCCGCTTCATGATCCGGTCGATATCAGCATCCCACCACATGTTCAGCGCGGCAGAGGCCCCTGCCCCGACAGCGATACAAAGGATACCGACGAAGGCAATGAAGGGATGCACCGGCACCGGGGCCACGAACAGGCCCGCCAGCGCCGTGAAGACCACAAGCGACATCACGCGCGGCTTCAACAGGGCGAAATAATCACCCATGCTGGCCTCGTAGGTCGTGTCTTGCAGGCTTGCGTCGGTCATGTCCTGTCCATCTATCCGGGGGTTGTCCCCGGTGAAGATAGCGCGCCAGCCCGAAGGTCAGCGCGCCAAGGCGTCGCAGGCGGCCCGGGTATCAGGCCGCCCGTGTCACGATCAGGCGCCAGCGCCGTTCGCGGCCAGCCATTCGGCATAGGCCTCTTCGCTGACCACTTTCACGGTGATCGGCATATAGGCGTGGTCCTTGCCGCAAAGTTCGGAACACTGACCGAAGAAAATGCCTTCCTGCTCGGCGTTGAACCACAGGTGGGCGTTGCGGCCCGGCACGGCGTCCTGCTTCACGCCGAAGGCCGGGATGGTCCAGGAGTGGATCACGCCTGCCGGGTCAGCGGTCACGGTCATCACGATGGTCTTGCCCACGGGGACGACAACGGCGGTATCGGTGGCAAGACGGTATTCGGCCTGAGTGTAGCCGAACTCTTCCATCTCGTCTTCCTGCAGCATGAAGCTTTCGAATGCGATGCCTTCGTCGGTGTATTCATAGCCCCAGTACCACTGGTAGCCGATCACCTTGATGTGGATGTCGCCTTCGGGGATTTCCTGCTGTTTGAACAGGACCGGAAGCGAGAAGGCACCGATAAAGACCAGAATGACGATCGGAACGATGGTCCACGCCACTTCCAGCGGCGAGTTATGGGTGAAAGTCGCGGGCGTTTTGTTCATGCGGCTGTTGTAGCGCAGGATCACATAGGCCAGCAGCGCCACGACAAACAGCGTGATGCAGGTGATGATCACCAGAAGCAGCCCGTCCAGCCACTGCAGGTCGCGGGCCAGTTCGGTCGCGGCGGGCTGGAACCCGATGCCCTGTTCAATCGGGGCCCCGACGATCGGCAGGTCCTGCGTCACGTCTTGAGCAGAGGCGGCAGCGCCGGCGAGAATCAGCCCGGCGGTCGCCGAAAGCTTGGAGACGAGGTTGGTCAGTCGCATGTCATACCCTGTTCTTATCGGCATCTTCGCCGCGTCCCTGAGACAGCCATGCCGACAGAAGGGCATGGAATCCCGTTGTATCCGGGAAAGCATGTCCCATATCCTGACAGACAACTCAAGAACTCCAATTGCGGCAAAAGGGCGCTTTTTGACCCAGATCAACGCCGCGCACAGGAAAAAACGCCATGACAACAGACCCGTTCCGCCCGTTCGAGACGAATTTGGACTTCGACACCGCCCTGAAACGGGTGCAGGAGGCGACCGCGGGAGCGGATGACGGCGAATTGTTCCTTGAACGCCGCAAGTCGGAAATGTTGGCCTTTGACGATGGCCGCCTGCGCACGGCAAGTTTCGACGCCTCCGAAGGGTTCGGCCTGCGGGCGGTGAAAGGCGAAACCGCGGGCTATGCCCATTCCACCACGCTGGACGATCACAGCCTGGCCCGGGCAGTTGCCACGGCGCGGCTGGCCGTGGGGGATGGTGGCGGGGTCATGGCCCCCGGCCCCAAGGCGACCAACCGCAAGCTTTACAGTGACGCAGACCCGATGCTGGCCGCGACCTTCCCCGCCAAGATCGATGTCCTGCGCGAGATCGACGCTTTTGCCCGCGGTCTTGACCCGCGCGTCGTGCAGGTGTCGGCCAATCTCGCCGCATCGCACCAAGAGGTGGTGATCCTGCGCCCCGACGGGCAGTTGGTCACAGACACCCGGCCTATGGCCCGGCTGAATGTTTCGGTGATCGTCGAACAGGATGGACGCCGCGAATCCGGCAGCGCCGGTGGCGGCGGGCGCACCGACCTGTCCGGCCTGATCCGCCGCGATACGTGGGAGCCGCAGGTGCGCGAGGCGCTGCGCATCGCGCTGGTGAACCTTGATGCAGAAGCCGCCCCGGCGGGGGTGATGGATGTGGTCCTTGGGCCCGGCTGGCCCGGTATCCTGCTGCACGAGGCGGTAGGCCATGGGCTTGAAGGCGATTTCAACCGCAAGGGCAGTTCCGCCTTTGCCGGGCTGATGGGCCAGCAGGTCGCGGCAAAGGGTGTTACCGTTCTGGACGACGGCACCATCCCCGACCGGCGCGGGTCGATCACCGTGGACGATGAAGGGACGCCTTCGGGCAAGAACGTCCTGATCGAAGATGGCATTCTGGTGGGCTACATGCAGGACCGGCAGAACGCCCGGCTGATGGGGGTCGACCCCACCGGCAACGGACGGCGCGAAAGCTATGCCCATATCCCGATGCCCCGGATGACCAATACCTACATGCTGGGCGGCACTGCCGACCCGGCCAGCCTTGTCTCAGACCTGAAGGACGGGATCTATGCGGTGGGCTTTGGCGGCGGGCAGGTGGACATCACCAACGGCAAGTTCGTCTTCTCCTGCACCGAGGCCTACCGCGTGAAAAACGGGGTGATCGGCGCCCCGGTCAAGGGCGCGACCCTGATCGGGGACGGGGCCACCGCGATGAAGCAAATCCGCGGGATTGGCAACGACTTGGCGCTGGATCCCGGCATCGGGAATTGCGGCAAGGCAGGGCAGTGGGTGCCGGTGGGCGTGGGCCAGCCCAGCCTTTTGATCGGCGGCTTGACGGTGGGTGGGGCCGCGGCCTGACCCGGCCCATCAAAGTTTTTCGGCATTTGCGGTTCGGCTTTACCGCCGGTTAACCATTCCGATTCTACACCTGTCATCAGCAACAGGCGGAGACACGGATGACCGAAGAACACCCTTCTTCCACTCACCCCCCACTCCCACCCACCACGGAAGATGATCGGTTTTCGTGGCTTCGCCTGCTGCGCTCGCGCCGGGTCGGCGTGATGACATTCTATCGCCTCCTCAGCGAACACGGGACCGCCCAGGATGCGCTTGCCGCGCTGCCCGGGGTGGCCCGTGCCGCTGGCGTGAGCGACTATGCCCCCTGCCCCGAAGGCGTAATCGCCGCCGAACTGCGCGCCGCGCGGGCCGCCGGCGCGCGGCTGATCTGTCGGGGGGAACCGGGCTACCCCACTGCGTTGGCCGCGCTGGATGATGCGCCGCCGATGCTGTGGTCGCGGGGCGACCCGGCGCTTCTGTCCCGGCCGATGGTGGCGATGGTAGGGGCGCGGAACGCCTCGTCCCTTGGCACCCGCACTGCCCGGAAACTGGCCACCGACCTGTCAGAGGCCGGGTTCGTCGTCGTGTCGGGACTTGCCCGCGGGGTCGATGCCGCCGCCCATGCCGCTGCCCTGCCACTGGGCACCATCGGCGTGGTCGCGGGCGGGGTCGATGTGATCTACCCCAGCGAAAACACCGACCTGCACCATGACATCGCCAAACAGGGACTGATCCTGTCGGAACAGCCGATGGGCCTGCAACCGCAGGCGCGCCATTTCCCGGCCCGCAACCGGATCATCGCGGGGCTTGCGCAGGGGCTTGTGGTGGTGGAAGCCGCCGCGCGGTCCGGCAGCCTGATCACCGCTGACGCCGCGCTGGGACTGGGGCGCGAGGTTCTGGCCATTCCCGGCCACCCCTTCGATGCGCGGGCCGCAGGCTGCAACCGGCTGATCCGCGATGGGGCCACGCTGATCCGCGGGGCCGAGGACGTCATTGCCGCCCTTGGCGACCCGGCCCAGCCTGCGCTGCCGCTTCAGGCGGCACCGGCCCCCCGGCCCGAAACGCCGCCGTCCACGTCCAAGCGGAATCTGCGGCAGACCGCGGCCCTGCACCAGCTGATCCTTGACCGGCTCGGCCCGTCGCCCGTGGCCGAAGACCAGCTGATCCGCGATCTTTCGGCGCCGGCGACCGCTGTCGCCCCGGTTCTGGTCGACCTTGAACTTGATGGGCGGATCACCCGGCAGGCAGGCGGGCTTCTGGCCCGGGTGGACTAGGCCCGACACCCCGAAACTGGCCGCGACGGAGGGGGAAAATACCGCCCCCCGACGCATTGGGCAGATGGGCACATTGACAATGCCCCCCGGCGTCCCACATGTTCCGCCGCCATAGTGACCCAGCCAGTTTCCAAGGAATCCCATGCCCGTTGTCGTCGTCGAATCCCCGGCTAAGGCCAAGACAATCAACAAGTATCTGGGATCCGACTACACGGTTCTGGCCTCCTACGGACATGTCCGCGACCTGCCCCCGAAAGACGGATCGGTCGATCCCGACAACGGATTCGAAATGATCTGGGAGGTGGCGAATGATTCAAAAAAGCACGTCAAGGCCATCGCCGACGCGCTGAAAGATGACAACGCCCTGATCCTTGCCACCGACCCCGACCGCGAGGGCGAGGCGATCAGCTGGCACCTGCAGGAGACCCTGACCAAGCGCAAGGCGATCAAGAAGGACACTGCCGTCAGCCGGGTAACCTTCAACGCGATTACCAAATCCGCCATCGAAGAGGCGATGAAGCACCCCCGGCAAGTCGATGCGCCGCTGGTCGAGGCCTATCTGGCCCGCCGCGCGTTGGACTATCTGGTCGGGTTCAACCTGTCGCCGGTCCTGTGGCGCAAGCTGCCCGGCGCGAAATCGGCCGGCCGGGTGCAATCGGTTTGTTTGCGCCTGATCGTCGAACGCGAGATGGAGATCGAGGCCTTCCGTGCACAGGAATACTGGACCGTCAAGGCGATCCTGCAAAACCCGCGCGGGGCCGAGTTCGAAGCGCGTCTGACGGTTCTGGCGGGCAAGAAGCTTGATAAACACGACATCAAGGACGCGACACAGGCCGAACTGGCGGTTCAGGCGATCACCAGCCGTGACCTGACCGTGCAATCGGTCGAAGCCAAGCCGGTCAGCCGGAACCCCTCTCCGCCCTTCATGACCTCGACCCTGCAACAGGAAGCCAGCCGCAAGTTCGGCATGGGTGCGCGCCAGACCATGTCCGCCGCCCAACGCCTGTATGAGGCGGGGCTGATCACCTACATGCGGACCGACGGGATCGACATGGCGCCCGAGGCGGTGATGGCCGCCCGCGACGCGATCAAGGCGAAATTCGGCGACAACTATCTGCCGGACAGCCCGCGGATGTACAAGAACAAGGCCAAGAACGCGCAGGAAGCCCACGAATGTATCCGCCCGACGGACATGATGCGGTCGGCCGAGGATCTGAAGATTTCCGACGCGGATCAGCGCAAGCTCTATGACCTGATCTACAAGCGCACCATCGCCAGCCAGATGGCCGCCGCCCGGATGGAACGCACCACCGTCGATATCGGCAGCGCCGATGGGCAGGTCGTGCTGCGCGCCACCGGTCAAGTCGTCCAGTTCGAAGGCTTCATCGCGATCTACGAAGAAGGCCGCGACGACAGCGTTGTCGATGATGACGACAAGCGCCTGCCGCAACTGTCCGAAGGCGAACCGGCCAAGAAGCAGAAGATCGACCCCGAACAGCATTTCACCCAGCCGCCACCCCGCTATACCGAGGCGACGCTGGTCAAGAAGATGGAAGAACTGGGGATCGGCCGCCCGTCCACCTATGCCTCGATCGTGACCACGATTCAGGACCGCGACTATGTGACCAAGGACAAGGGCCGCCTGATCCCGCAGGACAAGGGCCGGTTGGTCATTGCTTTCCTTGAAAACTACTTCCGCCGCTACGTGGGCTATGACTTTACCGCCGGTCTGGAAAACGAGCTGGACGAGGTCAGCGCGGGCGACGTGAATTACAAGGACGTGCTGGGCCGCTTCTGGCGTGATTTTTCCGCCGCGTTGGCGGAAACCGCGGAACTGCGGATCACCGACGTTCTGGAAAAGATCAACGAGGTGCTGGAACCGCACCTGTTCCCCCCGACTGAGGACGGGACCGACCCGCGCCTCTGCCCCAACTGCGGGCAGGGCCGGTTGTCGATGCGCACCGCCCGGTCCGGCGGCGCTTTCATCGGCTGCTCCAACTACCCCGAATGCCGCTACACCCGCCCCTTCGGCCCACCGGGCGCCGAGGGTGAGGGCATCGGGCCGGACGGAAAGCTGCTCGGCCATGACAATGGCGACCCGATCAGCCTGCGCGATGGCCGGTTCGGCCCCTATGTCCAGCGTGGAGAGCCGACCGAGGATCAGCCCAAGCCGCCCCGCGCCAGCCTGCCCAAGGGCTGGCAACCCTCTGAAATCGATCTGGAAAAGGCGCTTATGCTGCTTAGCCTCCCGCGCGAGGTTGGCCCGCATCCGGAAGATGGCGAGATGGTCGAGGCCGGGATCGGCCGCTATGGCCCCTTCGTGAAACACGGCAAGGTCTATGCCAATATCAAGGAGGTGGACGAGGTGTTCACCATCGGGATGAACCGTGCCGTGGAAGTGCTGGCGCAAAAGGCGGCATCGCGTGGTGGCCGCACCGCCGCCGCACCGCTGAAAGAGTTGGGCGACCACCCGGACGGCGGCGCGATGGCCGTGATGGCCGGCCGCTATGGGCCTTACGTGAAATGGGAAAAGGTCAACGCGACCCTGCCCAAAGACGTGGACCCGGCCGAAGTGACGGTGGAAATGGCGATTGAACTGGTCAATGAAAAGGCCAGCAAGAAGGGCACCAAGAAGAAGGCCGCCCCGAAAAAGGCCGCGCCAAAGAAAGCCGCGGCCAAGAAGAAGGCCAGCTAGGGAAAACACCGGGGCGGCGCGGCCTGCCGCCGCCCTGAAAATTGTTTCCCATTCCGCAACAGCACCATATTCTTGCCCAATTCTGTCGCTATCCGGGCGGCAATGAACACAGGCAATATCGCAGCAGGTCCGATGACCCCCACAGCCCCCGCCCCCCAGTCGCCCCGCAGGCGCTGGCGCGACATCGCCCTTTTGGGCGGGTTGTTCGCGTTGGTGATCGCCGGGTTGGCCGGGCTGGCCGCCGCAACGGGCTGGGAAGAAACGCTGCACCAGGTGTCCCGCCTGCATCTGTGGCAGGGCGCGGCGCTTCTGGGCCTCAGCCTTGTTAACTACCTGTTTCGCGGGGCGCGATGGCACCTGTTTGCACGCCGCATGGGCCTGCCCACGGGGTTCTGGCAGGACATCCGCCATTTCCTTGGCGGGTTTGCCATGTCTGTCACCCCCGGCCGGGTGGGCGAATTGATCCGGATGCGCTGGCTTCGGCGTGAAACCGGTTGGGCGGTGGAACGCACCGCACCTCTGGTCCTGATGGACCGGGCCAGCGACCTTGCGGCGATGGCGGTGATCCTTGGGCTGGGGCTGACCCTTGGCACCGGCGGGATCGCCTATGCCACACCAGTGGTCGTTTTGGCCCTTGCTGCGGCCTTTGTCGCGACCCGCCCCCGGTTGTTGTCTGGCATGGCCGAAGCCGTTTACCGGCTGACCGGACGCTTCCCACGACTTATGGCGCGGGTGCGTCGGGCGGCGCGGTCGCTGGGCGTCTTTTCGGACCCGAAGACCGCCATCCTTGCCCTGATCCTGGGCCTGACCGGATGGCTGGCTGAAGGACTGGCTTTTCATTTCCTGCTGATGTGGATGGGTGCAGACATCGGATTCTGGATGGCAGTTGCCATTTTCACATTTTCGACCCTCGCGGGCGGGCTGACCGGTGCGCCGGGCGGTGTCGGCGGGGCGGAGGCGGCAATGGTCGCCCTTCTGAGCCTGCAGGGCGTTCCGCTGGAGGTGTCGATCCCCGCCACGGCCATCATCCGGTTGACCACGCTCTGGTTTGCCATCGGCATCGGGCTTCTGGTCTTTCCGCTGGCCGAACGCGCCTCGAACCGGGCGGTAGGGGCGGGCTGATGCGCTGGAAGACAGACAGCTATGCCGGGTGGGGCCGTGCCCTGCGGGCGACGGGTGATCTGGCCCGCCCCGAGCGCCGGGCCGATCTGGACAGTGCCATCGCCCCCGCGATTGGCAAACGCCGATCCTATGGCGATGCCGCGCTGAACGACGGCGGTCGGGCCATCGACATGACCCGGCTGGACCGCATCCTGTCCTTCGACGAAGACACCGGCCTTCTGGAGGTCGAGGCGGGCATGCAACTGGGCGATATCGTCCGGGTCTTTTCGCCGCGCGGCTGGCTACCGCCGGTTCTGCCCGGCACGGGGTTCGCCACGGTGGGTGGGGCCATCGGCATGGATGTGCACGGCAAGAACCACCACAACGCGGGCAGTTTCGGCCAGCATGTGACCCGCATCCGCCTGCTTCAGGGGGATCAGCGGCGGACCATCACCCCGCGAAACCGCGCCCTGTGGCAGGCGACGCTGGGCGGGCTGGGTCAGACCGGTATCATCCTGTCGGCCACAATCCAGATGAAGCGCTGCGCCGGGCCGGTGATGACCGTCACGGAACGGCGGGCCGAAGGCTGGGACGAACATATCGCCATGCTTGATGCCTCTGCCGCCAGCTATTGCGTCGGCTGGATCGACGCGACCGCGACGGAACAGGCGCTTGGCCGCGGCATCGTCGAAGAGGCGGAACCGGCCCGCGGGTTGATCCCGCGCCGGGGCGCGCCAAAGGCGGTGCCGCTGGACGCGCCACACTTTGCGCTGTCCGCCCCGATCGTAAGGGCCTTCAACGCGCTATACTATCGCCGCGTGCCGGACCATGGCCGCACCGTGGTGCGGTCGATGCCGGATTTCTTCTTTCCGCTGGACAAGATCCACGACTGGAACCGCCTGTATGGCAAGCGCGGGTTTCACCAGTTCCAATGCGTGGTCCCGCTGGATAAAAAGGACCGCCTGCGTGACATGCTGACCCTGATCGCCGGGTCCGGCCTCGCCTCGCCCCTTGCCGTGTTGAAGCGGATGGGCGCGGGGCGCGCTGGATACCTGTCCTTCCCGATGGAGGGCTATACGCTGGCCGTCGACTTCCCGGCCCGACCCGAAGCCCCCGACCTGATTGTAAAACTCGAACAGATGACGGTGGACGCGGGCGGGCGGCTGTATCTGGCCAAGGACGCGTTGGCCAGCGGCGAGCGGATCAAGGCGATGTATCCCGACTGGCCAAAATGGCGCGATGCGGTCAATGCCGCCGACCCCGACCACCTGCTTGAAACCGACATGACCCGCCGACTGACCCTAAGGAGCCCCGCATGACCGACACATGGATTATTCTTGGGGCCACCTCCGGCATGGCCCGCGCCTTTATCCGCGACATGGCCGAAGAGGGTCACGGCCTGATCCTGTGCGGCCGCAAACAGGAGGTGATGGAGGAGATCGCCACCGATTGCCGTGCCCGTGGGGCCGGTTTCGTTGATCTGATGCCCATCGACATGCGTGACCCGGACAGCTTTGCCCCGATTGTCGAAAAGGCATCCGGCCTGTCCGGCATGATCAATGTCGCGGTGTTCACCGGCACCATGCCGCCGCAGGACCAGATCGACGCCAACCCGGCCCTGATCGACGGCACCATCGCCGACAGTTTCACCGGCCCGGCCCGGTTCCTGACCACGATCGCCCCCTACATGGAACAACGCGGCGGCGGGTCCATCGTCGGGATCACATCCGTTGCGGGGGACCGGGGGCGGCTGGGCAACTATGTCTACGGCGCGGCCAAGGGGGGCTTTGCCACCTACCTGTCCGGGCTGCGCAACAAGCTGGGCCGCGCGGGCGTGCATGTGATGACGGTGAAACCGGGGCCGGTGGATACGCCGATGACATGGGACCTGGGCAAGCAACCCTTCATGACCACGCCAGAGGCCGTGTCTGCCGATATCCGGCGGGGCCTGAAACGGCGGCGCAACGTGATCTACACCGCGAAAATCTGGGCGCTGATCATGCTGGTGATCCGGATGATCCCGGAACCGATTTTCAAGAAGATGTCGTTCTAGACTATGAATTGAGTTTGGACAGATCACCCGCCAGTCGTGCTATTCCCCATGCTCAACGGCTAAGGTCGAACGATCCCAATGGGATCATCTGGTTGAGGACAATCAATTGACGCATGCGTCCGAATTTTTTGAACGGTTTCTTCCAGTTTCGCAGGTCTTGCACTTCTTGCGATGCGATTTCGATTTCCTTTTGAATTACGTTGTCCCTTGGCAGCAACAGATTGCCGCGAACTTTGGCGTTCCCTTCGTCTCGAGACCGGTCGAGCAAGGAGATTTGACCTACGACCAGAAGCTGCAACTCTGCTTACCCATCGTGTACCCAGACATGACCCGCATCGTAATCAGCGCAACTCAGTCAGATTGGATCTGTCTCTGGGGGAATGGCGGGTATGGCATTGATGGTGACGCGATCCAGAGACACGTTGGAAGGAAGTTCAACCTCGAACGCCTTGAGATAATGCATATCATGACCCGCAGTCCCGGTTCGTCGCAGTTCAGCTACACTGGACCCGGTGAGAACGGGCGGCGTCGCTACATTGCGGCCCACAAGGAATCCCGTTGGGAGTTTCATCAGTTCGGAGAGCCATTTCCGTTCGAAGATCAGGACGCCTACAAGGAACGCCTGATCAAGAAGCGCCTTACAGCCGAATTATTGGACCGATATTGCCGTGAGTTTGGGATACGGCTGATGGATGAAGATTTCTATTTCGGTCGCACCGTATTGCTGCCGAAGCGGGGGCAGCCGCAGACACGGGTAGTTTCGGAGACGTTTGGCGATCCGGATTTCTTCGCAAGGTAGTGGGAGCCGAAACCTAGACAGCGACATCCGGTGGGGCCTGAACCGATCTTCAGAAGATGTCGTTCTAGGGCAGTTCGCCCGCGTCACATCTGAAAGCAGGTGAGGCCAAGCGCAATCGGTTCGACCAACCTTGCCCTAGTTGATCGCACGGACAAACTGGCTTGAAAAGCTTACATTATATACGTGAAACTCGCCTTCGGGCGTAATCACCAGTTCGGTAATGTTGGCTTGCTGGAACTTGTCCTCGCGGTCTAGATCGTTGACCTTCAGGCTGACGACAATTGCGCCATCTTCGATCCCCATGATCTTGTAGTCATAATCGACCCGCGCTCCGAAACAGGTGATTTCCCCGCCTTCGATAACCAGTTCCGACTGCCCATCTTCGGCCTCTACCCAACGGCCCTGCATCTCGGCTGGCAGGGGGGCGCTGCGGTCAAATTCCTTCATCCCGTCTCCTTTCAATTCCTCGGACAACCCGGGAGTCGAAATGAACCCGACCAGCAAAGAAAGGCCACCGGAAAGAAACGTCCGCCTGTCATGCATCCCGTCCAAATGACTAAACTCTTCCCACAACTACGAAGATTCCGGTCGATTATGGACCTCTAGAACCCGAACCATTCCTGCCATAGCCCTGCCGCGTAGAACATCAGCGCCAGCGTCATCAGCAAGAGCCCCACGCCGCGCTTGTCCTTCAGCGCAAAGACGATGGGGTCGTAGTCCTGTTTGCCATACCAGCCCAGCCGGATCATCCGCAGCAGCCACCAGGCGATGGGGATCAGGGCCACCCACAGCAGCCATTGCGTGGGATAAAGCGCCTGTGCCTGCGCCGAGAGGCTGTAAAGGAAGAAAATGACCAGCGCCCCCGCCATCCCGAGGCCCGAGACATTCAGCAGGTCTTCGCGGTCGGGCCGTCCGTATCCGCGCCCCGGCAACCGGTCGTCATTCGTGGCCAGCGTCAGTTCGGTCAGCCGCTTGACGCAGCCCAGCGTGACGAAGATCGGGAAGATGAAGATCAGCATGAAGACCGAGGCATCGACCCCGCTCGCCGCAGCGCCCGCCACGACCCGCAATGTATAGAGTGTCGCCAGTGTGAAAATATCGACCCAGCGCATCCGTTTCAGCCGCAGCGAATAGGCCAGCGAGAGGGTCATATATATAATGACGACAATCAGGAACCCGGTGCCCAGATACCACCCCAGCCCCAGCGCGATCAGCGCCAGCACAAGTGTCGCCACCATCCCAACCCGGATTGGCACCGCGCCGCTGGCAAAGGGCCGCTTGCATTTCTTCGGGTGCAGCCGGTCTGCCTCGAGGTCCAGAAGATCGTTCACCAGATAGATGCAGGACGCCGCCGCCGAAAAGGCGGCGATCCCGATGCAGACCATAAGGAAGGTCGACAGGTCGAAATTATGGGCGGCGATCATTGGCAGGATCAGCAGCACATTCTTGACCCATTGGTGCGGCCGGATCGCCTTGAACAGGTCCGTGATCCGCCAGCCGCCCGGGATCTCGGTCACGCCATGGCCGGTTTGGGCCAGTTTGCGGGCCGCCCCCCCTGCCCGGCCCACCACGACCGCATGGCTGGAATGGGTCCAGATTTCCATGTCGGATGTGTGATCGCCCGCGTAGATGAACCCCTTGTCCCCGTATTCCGCCACCAGCGCCTCGGCCTTGTTGGCGCCTTTGAGGTTGATTTCAGGGGTCGAGCCCAGCGCCCCGTCAAAACCGTGCGCCCGGGCCAGCCTGTCCACCAACCGCCCGTCGGATGCAGAGGCCAGGATCACCTCGCGCCCTTCTTCCTGTGCGCCCTTCGCGATCTCGGCCAGGGCCGGGTTGACGGGCAACAGATCCGCGCGGATCGGGGCGATGTCGAACAGCGCCGCCTTGAGCGCGGCGGGGCGACGCAGGTTGGCAAAAGCCGCCTTGATCGTCGCAATCGGCGCGGTGCCAAGGCCCGCCCAAAAGGATTCGAACAACATATCCGTGCGCAGGAATGTTCCGTCCACATCAAGGACAAGGGGACGTCGGTCAGCCAAGGTCAGCCTCCGGAAGCAGCAGGTAGGGTAAAGACGCAGCCGTCTGACACCAATTCAGGCGGGGTCATGCACAGGCCACGGGCCACGCCCCAGGCCGACAGGACCTTGGGCACATAATTGCGGGTTTCAGGAAAGGGCGGGACGCCCGAATGATCGCGGATATTGCCCTCGCCCGCGTTATAGGCGGCAAGGACAAGAATGGGGTCGTCGTCGAATTCGCCCATCAGCCAATCAAGATAGGCCACCCCGCCCGCGATATTCTGGGCCGGATCATAGGGATCGGTCACGCCAAAGCGGGTGGCCGTGTCCGGCATAAGCTGCATCAGCCCCTGCGCCCCGGCCCGGCTGCGTGCATCGGAATCGCCTGCGCTTTCCACCGCGATGACGGAGAGGACCAACGCAGGCGACACGCGGGTGCCGACCGTTGTGCGCAGGATGTCGGTTCCATGGGCCTTTGCGATCTCGTGCAGGGATTGCAGGCGCGGCGGGGTGACGCCTTTGCCCTCGGGCGGGTTGGACAGGGTGATGGTTGCCAGGGTCAGCCGCCCCGGTGCGCTGTCTTCAAGCGCCGGAGAGATCGCCGCCCAGAACCAGTCCGACCCCGACAGGCCCGGCACGGCACCCGCCACGGCATCGGTTCCCGGTGCGGGCGCGCTGACAGCGGCGGCCGGAACGTCAGGGCGCGGCGTGACCTGAACATTGATCAGCTGCTGTTGCCCGGGCTGCGGGACGGTCACACGCTTGAAGGTAAAGTCCGGTTGCAGCCGGTCGCCTTCGGCCAAGGCCGTCTGGCACGCCAAACCGGCGGCCAAAGTGATTGCCGTCGCGAAGCGCCGCTTCATTGCGGTTCTGCCCTGCCTCGTTGTTGTTGGGTCCAGTATCGCATCAATTGAGAATCCACGCCAGTCCGGGGTGAAAATCGGCCCGAAAACGCGCGATCTTGCACGGCAAATCACCTGACAAGAAGGATATTCCGCAATCCTTTGTATTTTTTTCTGATTGCTTTTCAATTACTTAGTAGATTTTTCCGTCGAAAATAGACTTGATGCAAAATTGCACGAATGCAGTCCAATTCCTGCCCCAATCCACTGGCTATATCTCCTCATCCAAGTCGGACACCGAGCCAACATGAGGCGGCGCGGCACCTACCGGCAGAGGACCGAAACCGAGCAAAGACCCTGAGGAGGGACATGAAATGCTGAACTTCATCAAGAACTTCCGTCGCGACGAAGACGGTGCCGTGACCGTTGACTGGGTCGTGCTGACCGCCGCCATCGTGGGCCTCGGCATTGCCGTGCTGACCTCCGTTGGCCAGGGCACCACCGCCCTTGGCGACCGCATCAGCTCGCAGCTGTCGGCTCAGTCGCTCGTTACCTACTAATTCCTGACATCCAAGGAGAATACCAATGCTGAACTTCATCAAAAACTTCCGTCGTGACGAAGACGGCGCCGTGACCGTTGACTGGGTCGTGCTGACCGCCGCCATCGTGGGCCTCGGCATTGCCGTGCTGACCTCCGTCGGCCAGGGCACCACCGCCCTTGGCGACCGCATCAGCTCGCAGCTGTCGGCTCAGTCGCTCGTTACCTACTAATCGCATCGCGATTGGACAAAAGGGCCGCGGTCTACCGCGGCCCTTTCCATGTGTTCGACCTTGTTTTTGCTGGTGAATCCGCCCCCGGTTTTCCTTCAACCGATCACGATTCCACCACAATCCCCGGGCACAGTTCCAACAGGAATGGGAAGCGGTTTTCCCGCGTACAGGAGAAGTGTAATGTTTCGCAAGCTTATCGAATTCCAGAATGACGACGAAGGTGCCGTCACGGTTGACTGGGTCGTACTGACGGCTGCTGTCGTCGGCCTTGGAATTGCTGTGGTGACCACCATCGGCAACGGCGCCCTGGATCAATCGACAGGGGTTGGCGCCCGGCTGAGCGCACAGTCCGTTGCGACCTATTGATCACGAACAACTCTGATCGTTTCCAATTGGACCAAACTCCTTCTTTCGGTCATCGACTGGGCACGATCCTGACACAATGTCAAACCAAGCTGGCACAAAGACCAGTTGTCCGGGGCACTGCCCCAATTGAGTTAAGAGGAAGAGCAAATGCGTGCGGTTTTCGGACTTGTACTTCTCGTCGGACTTGGCCTGGCAGGGTTCGCCGTGTACACGGTCAAGGGATACTTTGACGAACAGAAGATCCTGATGGATCAGCAGGCGGCCGTTGCGGCGCAGGCGGTTCCGACGGTTGAGGTTCTGGCTGTGAACCGGTCGATCGGCTACGGCGAAACGCTGATGCCCGAAGACGTGATCATCATCCGATACGCCGAACCCTTCTTGCCCGAAGGCGTGTTCCGCACCGGCGAAGAGCTGTTCCCCAATCAGAATGAAGAGCCCCGCCTTGTGGTTCGCCAGATGGAACCGAACGAACCCGTCCTGGCCATCAAGGTCACCGAACCGGGCGAGAGCGCCGGCCTGAATTCCCGCCTGACCCCTGGCATGCAGGCCTATGCGATCGACGTGAACGTCCGGTCCGCCGTGTCCGGCTTTCTTCGCCCCGGTGACCGCATCGATGTCTACTGGACCGGCGACGTGTCCCAGTTCGGCCTGAACGGCACGGGCGGGATCACGACGAAGCTGATCCAGTCGGGTCTGACCATCGTCGCCGTCGACCAGAACACCGACAGTGGCCGTTCTGCCGTATCCGACCGCGTCCGCACCGTCACGGTCGAGGCCACGACCGCGCAGGTCGCCGCCCTTGCCACCGCGCAAAGGTCCGGGGAACTGTCGCTGGCGCTGGTTGGACAGGGTGACACCGTTGTATCGACCGCTGTCGAAGTGGACCAGGCAACCCTTCTGGGGATTGCGCCCCAGGTTCAACAGGCCGCCCCGGAACAGGAACAGGTTTGCACCATCCGCACCCGCCGTGGCGCCGAGGTGGTCGAGATCCCGATCCCCTGCACCAACTGAACCAGCACAAATCGCACATTCACGGCCTGCTCAGGATTGCACTTGAGTGGGCCGTTTGCCTTCTGGCGACGACAGAGTGTTGCGACTTGTCCACATTACCTTTGGCCAATAGTGCTTTGATTCTTGCAAAAAATGACGTTTCAGCGCAGTGTTGACCAAACTACGGGCGTAAAGACCCGAAATCGGGCGTGATCGGAGAGGCAGGTCACAATGAAATATGACAAATTCATCAAGGCGGCGCTGGCTGGCCTTGCTTTGGCAGTTGCGACTGTTCCGTCGGCTCCCATGGCCGAAACTCTTCAGGTGATGCGCGGCGCACCATCAAGCGCGCTGAACGTGCCAATGAACCGCGCTGTCGTCGTGGAAAGCGACACCCCCTTTACAGAGTTGTCGATCGCCAACCCCGGCATCGCCGATATCTCGTCCCTGTCGGATCGCACGATCTATGTGCTGGGCAAGGAACCGGGCCGCACGACCCTGACCCTTCTGGGGGCGGATGGCCGCCTGATCACCAACGTCGAGGTCCACGTGACCCCCGACCTGGCAGAATTCAAGGAACGTCTGCAACAGATCCTGCCGGGCGAAAACATCGAAGTGCGCAGCGCCAACGACGGGATCGTCCTGTCGGGCACCGTGTCGTCCATCGCGCGACTTGATCGCGCGCTGGAATTGGCCGAACGCTACGCCCCGGAACGCGTGTCAAACCTGATGAGCGTCGGCGGCACCCAGCAGGTGATGCTGAAAGTCCGGTTCGCGGAAATGCAGCGGTCCGTTTCGAAATCCCTGTCCAGCTCGCTTGCCATTCAGGGCACGACCCTAGGCGGCGACCTTGGCATTAACGGCGGGTCCAACACGCTGACGACTGCTGGTCTGGTTCAGGAATCCCTGAACGGCAACAACATCGGGCCGGGCGATACAAACGGCGCGGTGATGTTCGGTTTCAACGCGGGCGGGCTCGAGGTTGGCATCCTACTGGAAGCACTGGAATCGCGCGGCGTCGTCCGCACCCTTGCCGAACCCAACCTGACCGCCCTTTCCGGTCAGGAGGCACGGTTCCTTGCCGGCGGCGAATACCCGGTCCCCGTGGTGCAGACCACCGGATCGACCACTGTCGAATACAAACCCTTCGGCGTGGAGCTGAATTTCATCCCGCGCGTGGTCGATGGCGACATCATCAACCTTGAACTGGAAGCCGCGGTATCGTCGATCGACCCGACCAACGGCGTTGTCCAGTCCGGGTTCACCATCGATGCCTTCCGCAAGCGCGAAATCTCGACCACGGTCGAGATGCGTGATGGCGAAAGCTTTGCAATTGCAGGACTTTTGTCCGACGACTTCCGCGACCTGAATGGTCAGGTTCCGTGGCTTGGTGACATTCCGGTGCTGGGCGCCCTGTTCCGCAGCGCGGAATACGAACGCCAGCAGACCGAACTGGTCATCATCGTCACTCCGCATCTTGTGACCCCGACGCGGGGCGAGGCGCTGGCCCTGCCGACCGACCGGGTGCAGCCGCCCAGCGAACGCGATCTGTTCCTGTTCGGCCGTGTCGCCAACGACATGCCGACCCAAGGCGGTGCCGGAGAGGTTGCGCGGCAGGATTTCAGCGGGTCTTATGGCTACGTTCTGGACGACTAGGATCAAGTGAGGGGCTGACATGATGAAACGACTGATCATATCGCTGACAGCCCTTGGCGCGCTGTCTGCCTGTTCCCAGGGAATGCCCGGCGCGACATCCTTCTTCCGCGAGGCGGGGGCGGTTGTCGATGGCGGTGACTTTGGCAATGCGACCATGAACAACACGCTGATCCAGACCGGGCAGCTTGACTATGCGATCAACCTCAACCGCCGGTTCTCGGCCGAGGTTCCGACGACCATCAACTTCGAATTCAACTCGACCGCGTTGGATGAAGAAGCCCGCGCGATCCTTCGCCAACAGGCGGATTGGATCAAACAGTTCCCCGAAGTCCGGTTCAAGGTCTACGGTCATACCGATCTTGTCGGTTCAACCGCCTACAACCGGCGCCTTGGCCTGCGCCGCGCCCAGGCAGTGGTTTTGTATTTCGAAAGCCAGGGCATCAGCCGCAGCCGTCTGGAAGCGACCGTTTCTTACGGCGAAACCCAGCCGCTGATCGTGACCGAAGGCCGCGAACGGGCCAACCGCCGCACCGTGACGGAAGTGTCGGGCTTTGTTCAGAACCACCCGACCATCATGAACGGGCGCTATGGCGAGGTCATTTTCCGCGAATACGTCAACAGCGCGGTTCCCGCAACAACCCTGTCGGGCATTTCCGGAAGCGACCTATCCACCAGCAACTAGGCTGCCAAAGGCCAGATCAACCGTTTCGGAAAGGGCGTCAACACTGGCGCCCTTTTCCCGTTATCGTCCTCTGATTCCGCACAATTACAGTCTTTTGGCCGCAATCTGGTCACGTTTGTCCCCGATGGTCATCGGCAATGGGACAACCATGTCCGGATGATTCCGGCATCGTTTCCGGGCAACAGGCTTCGTTTTTTTCCGCCCGGGATCGCAAGTAACAAAGGACGACTGGCAATGAGTGGGACTGCCCTTCTTCAACCTGAACCGATGCCGTTGGTGACGTGCACGGTCAGCCGTGATGTTCAGATTTTCGATCTATTGATCGAGGATATGGAAACTGCGCTTGGCGAACGCTGGGGCGACCTGGGATTCGACGATGCGCTGGCCTTTCTTGCTCAACCCGAGGCGAAGGCGCTCGAATTCCTGGCCATCGCGCTGGATGCCGAGGACGAGGCGGACCTGTCCCCCGTCACCCGTGTGATTGCCACGGCAAAGTCGATGGGAATCAAGGTGATCCTGATCACCGAAGATGTCAGCCCCGCGTCGCTGCACGCCCTCTTGCGCGAAGGCGGCGATGAATTCGTCCCCTACCCGCTCCCCGAAGGGGAACTGGCGCAGGCGATCGAGCGGGTCCTGACCCCGGAAGAGGAAGAACCCGTCGCCCCCGAGATCCAGAACAAGCTGAAGGCGACCGGCGACCGGTCCGGCGTTGTGATCCCGGTGCAGGGCATGGCTGGCGGTGTTGGTGCCACGACCTTTGCCGTGAACCTTGCATGGGAACTGGCGAATGTCGAAAAGAACGACCCGCCGCGCGTGGTTCTTCTGGACCTCGATTTTCAGTTCGGCAGTGCCTCGACCTATCTTGACCTGCCCCGCCGTGAGGCTGTGCTGGAAATGCTCAGCGACACCGAGGCGATGGACAGCGATGTCTTCATGCAGGCCCTTCTGTCCTACAATCAGCGACTTCAGGTGTTGACCGCGCCGACCGACCTGATCCCGATGGACCTTGTCGGACCGGCCGATATCGAACGGATCATCGAAACCGCCCGCGTCAATTTCGACTATGTGGTCATCGACATGCCGACCACCATGGTGGAATGGAGCCAGGCTGTGCTGGAAGCGGCGCATGTCTATTTCGCCCTTCTGGAACTGGATATGCGGTCGGCCCAGAACACCCTGCGGCTCAAGCGGGCGTTGCAGGCAGAGGAACTGCCTTTCGACAAGCTGCGGTTCCTTCTGAACCGGGCGCCCAAGTTCACCGATTTGAACGGCAAGGCGCGGGTCAAGCGGCTGGCCGAGAGCCTGGGCATTTCGATCGAAGTGCAACTGCCCGATGGCAGCAAACAGGTTGCACAGGCGGACGACCACGGGATGCCTCTGTCGGAAACGGCACCGAAGAACCCGCTGCGCAAGGAAATCCTGAAATTGGCGACATCGGTCCACGAGGTGAACACCTCGGACGCGATGGAAGCCCGCGGATAAGGCAGGCAAGCGATGTTTTCCAAATACAAGAAAGTATCAGCAACCGGCCCAGCCCCCGCCCCGGCGGGCAAGCCGGTGTCGCGGCTGGACGCACTCAAGGCCGCGCCAGCCGCCAATACCGCCCCCGAGGCCGAGGCCCGCAAGTCGCTGATGAAGACGATGCCGAACCGCGCCGCTGAAGTGCGTCCGGCTGACAAGGAGAAAAAGCGCAAGGAACGGCTGGGCGAAATCAAGCTCGAGCTGCACAAGGCGCTTCTGGACAACCTGAACCTTGCGGCGCTTGAAAAGGCGACCGAGCAGGACTTGCGTCAGGAAATCAACTCTATCGCCACCGAAACGCTAGAGGAGATGGGCGTTGTCCTGAACCGGGAAGAGCGGCAGGCCCTCAACCAGGATCTTTACGACGAAGTGACGGGCCTTGGCCCGCTTGAAACGCTTCTGAAGGACGACACCGTCAACGATATTCTGGTCAACGGACCGCAGCAGATCTTCGTCGAACGGGACGGCAAGCTGCAGCTGACCGACATCACCTTCAAGGACGAACGCCACCTTCTGCGGATCATCGACAAGATCGTATCCGCCGTGGGCCGCCGCGTCGATGAATCGAACCCCTATGTCGACGCCCGTCTTGCGGATGGGTCGCGTTTCAACGCGATGGTGGGTCCGATCGCGGTGGATGGATCGCTGGTTTCGATCCGGAAATTCAAAAAGGAAAAGCTCGGGATCGATGATCTCGTGCGTTTTGGCGCCTTTTCCGAGGAAATGGCCGCCTATCTTCAGGCTGCCGTCGCCACCCGCCTGAACGTGATCGTGTCGGGCGGGACCGGTTCTGGTAAGACGACCACGCTGAACGCCCTGTCGTCCTTTATCGACGACAGCGAACGCATCCTGACGATCGAGGATACGGCGGAACTTCAGCTGCAACAGACCCATGTGGGCCGGATGGAGAGCCGCCCCGCCAACGTCGAAGGCAAAGGCGCGGTCAGCCAGCGCGACTGTCTGCGCAACGCGCTGCGGATGCGTCCGGACCGGATCATCGTCGGGGAAACCCGTGGCGAGGAAGTCATCGACATGTTGCAGGCCATGAACACCGGCCACGACGGGTCCATGACCACGATCCACGCCAACAGCGCCCGCGACGGTGTCAGCCGTCTTGAAAACATGATCGCGATGGCCGGGATCGAAATGCCGATCAAGGCGGTCCGGTCCCAGATTGCCAGCGCTGTGAACCTGATCGTGCAGGCCAGCCGTCTGCAGGACGGGTCGCGCCGCATGACCTCGATCACCGAGATCACCGGCATGGAAGGCGACGTGATTTCGATGCAGGAAGTGTTCCGGTTCCAACGCGTCGGACTGACGCCGGACAACAAGATCATCGGCCATTTCACCGCGACCGGGGTCCGGTCGCACTTTTCCGAACGGTTCCGGCTGTGGGGCTACGACCTGCCGGCGTCGATCTTTGAACCCTTCGCGGCGGAGTAGAACAGATGACGATCTCTGCAGAACCGATCATCTACGGATTGATCTTTGTCGCCGTTCTGGTGCTGGTCGAAGGCCTGTATCTGACGGTTTTCGGCAAGTCGATCAGCCTCAACAGCCGCGTCAACCGGCGGCTTGAACTGCTGGAAAAAGGCGCGGGTCGCGAACAGGTGCTTGAACAGCTCCGCAAGGAGATGACCCAGCACCTCAAGTCGCAGTCCATCCCACTGTATTCGATCCTTGCGGCAAAGGCGCAAAAGGCAAACATCGCCTTTACCCCGACGCAGTTGATCATGATCATGGGCGTCCTGTCTGTCGTGGCCTATGTCTGCCTGACCATGGGCACCGAAGCGGGGGCGCCGGTTCGTATCGCAGTCGCCATCGCGATGGGCATTGGCGGGGTCTACATCTGGGTCAACAACAAGGCCAAGAAGCGCACCGCCATGATCGAGGAACAGCTGCCCGACGCGGTAGAACTGATGGTTCGGTCGCTGCGAGTTGGTCACCCGTTCTCTTCGGCGGTGGCGATTGTGTCAAAAGAGGTCGCCGACCCGCTGGGAACCGAAATGGGCGTCATCTCGGACGAGGCCGCCTATGGCCGCGACATGGGCGAAAGCCTGAAGGCCATGGCCGAACGGATGGACATGCAGGATATGCGCTTTCTTGCCGTGGCCGTGACGATCCAGCAGCAGTCGGGCGGCAACCTGGCCGAAATCCTGGACGGTCTGTCCAAGGTGATCCGGTCGCGGTTCAAGTTGTTCCGCCGGGTCAAGGCGATCACGGCCGAAGCCAAATGGTCGGGTATGTTCCTGTCGGTCTTCCCGCTTCTGGCGCTGGTCGGCATCAACGTCTTGCAACCCAATTACTATGACGAGGTCAAGGAAACCGCGGTGTTCATTCCGGCCTGTCTGGTTGTAGCTGGCTTTCTTGTCGCGAACGTTTTCGTGATGCGCACACTCGTCAACATCAAGGTGTGAGGCGGACATGGATATTCTGAACCAGATCAATACCATGCTGACGGACATGTTGGGACCCTTTGGCCCGCTTCTGGCGCTGGGGTTCCTTGGTGTCGTCATGGTCCTCGTGACCCTGCCTGTCCTCTTGAAAAAAGAGGAAGATCCGCTCGACAAGTTGCGTGCTGGCATTCAGGCTCAGGCCACGCCGACCTCGGCCAAGCTGCGGACAGCGTCGGGCAAGGACAAGCTCGAAAAATACTCCAACTTCCTCGAACCGCAGGACGAAGAGGAATATTCGGCCGTCAAGCTGAAGCTCTTGCAGGCGGGCTACCGGTCCAAGAACGCAGTCCGGCTTTACCACTTTTCCCAGTTCGCGTTGGGGATTGTGCTTCTTCTGGTCGGTGTTGGCTATGCCATCCTCAAATCCTCAACCGGGGAACCGTCCACTCAGGCCACCATCCTGTCGATCCTGATCCCCGGCGCGGCGGGCTATATGCTGCCGAAGTATTGGGTCACCCGGCGTCAGGGTGAACGCCAGAAGGAAATCGAAAACGGCTTCCCCGACAGCCTTGACATGATGCTTGTCTGCGTCGAGGCCGGTCAGTCGCTGGACCAGTCGATCATTCGGGTGGCCCGCGAAATGCGGTCGGGGTTCCCGGCACTGGCCGACGAGTTTGAGATGGTCAGCTATGAAATGAAGGCCGGTAAGGACAAGACGCAGGTTCTGCGGGACATGCAGGAACGCTGCGGTGTGCCGGATGTGACATCCTTTGTGACCGTGCTGATCCAGTCGCAGCAGTTCGGGACATCCATCGCCGAGGCGCTGCGGGTCTATTCGTCGGAAATGCGGGACAAGCGGGTGATGCGGGCCGAAGAAAAGGCCAACACCCTGCCCACCAAGATGACGCTGGCCACCATGATGCTCACGGTTCCGCCACTTCTCATCATTCTGATTGGCCCCTCGGTCTATGATATCTATGATACGCTGAGCAACGCGAACTTCTAAGAGCAGTCTCATGCGTTTTCCATCGCTGGTTCTTGCCGCGGCCGCCTGTGCCGCGCTGGCCGCCTGCACGTCGGGCGGCCTTAACCGTGGGGACGGGGTTTATGCCCCCGGCGTCGCGGGCGAGACGGATGTGGATGGGCTTCTGGTCGGTCACAGGCTGATGGCGGCGGGGGAATACGAACTCGCGCTCAAGGCCTATACCCGCGCCGCCGCGCAGCAGGGATTGAACGTCGATACCCTCTCGGCACTTGGGTCCGCGAACTTGCGGCTGGGGCGGTTGGGACAGGCCGAACGACTGCTGCGCCGCGCTGTCGAAGAAGACGCCGATTTTGCCGCCGCGTGGAACAATCTGGGCGTGGTCCTGATGGAAATGGGCCAGATCGGTGAAGCGGCAGAGGTCTTCCGTCGCGCCTATGCAACGGACAACGGCAATTCCGACCAAATCCGGGACAACCTGCGCTTGGCGCTCGCTTTGTTGGAAAATCCCGGCTATTCTCCGGCGCAAGAGAACGAAGAGTTCCAACTGGTGCGGCGGGGAACGGGCGATTACGTGATCCTGACTGCGCCCTGAGGCAAGAGCAGCAAAGGACGCAGATCAATGCGCCATTCCGTATTTCTTACCCTGTCGATGCTGGGCGTCGTCACCCTGTCCGCCTGTGAACAATCGGGCGATGCGGCCGTGGCCCGTGCTATGCAGGATGTGAACGTCGTCGACGAAACAAACCTGAACGACGTGATGCTGACCGTGGCCGACCCGAACGAGGCGGTCGCCTATTTCCAGCGCGCCAGCGCCAACGATCCGGGCCGGATCGACCTGATGCGCGGGCTTGGCCTGTCGCTGGTACGGGCCGGTCGCGCGCCCGAAGGCGTCGTCGCCTGGAAGGCCGTTGTCGACCACGCCGAGTCCAATGACGGCGACCGCGTCGAATTGGCTGGTGCCCTGATCCGGGACAACCAGTGGGACCGCGCCGAAGAGGTGCTGAACGCCATCCCGCCCACCTACGAAACCTATGACCGTTACCGGCTGGAGGCCATGGTTGCCGACAGCAACGAGGACTGGACCCGCGCCGACAGTTTCTATGAAACCGCCGTAGGGCTGACGACGACACCGGGCGGGGTTCTGAACAACTGGGGCTATTCGAAACTGACCCGTGGCGATTTCGACGGGGCCGAACGGCTGTTCACCGACGCGCTGCGCCATGATCCGCAGATGTTCACCGCCAAGAACAACCTCGTTTTGGCCCGTGGCGCCCAGCGGCAGTATGACCTGCCGGTCATCCCGATGAGCCAGGTCGAGCGTGCCCAGCTCCTCTATACGCTCGCCCTGACGGCGGTAAAGCAGAACGACATCACCATCGCCAAGGGTTTGCTGCGTGAAGCCATCGACACCCATCCGCAGCATTTCGAAGCCGCGGTGCGCAGCCTGCGGGCGCTTGAAGACAACGTGACGAACTAGGAATGGGCGGACCAACCCTGACACAGGCGGCGTGGTTTCTGCCCGCCGTGATCCCGATTGGCCTGTTTGTCGCGTACAGCGACCTGTCGCGAATGAAGATTCCCAATGTCGCAGTCTATGCCCTTGTCATCGGTTTTGCGGTGCTTGGGCTGGCGGCCCTGCCACTTGAGGTCTGGCTGTGGCGCTGGACCCATTTTGCGGTGGTGCTTATCGTGGGGATGGTCCTGAATGCGGTCGGCGCATTCGGGGCCGGAGACGCCAAGTTTCTGGCCGCCGCCGCGCCCTTTGTCGCCCTGTCCGACCTGTCGCTGATCTTCTACCTGCTTGCCGGAAGTTTCATCGCCGGGTGGCTGGCCCACCGGATCGCGAAACACAGCCCGCTTCGGCGGATCGCCCCCAATTGGCAAAGCTGGGAGTCCGGCAAACGGTTCCCGATGGGGTTCCCGCTGGCGATGGCGCTGATCCTCTACCTGCTGATCCCGGTCTTCCGAACCATCTAAGGTAATGGTGGGTTGAAACCCACCTTACGCTTCGGCGCGCAGATTTCGTAAGGTGGGTCTTGACCCACCTTGCCGGTTCAGTCCCACCACGGGCCGTGGCTGCCCGCCTCTCCACCGATCCGTTCAAACCCGTGCATCCCGAAGAAATCCCGCTGCGCCTGAATCAGGTCGGTGGTGCCGCGCCCCTGCCCCATGGTTTCGACCCAGGCCAGCCCGGCCGACAGCGCGGGCACCGGATGCCCCGCCCCGACCGCCGCCGCAACGACCCGGCGCAGCGCCGGAACCGCATCGCGCAGCATCCCGGCAAAGCTGGGCGCGAAGATCAGCTGCCCCTCGGGCAGATCCCCCCGGAACGCGGCCGAGATATCGTCCAACAGCGCCGAGCGGATGATGCAGCCTGCCCGCCATATCTCGGCGATGCGGGCGAAATCGAGACCCCAGTCATAATCCGCCGAGGCGGTGGCAAGGATGCGGAACCCCTGCGCATAGGCAATGATCCGGCCCGCCAGCAGCGCGGATTCGTAGTCCGAGGCGGGCAGATCCACCGCCTCGCGCGGCAGCGACAGGATCGGCTCTCCAGCAACGCGGCTCGTTTTTTCAGAAGACCAGCTGCGGGCGCCCACGGCAGCCTCGATCGCGCTGGCGGACTGACCCATCTTCAGCGCCTCGATCACGGTCCAGCGCCCGGTGCCCTTTTGCCCCGCCCGGTCAAGGATCACGTCCACCGCCGGCTTGCCGGTCTCGCCATCCACCGCCTGCAACACCTTGCCGGTGATTTCGACCAGATAGGATTTCAACACGCCCTTGTCCCAGGCTTCGAAGCGCGCGCCGATCTCGGCCGGGGCCATGCCCTGCCCGTAGCGCATCAGCCCATAGGCTTCGGCCAGCATCTGCATGTCGGCGTATTCGATCCCGTTGTGCACGGTCTTGACGAAATGCCCCGCCCCGTCCGGGCCAAGGTGATCAGCGCAGGGCGACCCGTCGAACTTGGCCGCGATGGAGTCGATCACCGGCTTGATCCCCTCGAATGCCGCCCGTGTGCCGCCAACCATGATCGACGGGCCGTTGCGCGCGCCCTCTTCGCCCCCTGACACGCCCATCCCGATAAAGGTCAGGCCCCGCCCTTCGACCAAGGCGGTGCGGCGGCGGGTGTCATGGAAATCCGTATTGCCCGCGTCGATGATCGCGTCGCCCGGTTCAAGGATCGCGGACAGCTCTTCGATCGCGTCATCGACAGGTGCGCCCGCGGGGACCATGAGGATGATCGCGCGGGGGGCGGCCATGGCGCGGGCCATGTCGGCAAGACTGGCATGCGTGGTCAGACGGGCGGCAAGGGCCCCCGCCTCGGCCCGGAAGGCGCTGGTCACGGTCTCGGTCCGATTGGCGACATGCAGGCCGAACCCGTTGTCGAGGATGTTCAGCGCCAGCGCGCTGCCCATTGTCCCCAGCCCATACAGTCCAAGCGTCGCGATCTGGGCCATGTGCCAGTCTCCATTCAGTTATTTGAAACCATGTTCAGCATTTGTTATACGATAGGGAATACAATTAAAAACAATTGGCAGGTATCGGGATGACATCGATTTTTCGATCGGCTTGGGCCGGGGTAATTGAGCCGCTTTTGAAACGCCCCCCGGCGTTGCAGCTGGCGGCCTTGTGCTGGCGCAACGGTGCAAAGGGGCGCGAGGTGCTGCTGATCACATCGTCCAATGGCCGCTGGATCCTTCCCAAGGGCTGGCCCATCGACGGGCTGACCGCACCCGAGGCGGCGCTTCAGGAAGCCTGGGAAGAGGCCGGGGTCAAGACCGGGAAGGCCAGCAAGACCTCGATGGGCGCCTATGACTGTCGCAAACGGTTCGACAGCGGGTCGGAAATTCCCTGCCGCACCGAAGTGTTCGAGGTCGAGGCGATCGAGGTCGCAAAGGACTACCCCGAAAGCGAGATGCGCAAGCGCCGTTGGGTCACCCCGACCGACGCGGCCGAGATGGTGGCCGAGCCGGGGCTGAAGGCCATTCTGGCCGCATTCGCAGAATAATCCGCGACCCTGATCGGGTTTTCGTTGAAATCGAGGGCCGGGGCAGCTACCCCGCGCCCCGAAGTGTGACGGAATCGTAAACGTTTTGTGACCGTCGCCGAACCCTTGCCCTGCGGGCAACCGGAATCGAGGACGCGATGACCGAAAAGACCCCCAATAACCAGTGGAAGACGCTCGACCGCGACCTTGGGCGGATCGCGACGCTGGAATCCGCCACCCAATATGTTGCCCGCCCGATGATCGGGCTGGGGGTCGCACTGGCCTTCATGGTGATTGCGGGGCTTGCGGCGGGGCTTTTGTTCGGGGCGTCCCCAACCAATTGGGTCGTGATCGCCGCCGCGATCTTCGGGGCCTATATGGCGCTGAACATCGGGGCCAACGACGTGGCCAACAACATGGGCCCGGCGGTGGGCGCGAACGCGCTGACCATGGGCGGGGCCATCGTGATCGCCGCCCTGTGCGAAAGCGCAGGCGCGCTTTTGGCCGGGGGCGACGTTGTTTCCACTATTTCGAAGGGGATCATCGACCCGGACAGCGTATCGAACTCCCAAATCTTCATTTGGGCGATGATGGCGGCGCTGATTTCTTCGGCATTGTGGGTCAACCTGGCCACCTGGATCGGGGCGCCAGTATCGACCACCCATTCGGTTGTGGGCGGGGTCATGGGCGCGGGCATCGCCGCCGCCGGGTTCGCCGCGGTGAACTGGCCCACGATGGGCACGATTGCCGCAAGCTGGGTCATCTCGCCCGTGCTGGGCGGGGCCATTGCCGCCGGGTTCCTCGCCTTCATCAAGACCTTCATCATCTATCAGGACGACAAGATCGCCGCCGCGCGCCGCTGGGTGCCAGTGCTGATCGGGATCATGGGCGGCACCTTTGCCACCTATCTTGCCCTCAAGGGCCTAAAGAAGATCATCTCGATCGACCTTGGGCCTGCGCTGTTGATCGGGGTCGTGTCCGGCGCGTTGATCTATGTGGTCTCTGCCCCGCTGATCCGGCGGCAGTCCGAGGGGCTGGAAAACCGGAACAAGTCGCTCAAGGTGCTGTTTGGCCTGCCGCTGGTTCTGTCCGCCGCGCTTCTGTCGTTCGCACACGGGGCCAACGATGTGGCCAACGCGGTCGGCCCGCTGGCCGCAATCGTCCACGCCGAAGAGTTCGGCGAATTCGCGGGCAAGGTGCATATCCCGCTCTGGGTTATGATCATCGGCGCCTTCGGGATTTCCTTTGGCCTGATGCTGTTCGGGCCGAAACTGATCCGGATGGTCGGCAGCCAGATCACCAAGCTGAACCCGATGCGCGCCTATTGCGTGGCCCTGTCGGCGGCGATCACCGTGATCGTGGCCAGTTGGCTGGGGCTGCCGGTGTCGTCCACCCATATCGCGGTTGGCGGGGTGTTCGGTGTCGGGTTCTTCCGGGAATGGCACGCCGAACGGCGGATTCGCCAGACCTCGGCCAGCCGTCCCGCAGCCAAGCGGATCGCGGCAGAGGAACGCCGCCGCCGCAAGCTGGTTCGGCGCAGTCATTTCATGACCATCGTCGCGGCATGGGTCATTACCGTCCCCGCCGCGGCGCTTCTGTCGGGTCTGATTTTCCTCGGCCTTCAGGCGATGTTCGTCTGATCCCTGACCAAGGGTTGCGAAGGACCGGTTTTCCTGCAGGAATGGCCTTGACCAACCCCGGGGGGCCGCGATGACCAAGACGACTGACATCCTCGCCGAAGTGCTTTTGCCCACGCAGGAGTTGCGGGACGACCTGCCCTTTTTCACCAAGGTGCTGGGGATGCGGCTGGAAAACATCTTTCCGGCCGATGACCCGGCGGTGGCGTCGTTCTCGGGTCACGGGCTACGGGTGCGGATCGAAAAAGGGGCCGACGTGCCGCCGGGCAAGATCCGGATCCTGACCGATGACCCCGACAGTTTCGCAGATGGGGCGCGGAACCTGACCGCCCCCAATGGCACCAGGATCGAGCTTGTGCCGCTCAGCCCGAAACTGGTCCAACCGCCCACGGAGCATGAATTCGGCGTGCGTCAGCTGCGCGATGGGGCGCCGTGGGTGATTGGCCGGGCGGGAATGCATTACCGCGACCTGATCCCATCGCGGCTGGGCGGTGCGATGATCGCCAGCCATATCCGCATTCCCGACGGCGGCCCGGTGCCAGACATGGTTCACTATCACACGGTCGGGTTCCAGCTGATCTTCTGCTACAAGGGCTGGGTCGATGTCCTCTATGAAGATCAGGGGGATATGATCCGGCTGCACGCAGGGGATTGCGTGATCCAGCCGCCGGAAATCCGGCACCGGGTCTGCGAAGCCTCCGACGCGATCGAGGTGATCGAACTGGGCGTTCCCGCCGAACATATCACCACCATCGATCACGATTTCACCCTCCCCAACGGCAAGGGCGACCCGGACCGGGAATGGCAGGGCCAGAAATTCGTCCACCATGTCAAGGACAGGGCCCGCTGGCAGCCGTTCCGCATTCCCGGTTTCACCTGTCGCGATACGGGGATTTCGGCGGGCACCAAAGGCGTCGCCAATATTCAGGTCGCCCGCTTCGATGGCAGCGCACCCCCGCCCCGCACCACCCACGACAGCGACATCCATTTCACCTTCGTGATGGAGGGGTCGATGGTCCTGCAGGCCGAGGGCCAGCCCGACCACCCGGTTGAGGCCGGAGATGCCTTTGTGATCCCGCCGGGTCTTGCCACCCGTTATGTCGGGTGCTCCGCCGATCTGGAACTGCTGGAAGCAAGCCTGCCCGGGAATTTCCGGACCGACATTCTGGACTAGGGGGTGGTGGGTTGAAACCCACCTTACGTTTGAGGGGCGCTGCCCCTCTGGCCCTACCGGGCCATTCACCCCGGGATATTTATTAACCCAAAGAAGGGGACTGGAGTCAGCGTCCATTCTTCTTGGGGTTAGAAATATCCTCTGGGGGTCCGGGGGGCGAAGCGCCTCCGGGTAAGGTGGGTTTTAACCCACCCTCTCCGTCAGGCCCCGAGACACCAGCGCATGATGGCCTTTTGCGCGTGCAGCCGATTTTCCGCCTCGTCGAAGATCACTGAATGCGGGCCGTCCATGACCTCGGACGTGGCCTCGTCGTCGCGGTGCGCAGGCAGGCAGTGCATGAACAGCGCGTCGGGCTTGGCCCGGTCCATCAGCGCCGCGTTGACCTGATAGCCGCGCAGCTGGTTGTGCCGCCGTTCCCGGGCCGACTGCGGATCGTGCATGCTGACCCATGTGTCGGTGACCACAAGGTCCGCCCCGTCCACGGCCTTCATCGGGTCGCGTTCGATGTTGATGTTCACGCCCTTGGCGCGCGCCTCTTCCACGAAGAGTTTTTCGGGGTCCAGCGTTTCCGGCCCGGTAAAGGTCAGGTCGAACCCGAATTGCCCGGCCGCATGGATGAAGCTGGCGCAGACGTTGTTGCCGTCGCCGGACCAGACGACCTTTTTCCCGGCAATCGGGCCGCGGTGTTCCTCGAAGGTCAGGATATCGGCCATGATCTGACAGGGGTGGGTCCGGTCCGTCAGCCCGTTGATCACCGGCACGCTGGCATATTCCGCCATTTCCAGCAGGGTCTGCTCTTCGAATGTCCGGATCATGATCAGGTCGACATAGCGCGACAGGACGCGGGCCGTGTCGGCGATGGTTTCGCCATGGCCAAGCTGCATGTCGGCCCCGGACAGGACCATCGTCTGCCCGCCCATCTGCCGCACGCCCACGTCAAAGCTGACGCGGGTCCGGGTCGAGGGTTTTTCAAAGATCAGGGCGACCATATGCCCGGCCAGCGGCTGATCGTCGTCCGGCGTGCCCTTGGGCCGCCCGTTGCGGCTGTCCTTCATCGCGCGGGCATTGTCGATCATCGCCCGCAGGTCGGATTGGCTCGTCTTGTTGATATCAAGGAAGTGGTTCATCTGTCGTCTCTTTCTGCCACTCAGGCCCCAAGGGCGCTTGCGGCCTTGTCCAACCGGGCCACGGCCTCGGAAATCTCGTCTTCGGTGATGGTCAGCGCCGGCAATATGCGGATCACGTTGTCGGCGGCGGGCACGGTCAGCACTTCGGCGTCATAGCCTGCCTTGACCACATCGGCGTTCACCGCCTTGCATTTCAGCCCGAGCATGAGGCCGGTTCCCCGCACCTCTTCGAACACCTCGGGGTGCGCAGCGACCAACCCTTCCAGCTTTTGCCGGAACAGGCCCGCCTTTCGGTTCACATCGGCGAGGAAACTGTCCTCGGCGACAATCCCCATCACCGCATTGCCCACCGCGCAGGCCAGCGGGTTGCCGCCATAGGTGGACCCGTGGGTGCCCGCCGTCATCCCGTTGGCGGCCGCTTCGGTGGCCAGCACGGCGCCCAGCGGGAAACCGCCACCGATCCCCTTGGCCACCATCATGATGTCGGGGCTGACCCCGGCCCATTCATGGGCAAACAGCTTGCCGGTCCGGCCGACGCCGCATTGCACCTCGTCCAACATCATCAGAATGCCGTGTTCGTCGCACAGATCGCGCAGCCCCTTCAGGCAGGCGTCGGGCAGCGGGCGAATGCCCCCTTCGCCCTGCACCGGTTCGACAAGGATACCGGCGACATCGGATTCCGCCGCCGCCGCACGCAAGGCATCGTGATCCCCCCATTTCAGGTGGACAAAGCCGGGCAGAAGCGGACCAAACCCCTTGGTCATCTTTTCCGACCCGGCGGCAGCGATCCCCGCGGCGGACCGGCCGTGGAACGACCCTTCGAAGGTAATGATCTTGACCCGCTCGGGCTGACCAGCGTCGTAGAAATGCTTGCGTGCCATCTTGACCGCAAGTTCACAGGCCTCGGTGCCCGAGTTGGTGAAGAACACCGTATCGGCAAAGGTCTTGTCGACCAGCGCATCGGCCAGCGCCTGCTGCGCCGGGATCTGATAAAGGTTCGACACGTGCCACAGGTTTTGCGCCTGCTGGGTCAGGTTTTCCACCAGCGCGGGGTGGGCATGGCCCAGCGAATTCACCGCGATCCCCGCGCCGAGGTCCAGAAAACGTCGGCCGTCCGCCTCCTCCAGCCAGGAGCCTGCCCCCTTCACAAAGGTGAGGGGTGCGCGATTGTAGGTCGGTAGGACGGATGTGATCATGGGAATAGCCCTGAAAAGATGAAGCCAGAGTGGTGCCGCAGGCACCGGGGCAAGTCAACGCGTTTGGAAGGCATGAGGACGCAAGAAGACGCCCGGCGCGTGTCAGCGTCGGCGTCGGGTCGTGGAAATGGTCGCGTGCATCGTCATGCGACGACCCTTAGGGCATCCCGCACTGATTGAAAAGCGCAAAATTGGGGCAATATTGCCCGTTATGGCTTGAGCCGGTATCCACTTCGGAACCAGCGCCAGCAGATGGTCAGCACCACGCCGCAGGCCAGCGCGGCGATCCACAGCCCCCGTTCCGGCGGGCTGTCGGACACGCCGATCATCCCGAACCGCACCCCGTCGATGATGTAGAAGAACGGGTTCACATGGCTGAGCGTCTGCAGCACCGGCGGCAGCGCGTCGATCGAATAGAACGTGCCCGAGAGGAACGAGAGCGGCGTGACCACAAAATTGGTGATCGCCGCCAGTTGGTCATACTTGTTGGCAAAGATCGCCGCGATCAGCCCCAGCCCGCCCATGAAGACGGACCCGAGCATGACAAAGGTCAACGCCCAGAGCGGATGTGCCAGCCCGACCCCAAGAAACAGCGCCGACCCGGCCGCGATGACCACGGCCACGATCAGCCCGCGCGCGACCGCCCCGGCGATATAGCCCGCGACCAGTTCGGCGGGCGACAGGGGCGGCATCAGCGTGTCAACGATATTGCCCTGCACTTTGGCAGAGGTCAGGGACGAGGCGGAATTGGCGAATGCGTTCTGGATCACCGTCATGGTCAGGATGCCAGGGGCAAGGAACTGCATGAAGGGCACCCCCATCACGTCGCCGCGCGACGGGCCGATGGCGATGGTAAAGATCATCAGGAACAGACCGGCGGTAATCAGGGGCGCCATGATGGTCTGGGACCAGACGTTCATGAACCGCAGCACCTCGCGCCGGGCAAGGGTATAAAGCCCCAGCCAGTTGACCGCGCCGAACCGGCGCACCCCCATTTCCGCCCTGCTTTCCATGCCACACCTTTCCCCAGATCGATTCGACCGCTTGTATCCCGCGCCACTGTGCTTAGAATAGGGGGCTGACCCAAGATGCAAGGCCGGGCCGGCCCAGACTGCCCCCCGCCCCAGATAGCCAAAGGAACCGACATGTCCTGGACCGACGAACGCGTCGAGCTGTTGAAAAAGATGTGGGGCGAAGGCCAGTCCGCAAGCCAGATCGCAAAGGAACTGGGCGGCGTGACCCGCAACGCCGTGATCGGCAAGGTGCACCGGCTGGGCCTGTCGAACCGGTCCGGCGGTGGTGGCACCGGCGGCGCGGCAGCGGCAAAGCCCGCTGCCAAGGAAAAGCCCGCGCCCAAGGCGAAGGCCGAGCCCAAGGCCCCCTCCAAGCCCAAGGCCGACCCGAAGCCCGCCGCCGAGAAGGAAGAGGCCGACCCCGCGCCGATCCCGATGAGCGCCGCCCGCCGCGCCATCATTCCCGCAGGCCAACCCCTGCCGCCCCAGCCGTCGACCAATGAAATCGACCCCGAGGCGCTGGCCAAGGTGAACGAGGTCGAAAAGACCGCCAAGAAGCTGTCGTTGATGGAACTGACCGAACGGACCTGCAAATGGCCCATCGGCGACCCCGCGACGGAAGAATTCTGGTTCTGTGGCCTGCCCGCGCAACAGGGCAAACCCTATTGCGAGGCGCATGTGGGCGTGGCGTTCCAGCCGATGTCGTCGCGCCGGGATCGCCGCCGCTAGGACACTGCAGCCTGAATTGAAAAGGGGCGCGGAACCGGTCCGCGCCCCTTTTCTTTTGCTCTGTCGTCCCGTTACTTGATCGGACGCCCGTCCTCGCCAAAGCGGTGGACGTGGCCATCCTTCGGACGCAACGACACTTCGCGACCCAGAACACCGGTGTTCTTGCCCGCCTGCCGCACGATCACCGGTTCTTCCGCCCCAATCTCGACAAACAGGAAGTGATCGGACCCAAGGTCTTCGGTGTGAACGACTTTCCCGGTCCAGGTCCCCTGCCCGTCTTCGGCGAGCTCCAGATGCTCGGACCGGATACCGAGGGTCGTGCAGTCGAAAGCCTTCGCGAAATCGCCGGTCAGGAAGTTCATCTTCGGCGACCCGATGAAGCCCGCCACGAAGGTGGAGTTCGGGCTGTCATACAGCTCTGCCGGGGTGCCGACCTGTTCGACCAGACCATCCCGCAGCACGCAGATACGGTCGGCAAGGGTCATCGCCTCGACCTGGTCGTGGGTGACGTAGATCATGGTCACGTCTTGCATGTCGTGGTGCAGCTTGGCGATTTCCAGACGGGTCTGGACGCGCAGCGCCGCATCAAGGTTCGACAGCGGTTCGTCGAACAGGAACACGCGCGGATCGCGAACAATGGCCCGGCCAATGGCGACACGCTGACGCTGGCCACCGGACAGCTGCTTGGGCAGGCGATCCAGCAGGTGGTCGATCTGGAGAAGCTCGGCCGCCTTGCGCACGCGTTCGTCCTGTTCCGCCTTCGACGCCTTGGCCAATTGCATCCCGAAGGCCATGTTGTCGTAGACTGTCATATGCGGATAGAGCGCGTAGCTTTGGAACACCATCGCGATACCACGCTTGGACGGGATCACGTTGTTGACCACTTCGTCGTCGAACAGCAGGTCGCCGCTGGTAATCTGCTCCAGACCGGAAATCAGCCGCAGCAGCGTGGACTTGCCGCAGCCCGACGGGCCGACGAAGACCATGAATTCGCCCTTGCGGATATCAAGGTCGATCCCCTTGATGACTTCGACCGCGCCATAGGACTTTCGGACGTTCTTGAGTTGGATGTTTGCCATGATTTCTCTCCGATCAGCCTTTGACGCCGCCTGCGGTCAGGCCCGCGACGATCTTGCGTTGGAAGATGAGCACCAGAACGATCAACGGCACGGTCACGATGACGCTGGCTGCCATGATCGGGCCCCACGGAATTTCCTGCACCGATGCCCCGGACAGAAGCGCGATGGCCACGGGCACGGTGCGCTGGGTTTCCGAGATGGTGAAGGTGAGCGCGAAAAGGAATTCGTTCCACGCCCCGATGAAAGCCAGAAGCCCGGTGGTGACAAGGGCCGGCCACAGGAGCGGCAGGAACACCTTGGTGATGATGATCCACGGGGTTGCCCCGTCGACGATGGCCGCCTCTTCGATCTCGACCGGCAGTTCCCGCATGAAGGTTGTCAGAACCCAGACGGTGAACGGCAAGGTGAAGATCGTGTAGGACAGGACCAGCGCGTAGGGCTTGTTATAGAGGCCCAGCAGGTTGATCAGCTCGTAGAGCCCCGATAGCACCGCGATTTGCGGGAACATCGACACCCCAAGGATCGTCATGAGCAACAGGCCCCGCCCCCGGAACCGCACCCGCGCCAAGGCATAAGATGCGGTCACCGCCAGCAGTAGCGCGAAGAACACCGTGGTCGAAGCGATCAGGACCGAGTTGAACACGGACCGAACGAAGCTGCGCTGATTCAGGACGGATTCATAGTTCCCAAGGTCGAAGGCTTCGGGCAGGAAGTTCGGCTTGAAGATCGCCGTGCCTGTCTCGAAGCTGGTCATCACCGCGTAGTAGAACGGGAAGACCGCGATCACGACGATGACGACAACGCCAAAATAGAACAGGACGTTTTGCAGAAGGCTACGTTCCATCAGCTTTTCTCCCCGGCGAGGTCAACCTTGCCCAGCTTGATGTACAAGAGGACGAAGACCGTGATGATGACGAACAGGAGCGTCGACATGGCAGAGCCTTCACCGTAATCGCCGAACTGCTGGATCTCGCGGTAGCTGAGAACCGACATGGTCACGGTCGCGTCGGACTGCGGCGTCAGCAGGTAGATCAGGTCGAAGATGCGCAGAGCGTCGAGCGCCCGGAAGATGACCGCGACCATGATCGCGGGCCGTAGGAGCGGCAGCGTTACCTTGAAGAAGACCTTGAAGGGGTTGATCCCGTCCAGCCGCGCCGCTTCGTACATGTCGCGCGGGATCATCTGAAGCCCGGCAAGGATGAGAAGCGCCATGAAGGGGGTTGTCTTCCACACGTCCACGATCAGCACCGCGATCATCGCCGTATCGGCAGAGGCGGTCCATGCGATAGGTTCACTGATCAACCCGACGCTGAGCATCATATGGTTGATGATCCCGAACTGGTCGTTAAGCATCCACCCCCACATCCGCGCCGAAACAACGGTCGGGATTGCCCAGGGGATCAGGATGGCGGCGCGCACAAGACCGCGCCCTTTGAATTCCATATTGAGAACCAGCGCGACCAGCAGGCCGAAGAAGGTTTCAAGCGCCACAGAAACGATCGAGAAGCGGACAGTGTTCCAGACCGCGTTCCACCAATCGCCATCGACCAGCACGCCGCGCCAGCGGACCTCGCCGTTCGACCGGACCCGCCGTTCGATGTAGTTCTCGAACCCGATCCATTCGGACTGGCCGTTGAAAATCGTGTTCGCGGATGCATCTGTGAATGAGAAGCTGATCGAGCGGAACAGCGGCCAGGCGGCCACAAGCGCAAGCATGATCAGCATTGGAACCAGGAACGTATAGGCCGCGCGGACCCGTTGCTGTTGCAGATTGAGTTCCCGGCCACGGCCACGATGTGCCGTGTTGACATCTGATGTCGACATTGTCCCCTCCCGGAAAGTGCCCTCCCCCTAGGGGTGGGTAGGTTGACACCGGGCGTTGCCCGCCCGGTGCCAGTGCTGGACGGGATTATTTGTCCAGCAGGTCTTCGAGGTCGATTTCCAGATCGGCCAGCGCGTCGGCCGCCGACTCTTCGCCCGAGATCACGGAGTGAACAGCGGTGAAGAACAGGGTCGAGACTTCGTTGTAGTCCTGACGGGTCGGAGCCGACGGACGCGGCACGGCCTGCAGGAAGACGTCCTTCCACTGCGGGATGATCGGCTGCGCGGCGGCGATGTCGGCATCGTCATAGAGCGACATGATCGTCGGCAGGTTCGATTCATTGATCGCGCGCTGCTTCTGAGCTTCGGGGCCAGCAAGGTACATGGCCAGCGAAATCGCGGCTTCCTGGCTGTCCGAGTACTTGGACACGGCAACGTTCCAGCCACCCAGCGTTGCGGCCGAAGTGTCGTGGCCCTGACCGGTAGGCAGGGTGGTCACGGCGAACAGGCCTTTGACAGCCGAGTCATCGCCATTGCCGAGGCCGTAGGCATAGGGCCAGTTGCGCATGAAGACGGCATTGCCGGTCTGCCAGACGCCACGGGCTTCTTCTTCCTGATAGGCCAGAACGCCTTCCGGAGAGATGGTGCCCGGCCAGGTCGCGGCCAGTTCCAGCGCCGCAATGGCGTTCGGGTTGTTGATGGAGATGGTCCCATCGGGTTCGATGATCTGGCCACCGCCGGAGGACTTGACCCATTCCAGAGCGTCACAGGTCAGGCCTTCGTAGGCGTTACCCTGCCAGACGAAACCCCAAAGGTCGTTGTTGCCTTCGGCACGCTCGGCGTCCTGAATGGCCTGAGCCATCTCGGTCAGCTCTTCCCAGGTCGACGGCGGGGCGTCATAGCCGTGCTTTTCCAGAAGGTCGGTCCGGTAGTAGAGCGCCGGGGCGTCGGTGAAGATCGGCAGGGCGACCAGACGGCCGTCCACAGTTTGCGATTCAACGATCGACGGGAAGTGCGTTTCCATCAGTTCGCCAGCGACGTCCGACATATCCACGAAGTGGTCAGCCAGCTGCGGCGCCCAGATCACGTCGGTCTGGTACATGTCGATGTCACCGTTGCCAGCGGCAAGCCACAGGCGGTACTGACCGAATTGGTCGGTGGTGGACGACGGCATCGGGACGATGGTCACGGTGTGGCCGGTCGCTTCTTCCCAAGGGGCGACAAGCGCGGCAAAGTTTTCGATCGCGGCACCGGTGGCGCCGGACACATAGGTGATTTCGTCAGCGGCGACGGTGGTCGCGGCAAAAGCGGCAGCGGAAACGGCCGCAGAGGTCCGCAGAAGAGCGGATTTCAAAGAGATCGTCATAAGGTCCTCCCAGTTGCAAAGGCCCGGTCCTGGACGGGAGCCGAACCAAAACGGTTCGAGAATTTCCCGAAACGTTTCGGCAACGTTAGCGCCAACAGTCTCGATCCGTCAATATGATTCCTTCAAGAAGCGCCAAGGTCGCTTATGCCCGCTTGGCGCGGCGGGTCTCGGGGGTTGCAGCCCCCCGGAACCCAGCACCCGCCCCCCGTTCGATCAGCTTGTGCGGACCGATCTGCTGCACCTCACTCAACGGGGCACCGTCAAGGGTCGCGTTCAGGAAACGCGCCAGCGGTTCCCAACTATCCCCCAGTGGCGCCTCGGTTGTGGTCATAGGAACGCCCAGCCCGTCCGCGCTGACATCGGGCAACTTGTCGTCGTGGGCGACGATCGCAACGTCTTCGGGAACCCGCAGACCCATTGCTTGAACGGCGGAAATAATTCCCTTTGCAATCCGCAGGTTACTGGCAATTAGACCCGTCGGCTTTGGCCCATCTGACTGAAACAGCCGCACCGTTTCCAACAGTCCCAGATCGGCAGTCATTGTACCGGCCGCTTCGAATTCGGGCCGGTGCGGCAACCCGTGGTCGCGCAGGGCCTGCCGGTATCCCACGAAGCGGCGTTCGACAAAAGACGCCCCCGGCGCCCCGTTGATGATCGCAATTTCGCGATGACCCTGTTCGGCCAGATAGGATGTCAGTTCGTATCCGACCGCCATATTGTCGATATCAAAGAACGGGTAGTCGGGTTCGTCCATCGTCTGTCCATGCAGGACGAAGGGCACGTTACGCGACCGCAGAAAATTGACCCGCTCGTCAGCCACCTGGGGCGTCATGATGATGAACCCGTCCAAAGACCTGCTGCGCACAAGCTTGTCGTAGACATCCAGATGGTTGTGGTGGTCATCCGCCATATGCAGCATGAACTGGCGCCCGAGGCGGGTAAATTCCTTCGACAACCCGGCCACGAACTTCATGAAATACCATGAATCGGACGGGTCCGGCATCACCGGATAGACAAGCCCCACGATCCCGGAGCGCCCGGTCACAAGCCGCTTTGCCAATACATTTGCTTCGTAATTCAAAGACTTGGCAGCATCCCGGACACGCAGCTTGGTCTTTTCGCTGACGTCGCCATGATCATTAAGCGCACGGCTGACCTGTGTGATGGACAGGCCCAGATGGCGGCTGAGATCTTTGAGTGTTGTCATGACTTGTCTGCGCCAACGCGCCTCCTGTTGAGGCTATAATGACCAACCGAAACGTTTTGGCAACAAGAATCAATAATGGCGCCCATCCGTAACGACGGACCAGATCTAGCGACAGCGTTTCAGACCGCCTCGGCCATGTCCCTGGCATATTGCATGCACCACGCCTGCAAGGCATCTGCCGCTGGGGCGATTTCTTCGGCGAAGTCACCGGCGAAGTCGAGGAACGCACCCATGTTGAGGCCATTCGTGCCAACGATCACCGGGATGTCCAAGGCAAGGGCGTTTGCAATGACGCTCCGGAACCCCCGACCTTCGGCTTCGTGTTTCCCGAATTTGTTGATGATCAGGAAATCGGTTTCCTTCGTCAGGCTGGCGTCCACATGTCCGACTGCCTTTTCAAGGGCCGAGGGATCCAACCGACACCCCTTTGACTGTCCGCCCAGCGATTGCGAGATGCGGATGACCGGACCGTCTGGCAGGACTTTCACATCCATGTCACAGGGCCCATCGTCCGGCCGGTCGGAATTGACCTGAACCGTGCCGGCGACACGATAGCCCCGATCCAACAGGAAATTGGAAAGCCTTTGCATCATCAGGTCGGTGTCGCCACGTCCGGGCGCCATTGAGTATCCGATTTTCATTTGGGTCTCCGGTTCTTTCTTACATCGGCCTTCGGGCCGATGGAGCCTGCGCCGTCAGGCGCGGGCGTATTTGGTATCTGATTTGAGGGTTGCGCCAACGATCTCGGCCTTGTCGACAAGCTGATCAAGAAAGGCCTTGGCGGCGCGGGACCACGCGGCCTTTTCCCAGGCTTCCGCAATCTTCGGGCGGACGGTTTCATAGGGCAGCACATGGGTGGGCGCGGCGGCGTCCATCCGGATGATATGCCAGCCATGCCGCGACAAGACCGGCTTGGCCGTGATCTCGCCCTCGGACAGGGTTCGAAGCGCGGCTTCGAATTCCGGCACGGTATCACCCGGACCCAATTGCCCAAGGGTCCCGCCCGATGATTTTGAACCACAGTCGCTTTCGGCCTCGGCCAACCGGCCAAAGCCGCGCGGGTTGCCCAGCGCCTCGGTGGTCAGGGTCTCGGCCCGCTGGCGGGCGACCTCGGTTGCCACGGGCTGGCGCGGGTCGCAAGCGATCAGGATATGCGACACCTCCCACAGCGGGGCCGACCGGAACCGCTCCGGATTTCTTGCCCATTCCCAGCGCAGGGTCTCCTCGTCTGGATCGGGAATGTCGATTGCTTGTTCGAGAAGGCCCCGGATCAGGGCCTCCTCTTCGGTTTCAAATCGGCCCGGTCCAACCTCGACCGGGTCGGCGGCAATCCCGCGCCGCCGTGCCTCTTGCAATAGCAGCGTGCGGGTAGCGATGGCATTGGCAGCCTTGCGCCACGCCAGACCGGGCTTGTCCTTGGGCGCATCGTGGTTCTGCGCCTCCTGTGCGATGATGGCCTGCGGAACGGTCTCGCCGTTGATAACCAGATCGGGGAATAGCGGTGCGGTCATCGGATCACTCCGCCGGGTGGCGACGCTTGCGCGACCGCACGATCTGATAGCCGGGCCGGTTGAACAAATAGCGGATCGGCGCGCCAAAGCCGGACAGGATATGCACCAGCCGGGTGAAGGGGAACACAAGGAAGATCGTCAGCCCAAGGAACAGGTGCAGTTTGAAGATCAGCGCGGCGTGTTCGATGTAGCTGGCTGCCTGCCCGTCAAAGGTAAAGATCCCCTGCGCCCAGGACATAAACAGGGTCATTTCATGCCCGTCGAGGTGCTGAAGCGAGACATAGATCGTACCCAGCCCCAGCACGAGCTGCGCCAGAAGCAGCGACAGGATCGCCGTGTCGGCAAAGCTGGAAGTGACGCGGATGCGCGGATCGGTCCAGCGGCGGTGAAACAGCATCAAGCCACCGATCAGGGCCATCACACCGGCGATGCCGCCCGCGACAACCGCCAGAAGCTGTTTGGCCCCGTGGCTGATGCCCAAGGCGTCGAAGACCCAGATCGGGGTCAGCAACCCGATCAGGTGCCCGAAGAAGATCACCAGCACACCGACGTGAAACAGGATCGACCCCCAGATCAGCTGCTTGCGGCGCAGCATCTGGCTGGACGAGGTTTTCCATGTGAACGGGTCTCGGTAATATCTCGCGATCGACCCGATGATCAGGACGGACAGGGCGATGTAGGGGTAGATACCAAAAAGGAAATTATGCATCTTGGCCTCCGTTATTCCGCGGCGACGCGCGGGTCGGGGTTGATGGGCTGATCCATGCGGGTCAGCATGTCACGGACCTGCGGGCAGCCTGCGTTCGGGTCGGGGCCAAAGCGCACTTCGCTTTCCTCCCAGACCGCGTCGAGGGCCTCCAGATCGTTCGGGTCCACCTCGGGCTGGTCGAGAAGTTCCGCGACCGCCTCCTTGTCCGCTTTCGCGCCCGAAAGCTGCAAAAGGGCGGCGAACACGGCGGCATAGGGGCTTTCACGCCGGGCAAGCCGGGCGCTGAGAGCCTCGAAGATATGCGCCGCGTCCGCCAAGGTTTCCTGAGCTTCACTGTGGGAACGCGTGGCCAGGAATTCGAGAAGGACCGGAAGGTGATCCGGCAGTTCCGAGGTGACAGGTTCGAACCCGCCATCCCGATAGGTTTCCAGAAGCGACACCATCGCCCCGCCCCGGTCCCGGCTTTCGCCGTGAACATGTTCAAACAGGTTGAGCGAGAGGGTGCGTGACCGGTCGAAGAGCATCACGTATTGCTCTTCGATGTCATAGATGTCGCGCCCGCTCAGCTCCTCCACCAGCGGGCGCAACGCCCGGCGCGCGGCGGCGGTCAGCCGGGTGTCGGCGGCAAGGACGCCTCCGATTTCCGGCATGGCCTGCTGCAATTCGCGCGTCGGGTAACTCAGGATCAGCGAAAGGGCTTTCAGGGTCCGGTCCATCACATCACCTCCGTCGGCATTTTGAGGGGTTTCTTGGAACCGCCGAACAGCGATCCCTTGGAGATGCCGGTCGAACAGCCGTTGCTGTCGGTAAACCCGCATCCGCCGCGCAGGTCGTAGGCATCCTCGACCTGTTCACGGTGAGTGGTCGGGATCACGAAGCGGTCCTCGTAATCCGCAAGCGCCATGATCTTGTACATGTCTTCGATCACCCGACCACTCAGGCCGACGCCTGCGGCAACGGCTTCGTCATTGACCCCATCCACGGTTTTCGCCCGCATGTAGGCCCGCATCGCCAGCATCCGTTCAAGGGCGGCAGCGATGGGCGCCTCGTCCCCGGCGGTCAGCATATTGGCCAGATAGCGCAGCGGGATACGCAGGGACCGCACGTCCGGCATGGCGCCGTCGCTGCCGATCGCGCCCGCCTCTGCCGCGTTCTGAATGGGCGACAGCGGCGGGATGTACCAGACCATCGGCAATGTCCGGTATTCGGGGTGCAGCGGGAAGGCGACCTTCCAGTCCATCGCCATTTTCCAGATCGGGCTTTCCTTGGCCGCCTTGATCCAATCCTCGGGCACGCCCTCGGCCCGGGCCGCGGCGATCACCTCGGGATCGTTTGGATCAAGGAAGACGCCAAGCTGCGCATCGTAAAGGTCGGTCTTGTCCTCGACCGAGGCCGCCTCGGCGATCTTGTCGGCGTCATAGAGCATCACGCCAAGATAGCGGATCCGGCCGACACAGGTTTCAGAACAGACCGTCGGGTTGCCCGATTCAATGCGCGGATAGCAGAGCGTGCATTTCTCGGATTTGCCGGTCGACCAGTTGTAATAGACCTTTTTGTATGGACAGCCGGACACGCACATCCGCCAGCCCCGGCATTTTTCCTGATCGATCAGGACGATCCCGTCCTCTTCGCGCTTGTAGATCGCGCCCGAGGGGCAGGAAGCGGCACAGGCCGGGTTCAGGCAGTGTTCGCACAGCCGGGGGAGATACATCATAAAGGTGTTCTCGTATTCCCCGTAGATCTGTTTCTGGATGCCTTCGAAATTGTAATCCTCGGACCGTTTGGCAAATTCACCGCCAAGGATTTCCTCCCAGTTGGGGCCCTTTTCGATCTTCTCCATCCGTTCGCCGGTGATCTTCGACCGGGGGCGGGCCGTGGGGAAGGCCTTCATCTCGGGCGCCGATTTCAGGTGGTCGTAGTCGAAATCGAAGGGTTCGTAGTAGTCGTCGATTTCCGGCAGATCCGGGTTGGCGAAGATATTCGCCAGGATGCGCCACTTGGCGCCCTGCTTGGGCTGCAACTTGCCCGACTTGGTCCGCACCCAGCCACCGTTCCAGCGATCCTGATTTTCCCAGTCGGTCGGGTAGCCGGTGCCGGGTTTCGTCTCGACGTTATTGAACCACGCGTATTCGACGCCATCGCGGCTGGTCCAGACGTTCTTACAGGTGACTGAACAGGTGTGGCAGCCGATGCATTTGTCGAGGTTCAGCACCATGCCGATTTGTGCACGTACTTTCATGGCTTATGCCTCCTTTCCGGTGGCTTCTTCATCAAGCCAGTCGACGTTCTTCATCTTGCGGACCACGACGAATTCATCGCGGTTCGATCCGACCGTGCCGTAGTAGTTGAACCCATAGGATTGCTGCGCGTAGCCGCCGATCATATGGGTCGGTTTCAGCGTGGCGCGGGTGACGGAATTGTGGATACCGCCGCGGTTCCCGGTCTTTTCGGACCCGGGCGTGTTCACGATCTTTTCCTGCGCGTGATACATGAAGGTCGTTCCGTCCTTCATCCGCTGCGACACCACCGCCCGCGCGGTCAGCGCGCCGTTGACATTGTACAGTTCGACCCAGTCGTTATCGACGATCCCGGCCTTCTTGGCGTCATTTTCGGACAGCCAGATCACAGGCCCGCCCCGGTTCAGCGTCAGCATCAACAGGTTGTCGGAATAGGTGCTGTGGATGCCCCATTTCTGGTGGGGGGTGATGAAGTTCAGCACGAGGCTGTCGCCCGCATCCTGCACGTCCGCGTTGATCGTCTTGAGGTCAACCGGCGGCCGGTAGGACATGAACCCTTCGCCAAAGGCCCGCATCCACAGGTGATCCTGATACAGTTGCTGGCGTCCCGTGAGTGTGCGCCATGGGATCAGTTCGTGGACGTTGGTGTAGCCCGCGTTGTAGCAGACCTTTTCGCTTTCCAGCCCCGACCATGTCGGCGACGAGATGATCTTGCGTGGCTGCGCGGCAATATCGCGGAACCGGATCTTTTCGTCTTCCTTGGGCAGGGCAAGGTGGGCGTGTTCACGACCCGTGGCCTTGGACAGCGCCTCCCATGCCTTGACCGCGACCTCGCCGTTGGTTTCCGGCGCCAGCATCAACACCACCTCGGTCGCGTCGATGTCGGTGACGATCTTGGCGCAGCCCTTGGCGGGTCCGTCTTCCCAGACGCCGTTCAGATCGCGCAGGTGCTGCACCTCGTGGTCCGTTTTCCACGCGATCCCCTTGCCGCCATTGCCCAGCTTGTCCATCAGCGGCCCAAGCGCGACGAAGCGGTCGTAAAGCGCGGGGTAGTCCCGTTCGACCGCGATATAGTTCGGCGCGGTCTTGCCCGGGATCAGGTCGCATTCGCCCTTCTTCCAGTCCTTGACCTGATCCTGCGCCAGTTCGCCGGGCGTGTCGTGCAGAATCGGCAGGGCGACGATGTCGGTCTCCTTGCCAAGGATCTCTGGCGCGACTTCCTGAAACTTTTTGGCGATGGCCTTGAAGATTTCCCAATCGGATTTCGACTCATAGGCCGGGTCAACAGCCGCCTGAAGCGGGTGGATGAACGGGTGCATGTCGCTGGTGTTCAGGTCGTTCTTTTCATACCAGCTGGCCGTTGGCAGCACGATGTCGGAATAGACCGCCGTGGTGCTCATCCGGAAGTCGATGGTCACCAGCAGGTCCAGCTTGCCGCGCGGGGCGTCGCTATGCCACTTGGCTTCCTTCGGCAGTTGCCCGCCTTCCTCGCCCAGATCCTTGCCCATGACCCCATGATCGGTGCCCAGCAGGTGCTTGAGGAAGTATTCGTGCCCCTTGCCGGACGATCCCAGAAGGTTCGACCGCCAGACAAAGAGGTTGCGCGGCCAGTTTTCCGGCGCATCCGGGTCCTCGCAGGACATCTCCAACGCGCCGGACGTCAGCTGTTCGGCGACAAAGGCGGGGATTTCCTTGCCCGCGGCCTTGGCGGCCTTTGCGACCTCCAGCGGGTTGGTCTTGAGCTGCGGGGCCGAGGGCAGCCAACCCATCCGTTCGGCCCGGATGTTGTAGTCGATCATCGACACGTCCCAATCGCCCTCGGGTGCGGTGGGCGACAGGATTTCCCCCGCCGTCAGCGTCTCGTAGCGCCACTGGTCGGTATGCGCATACCAGGCGCTGGTCGAATTCATGTGGCGCGGCGGGCGCCCCCAATCCAATGCAAAGGCCAAGGGCAGCCAGCCGGTTTGCGGCCGCAGCTTTTCCTGTCCGACATAATGCGCCCAGCCGCCACCGGACTGACCCACGCAACCGCACATCACCAGCATGTTGATGACACCGCGATAGTTCATGTCCATATGGTACCAGTGGTTCATCGCCGCGCCGATGATGATCATCGACTTGCCGTTGGTCTTTTCGGCGTTCAGCGCGAAGTCGCGGGCGACATGGGCGATTTTGTCGGCGGAAACGCCGGTGATCTTTTCCGCCCAGGCCGGGGTGCCCGGCACATCATCGGAATATTTCGTCGCGACCCAATCGCCGCCCAAACCCCGGTCCAACCCGTAGTTGGCGCAGAACAGGTCGAAGACCGTGGCAACCATTTCCGTCTTGCGGCCAATCTTGATCTTCTTGACCGGCACGTTCTTGGTCAGGATGTTCGGGCGTTTGTCCCCGGTCGAGAAGGACTCGGTCGCATCGGCGCCGAAATAGGGAAAGTCGATCCCCACCACGTCGTCGTGGTCCTCTTCAAGGATGAAGGACATCGACAGGTCGGTGTCCGCCTCGGCGGCGCGGGTTTCAAGGTTCCACTTGCCCGCCTCGCCCCAGCGGTAGCCGATCGACCCGTTCGGGCTGACCAGCCCGCCAGAGGTGCGATCCCAAGCGACGGTTTTCCATTCCGGGTTGTTCTTTTCGCCCAGCTTTCCGGTCAGGTCATCGGCCCGCAGGAACCGGCCCGGCACCAGTTGGCCGTCCTTTTCCTCGATCCGGACCAGCATGGGGAAGTCGCTGTATTTGCGGCAGTAATCGGTGAAATATTCGGACTGGCGATCAAGGTGGAATTCCCGCAGGATCACGTGGCCAAAGGCCATCGCCAACGCGGCATCCGTGCCCTGCTTGGCGTTCAGCCAGACATCGCCGAATTTGGCGGCTTCGGAATAGTCGGGGCAGATCACGGCGGACTTGGTGCCGCGATAGCGGGCCTCGGTGTAGAAATGCGCGTCCGGGGTCCGGGTCTGGGGCACGTTCGACCCCCAGAGCAGCAGATAGCCCGCGTTGTACCAATCGGCGCTTTCCGGCACGTCGGTCTGTTCGCCCCATGTCATCGGGGACGCGGGGGGAAGGTCGCAATACCAATCATAGAAAGACATGCAGACGCCGCCCAGAAGCGACAGGTAACGCGACCCGGCAGCATAGGAGATCATCGACATGGCCGGGATCGGCGAGAAGCCGAACACTCGGTCCGGGCCATAGGTCTTGGCGGTATAGGCGTTGGCGGCGGCCGTGATCTCGGTCGCTTCGTCCCAGCTGGCCCGGACGAACCCGCCCTTGCCGCGCGTTTCGACATAGCCATTGCGCAGGACCGGGTCGTTCTGGATCGCGGTCCAGGCCTCGATCGGGGACATGGTTTCGCGCATCCGTCGCCAGACCTTCAGAAGGCGGCCCCGGATCAGCGGGTTTTTCACCCGGTTCGCGGAATAGAGATACCAGCTGTAGGACGCGCCGCGGGCGCAGCCGCGCGGTTCATGGTTGGGCAGGTCGGGCCGGGTCCGGGGATAATCCGTCTGCTGGGTTTCCCAGGTCACGATCCCGGACTTGACGTAGATCTTCCACGAACAAGATCCGGTGCAGTTCACCCCATGGGTCGAGCGGACGATCTTGTCGTGCCGCCAGCGGTTTCTATAGGTGTCTTCCCAGTCGCGGTTTTCGCGGGTCGTCTGGCCGTGGCCGTTGGAAAAACGGTCCAGTTCCTTAGACGAGAGGAAGTTCAATCTGTCGAGCAGGTGGCTCATCTCAACTCTCCTTGGGGTGTCGGCGGCCCCGCGCGGTTGCCCGCGCAGGACACATGGCGTTCAGCGGGTGCTCAGCACGAGACCGGCGCGTTCTTGCGGCTGTAGAAGATCCAGGTGATCACGACGCAGAGGATGTAGAAGATCAGGAAGCCCCAGAGCGCGCCGTGCGGCTGACCCGTCATGCCGATCGAGGTCCCGTAGGCCTTGGGGATGAAGAAGGCCCCGTAGGCGGCGATGGCGCTGGTGAAGGCGATGATCGCGGCACTTTCCCGTTCGGTCGTGCGCTGGATGTCCGCCGGGTTACCGTTGGGCATCAGGCGGGGGATTTCCTTTTTCATGATCGAGGGGATCATCTGGAAGGTCGAGGCGTTACCGACACCGGTCAGGAAGAACAGCGCCATGAAGCAGGCGAAGAAGCCCCAGAAATTGCCGGCATAGTCACCCGAGGGCAGGAATTGCAGCACGCCCCAGACCGCGACGATCATGCCCAGGAAGACCCAGAAGGTCACCCGGCCACCGCCGAACTTGTCCGAGACCCACCCGGTTGCGGCCCGGCTAAGCGCGCCGACAAGCGGCCCGAGGAAGGCATAGGACAGCACGTTCACATCCGGGAACTGCGTCTTCATTAGCAGCGGGAAGCCCGCGGAATAGCCAATGAAGCTGCCGAAGGTGCCGGTGTAGAGGATGCACATCACCCAGTTGTGGAACCGCTTGAGAATGCTGAGCTGGTCGGCTAGCGATGCCTTGGCATCGGCGATGTCATTCATCCCGAACCAGGCCGCGATGGCGCTGACAAGGATAAAGGGCACCCAGACGAAACCCGCGTTCTGAATCCACAGCTGGCTGCCGTCCGACAGGGTGACGGGCGCGCCGCCGATGGCACCGAAGACACCTGCGGTGATGACCATCGGCACGACGAATTGCATGACCGACACGCCAAGGTTGCCAAGGCCCGCGTTCAACGCCAGCGCGTTGCCCTTTGTGGCCTTGGGGTAGAAATAGGCGATGTTGGCCATGGAGGACGCAAAGTTGCCGCCGCCAAAGCCGCACATCAGGGCTAGGGCAAGGAACATCGCATAGGGGGTTTCCGGGTTCTGAACCGCGAAACCGATCCCAAGCGCGGGAAGCAGCAGCGAGAGGCTGGACAGTGTCGTCCATTTCCGGCCACCAAAGATCGGGATCATGAAGCTGTAGAAGATCCGCAGCGTCGCACCCGACAGCCCCGGCAGGGCCGCCAGCCAGAACAGCTGCCCGGTGGAGTATTCAAACCCGATCGCGGGCAGTTTCGCCACGACGACCGACCAGACCATCCAGACCGAAAAGGCCAGAAGCAGGTTCGGGATCGAGATCCAGAGGTTGCGGGTTGCGATGGATTTGCCCTTGTCGGCCCAGAACTGCGGGTCTTCGGGGCGCCAGTCGATCAGGGTGTGCCCCTGCTGGCCGGATGTTGCGGTGATCGCCATTGTGATGTCCTCGCGGGTTGGCGTTTTCTGTGTGGGGCGGCCAGTTCGCCGACCGCCCCGTGTATCGGCCTAGCTGGCCGGATGTTGCGTGGTCTTGGTCCGGGCGATGGCCTGAAGCCCTTCTTCGAGGGCGGCGTTCGCGCGTTCGGCCTTGGCCCGCAGCGTGTTGATGTTCGCGGCGGCGAAATTGGCGCGCTCTTCGTCTTCCTGCCGGGTCGAGAAGCGGACGAAGAAGGCAAGGAAAGAAGCGCAGGTGACGATGATCCCGAGGATCAGGAAGGCCTGGCTCCAGTCGATCATGTTCTTGAACAGGAAGCCCGCCAGAACCGCCCCGGCATTCCCCCCTGCCCCGACCACGCCGGCAACCGCGCCAAGGGCCTTCTTGTTGATGAAGGGAACCACCGAGTAGGTCGCGCCTTCGGACATCTGCGTGAACAGCGAGAAGACGATCAGCGCCGGCAGAGCCAGGAACAACACCTGCATCTGACTGAACACCATCAGCGCGCAGCCTTCGAACAGCAGGCAGATGAACAGCCAGAAGCTGCGGCCCCGCAGCCCCCAGAGTGCGCCGAAGTTGTCACCGAAGATCCCGCCCAGCGTGCGGGCGAAAAGGTTCATCAGGCCGAAAGAGGCAGCGACGAAACCGGCGGCGATCAGGCTCAGGTCGAAGTAGTCGGCGAAGTAGAGGGCGGCCACGTTGTTGACCGTCAGTTCGATCCCGAAACAGGCCCCGTAGATCACGAACAGCACCCAGACCCTCGGGTCCTTCAACGCCTGCATGTAGTTGCCCGTGACCTTCTTCTTTTCTTCCATCATGCCCTTGGCGCGCAGGTCGTCAAAGTTGCCGTCCGGCGCATCCTGCGTGAGGAAGTAATAGGCGATCCCGATCAGGAAGATGATGACGCCGACGACGACCATGGACAGGCGCCAGCCGACCGCCTCGGAGAACCCAAAGCCCACAACAAAGACCGAGAACAGAAGAGGCATGACAAACTGCGTGACACCGCCGCCAAGGTTGCCCCACCCGGCCGAGGTCGCGTTCGCCTGGCCCACCACATTCGGCGCGAACATCACGCTGGTGTGGTATTGGGTGATGACGAAGGACGCCCCGATCCCACCGATCAGAACCCGGAAGATCAGGAAGCTTTCAAAGTTCCACGACAGGCCGATGCCCATCACCGGGAAGGCACCGAGGATCAAAAGCCATGTATAGGCCTTCCGGGGCCCGATCCGGTCGCACAGCCAGCCGATGAACAGCCGCGCGAAGATTGTGATCGAGACCGACCCGATAATGGCCCAGCCGATCTGATCCTTGGTCAGTTGCAATTCGTCCCGCACCACCGCCATCAGCGGCGCGATCCCGAACCATGCAAAGAAGCACGAGAAGAACGCGAACCACGTCATGTGGAATGTTCTGATCTGCGGCATCCTCACGTTAAGGAAATTCGACCACAATGCCGTGGCCTTGTTCTGTAGTTCCATCTCTGTCCCTCCAATTTCAGGCGAGTCATGCGCCTCTCTTGGGTTGGGACCGTGATGGGGGACATGGGGCACCCCGTGTTTGATCTGGATCAGATTTTCATTTTTTCCCCTTAAAATAAATGACTTACAGAAATTCATCAACCAAACGGCAGCGACTCATCAAACCGAGCGCATAAACCTGTCAACTCGTCGCTTGACAAATATCAATCAGGAGACGCACCTTGGCGACCACGGACCTGGGGATGTCAGCCAATGCCAAAATCATATTATGACGACGTGCGTCGGCTGCATCTGTTCGAAAAAATGTCGCGGGACAAGTTCGACGACCTGATGCGCGGGTCCTACGTTCAGAACTTCCCGCCCCAAATCGACATGATCCACGAAGGCGAAACCAGCGATTTCCTGCATGTCGTCCTAAGCGGCGCCGTCGAACTGTTTTCAAGCTGGAACAACCGCGAAACCACCATGGCGATCATCCGTCCGATTTCCACATTCATCCTTGCCGCGACGATCAAGAATGCCCCCTATCTGATGTCCGCCCGGACAATCGAAAAAAGCCGGATCGCCCTGATCCCAAGCCAGGACGTGCGCGCCGCCTTTGACGCGGACAATGATTTCGCGCGGGCGATCGTGACCGAGCTTGCCCAATGCTATCGGGGCGTCGTCAAATCCCACAAGAACGTCAAACTACGAACGTCTCTGGAACGGCTGGCCAACTACCTCTTGCGACAGTCCAACAGCAACGGCAGCGCCCTGCAATTCGACCTGCCGTTCGAAAAGCGGACCCTGTCGTCCCTTCTTGGGATGACGCCGGAAAACCTCAGCCGAGCCTTCAAGAGCCTTTCGCTCTATGGGGTCTCGGTCGACGGGCGGCGGATCATCATCGGGGACATCGAGGTGCTTCGGGCCTTCGCGAAACCCAATCCGCTGATCGACGGTGTCCCCGCCCAAGAATAGGATTTCCAGGGCAAGACGACGAAATGACCGGCATCATATGGTAGGATGGCGGAGGGAATCGAACTGGTCGCGAACTCTCTCCGATGGCGATGTCATTTACTGCGGATTCTTTCGAGAAGATGCGGGAAGAAATACTTCGATTGGCGTTCGCCCATTGAAAACCGGCGCGACTACACATACGTTTAAAAGTGCATCAAGAGTGAGGCTATGCCTCCGCCAACCTGCCAAACCCGGCAAGGTGGTCGCCCGAAAGGGGATGCGGCCAGATCGGCAACTAATGGGTTGGCCTCATCCACAAGCGATTGTCCTGCCGGTCTCGAACAAGGAGACCGCAATGATTACACGTCGAGATTTCATCGCCACAACTGCCGCCACTGCGTCTAGCCCATTGGCTGTGCATGCCGCAGGGGAGCAAGACACCCGCTCACCCCTGAAAGCCCAGCCACGGGTACGGACACTGTTTACCAAACAAACCGGTGACGGTCGGCTACTGCTCTTTAGCGACGGCCCTGAGACGCCATCGAAACTGATCAAGCCAGAGGCTCTTGAGCGGGCATTCGGCCCAGGCACCGATCTCGTCCTGCAACAACCGGATCATTGGCGTATGATCGAAGAAGGCTGGTTTGCGAAAGAGGATCTCTACGAGCCAACCGAGTTCGAAGATCCCGCGTTTCGCATTTGGCATGCAAACTACCGGCCCGAAACGGAAGCTCACGACCTTCTGTACGATCTTTTCAGCGACCAAATCACCGGCCCCTTGGGCGCCCGTATCCCGGACGTAGGGCTTGAACTGGGAGAACACCCGAGCACACCGAGATACGCGACGGCCAAGCTTGATGGTGACTGGTGTCTGCCTCACCTCAGGGCTGAAGTCGCTGAACGTACAAATTGGGTTGTCATCGACGTCGGCAACGCCTTCGGCGAGGTGGAACGATGACCTGCTGTGTACGAAAAGGGACCCTGCCCCCGCGGGCGTTGTGCATTTGCGGAAGCTGGGACGTCGAGATGATCTGGATGCACGGCTTGACCGATGGCCACAAGTGCAACCGATGTGGGCGGGCCTGGAACGAAGAATACGACATCGAGATACGGCCTTCCGATCTCAACTGGGCCCATCTCCCGGCTGTAGGCGCCGCCAAGTACGCCAGACAGCAAGGCTGGCTGCCTGAACATTGAAATTCTGAGAAGATACAAAAATTCTGGAGAAACCATGATGTCAGAAGATTTCGATCTCGACTTCAGACCCAAATCCTACTGGGGCCCACAGAGCCTGGCTTCCTACTTCGGAAGCCACATCACCGGAGAACTTCGAAGGCAGGCAGCCAAGAATGAGGCCGCTTCTGGATCAGACCTCGCCGTGCCCACCGAACCAACGCTCGATAGCACGGCCCGATCAATACAAGGTTCAATCCATCCCTGGCTCATGGGCGGGGAGTATCTTCCCCCTCTCCGCCCGGATGAAGTGGAGATAGCGCGGGTCACCTTGCGATCGGTAACGATGGACGTCTTTTCGATCAGGGCGCGGCGCTCTGGGGAACGGATCTATTTCCGACTGGTCGATGAATACATGGAGCAGGAACCGCCAGAACGTTTCACCGTGAAGCCGCGCTGGGCCAAGAGCCCACTGTCGATGCGGCAGGTCATAGCTATCATCGACGAAAACGGCCTCATCGATGACTACAGAGATTTGAACTTCGATGGGTCCAATGCCGACGAAATCTTCAATTTTGCGACAGCGTCCTCGGAGTTTTACCCCGAGCTCGCAGCATACTTCGATCACCAAAATGAAAAATGGCTCGAAGAGCAAATCAGACAGTCTTCAGACGATAACGACGAATGAGAAGCGCCATTCAGGGTGCTGAGCAGAAACCAAAAATAAGGAAAGGAACGTTGGATGCACGATATAAGTCCTGACATTCACGGCCAGGCAGGAAAACTCAAAATCGCACTGAGCAATCTCGGCTACGTCGAGGGAAACGGAGCCTGGCGTCACAGCCAACCGAAACGCCACGTCATTAATATCATTGATTTCATTGACTTCGGCCTCGACAATCGGGAGCTCATTCGAGCCAATCGTTTTGCGTGTGAATGAAAGGATTAGCAGATGACATTTATCGAAGAGTTTTCTGAAATCGAGGCACTGCTTCTTCCTGATAGTGATGACGAGGATGCGGGCACTTCGGCATACAAGGACGAGGAGATCGACCGCCTTCCGGTCATCGCGCATGAGGTCGCTGAGTATGAAAATGAGATTGACGACTCCCCACATCACTCATGGCGCTCTGAACGCTCGCTTCTAGTGGCAGAGGTCCCTGATCGCGCCGATTGCTATGCGCTTCTGGAGCTGGATTGGGATGATAACTGGGGAACATGGACGTGGTCCTGTGAAGCCGTTGTCGAAGGCGCACCCTCACGCAAAGCCGCAGCAACCGCGATGCTGGAAAGATATGCGAGGGAGCGGCTCTCGAACAGCGGCGGCGGAGCCTATCAGGCGTTCCTGGAAAGCCTTCTTCCACCGCCGGAGACTGTCGAACCTAACGAACTGGTTTCGAAACTTATTCAGGAAGCTCAAGGTCTCATTGATGCTGAAGAGTCTTCGGGGGGCGATGACTTTCCGGTGGAAACTGAACTGCGCGAAAATGAGCAGGTTGTCTGGGTTGCCAGCACCTTCGATGGATTCGCTCTGGTCAATGTTTTTGAGGTGCGCTGCGCCTCGCAACCAACACAATTTGTCGCGCTGTCGCACTCTGATGGTGGGGTGGTATTCCGATACGATGGTCCATGGGCAAGTCTTGAAGATGCGCAAAGAAGCTTCGCCACCGAAGAAGGCTGGACGATTGTAAAATGAAATCTTCTAAGAAAGTGCCACGGGGTGCTTTGAGCAGCAAAAGAGGCGCAGCACCGTATGTATGACATCATCCCTGACATTCATGGACAGGCAGGAAAACTAAGAGGGGCTCTCCGCAATCTCGGATACTCCGAGAGGCGCGGTGCGTGGCGGCACAGTGACCCGAAGCGTCATGCGGTCTTTCTAGGTGATTTTATTGACCGTGGACCCGACAATCGGGAGGTGATCCGCATCGTTCGGGGAATGATCGAAGCCGGCGCTGCGTCCGCTGTTATGGGAAACCATGAACTGAACGCGATACATTTCCACACCAGAGATGAGAACGGGCCGCTCAGGGCTCACTCTGAAAAGAACATGGCTCAGCACGCGTCATTTCTGAAGGAGTTTCCATTGGGGTCATCAGACGCCCGCGAAGCCATCGCCTGGATGCGAACCCTTCCTCTTTTTCTCGAGTTCGACAGTTTCCGGACGGTACATGCGTGCTGGAACGAAGCAGGCATCCAAGAATTGAAAGCACTGACCAGGAACGGCGTCATGTCAGAGGATCAGCTGATCAAGGCCGCGGACAAACGGCATGCGCTGTTCGAGCTTGTCGAAACCGCTCTCAAAGGCCCTGAACTTCAGCTGCCCGATGGCTTCTTCTTCGTCGACAAGGGTGGTCACGAGAGACGAGAGGTTCGCAGGAAGTGGTGGGACGGAAAGGCGGTTTCATGGCGCGACATCGCAATCTCGGTGCCAAACCCAGAACAACTACCAGACCGTGAACTGCCTGACGATGTTTTGACCTCCGCCTACCCGAGCGACGCAACCCCCGTATTTTTCGGCCACTACTGGATGACGGGCAGCCCGCTTCTTCAGGCTGAGAATGCACTTTGCCTCGACTATTCCGCGGGACTCGATGGGCCCGTCGTCACCTATCATGCTCGGCCAGGACAGAATTCCATTTCGCTCGAGCACCTTCGGGTACATTAGCGGCCTCTTAGCCCAACAAATTTGCATTGTCCGCAACATCGCATCAGCGATGTGGGCCCGGTTCATCGCTCAAATCGACATGTTGAGTGCAATTCCGCGCGACGAATGGAGCGCGATAGCAAATAAGATTGATAGGCTGGTTTATTCCCCCTGCCACTGGGGCAGAGCGCAAAGCGTATTCACCAGCTGCATTTGCTCGACAGTGGTGCATTTTGCCTCACGCAATCGCGGCGCACCAAATACCAGCGCGAGCCCCTTGGCACGTGACACAGCGACATTGATGCGGTTCAGCGAGAACAGAAACTCCATCCCGCGCGAGGTTTCTTCGGCGGAGGATGCGGTCATGGAAACCAGGCAGACCGGTGCCTCTTGTCCCTGAAACTTATCGACGGTGCCGACACGCACGCCGGATGGAAGCGCATCCCGCAAAGCGTTTACCTGTGCGTTGTATGGGGCGACGACGATGATGTCCGTCTCGCGCATCGGCCGCGTGCTGCCGTCCTTCTCCGTCCAGCTTCCACCAAGAAGCTTGGCGACGGTTCCTCCAATTGCGACGACTTCTTCCTGTGCGATCTGTGCATTGCCCTCATGCGGGACCGGCACCCAGAAAGCTCCGGCTTCGGGGAGCGCCGTGCCTGTCACGCACTGGTTAGCCGTATCAGGATGGCTGGTCAGTCGGCCTTCATACACCTGTTCCGAGACAAACCGACAGACCTCCGGGTGCAAGCGCCTGGATGTGGGAAGGAAAATGCCCCGGTCGGCTGGAACCGTCGCATGCTCACCGAGCATCCAATCCAGGCACGACAGGTTCGCAGGCTTGGGATGCGCACCCTGGATGACCTGCGGCAACTGGCGTGGGTCGCCCACAAGCACGATGTTTCGCGCGGCACGCCCCATGGCAGCCATGTTGGCGAGCCCAACCTGGCCAGCCTCGTCCACGAAAAGCCAATCAAAGGCCTGCACGTTCTCGTCGCGCGAAAAGAACCAAGCGGTGCCGCCCACGACATGGGCTTCTGATAGCGCAGGGTCGTCGTTTGCCTGCGCGCGGGTGATCCCGGAAAATCCGTCGGGATACCCATCCTCACCGCCACCGACCTTGTGCGCCAATTCGGCATTTTCCAACGTGATGTCGGGATCGTCATCCTCGAGGGCGAGAAGACAACCCATCAAAACATTGCGGATCGCCTCGTGACTGTTCGAGGCGACTCCAACGCGGAACCCTTGGCGGACAAGGGACAGGATCGCGCGGGCGCTGACATAGGTCTTCCCGGTGCCGGGTGGTCCCTGGATCGGCAGGACCGTTTCATCCATGTCATTCACCACGGCGATAGTGCCCGTTACGGGGGCTACCACGCCCAGAAGATCGCCCCTTGGGCCAGAGCGCAGACGCGGTGCAGCGCGCGACAGCAGGTCGTCCACCGCCGTGTACCGGCGCGCGTCGCACTGATCGTCGATCACATCACGCAGGGCATTTGCAATGACGCCCGTCTGGATCGGCCAGTCCGGATGCAGTGTCAGCTGGTCCCCAAGAAGGTCGGCCTTGCCGGGACCTGCTTTGACCGTGATCTCACGTGCCCGCCGATCCATGGATTCGATGCCGACCGTTGTCGGGGGACTGTCGAATACGGGAACCGTCGCCTTCTTGCCGCTCCGAAGTTTCGTTTCCTGTTCGGGATAGGTGTATCGGCGCGCGAAGGATCGCTTGACGGGTTCGACAGGACCAGCTGCCTCAAGCCCTCCAAGCGCATCGAGATCGTCAAGCAGATCATCTTCCTCCTTCGCTGCGCTATCGAACACGGCCCATTGCGCGGGCTTCGCCTCGCGGCTGTGAAAGACGCCGAGGTTGAACAGCATATCCTGCCGAGCCTCCGGCAAGCCTGATGCTGCCAGCAGTTTGCGCAGAGCTTGCGTGTCGGCATCTTCTTCAACCTCTTTATCGCCTGCATCCGGGGCAAGTGTCGGCCAAGGGCCGGCGGGGCGGATGCCTGCCAGCCAGTCGCGCAATTCCTCAGTGGAGATACAGTCGATGCGGTTGTAATCCTCGATCTCGTCCAGAATCTGCTGGTCCTGCGTTTCGCGCCAGCGCTCATACGCCACGACCGAGCCACCCGCCGTCTTGACCTCGCCGTCGCGCTTGCGATCATAAAATACCTCCATCGATTTGATGGAATAGTTCGGTTCCGATCCGATCAGCCCGCCGCGCACGACGGCGAACAGATCTACGAAGCGGCGTTCCCTCAACAACCGGTCGAGGAAAGCCTCACCGATCCCATATTTCGTGGTCAGGCGTTTGAGCGCTGTGATCTCGTATGGCGCGTAGTGATAGATGCGCGCAGTGGGGTATTGTGAAATCCGCTCACGAAAGAACGCCAGCAAGTCCGACAATGCCCGCGCTTCGGCATCGTGGTCATGTGCCCAGAACGCCTGGAACCGCCCGTCGAACCAGATGCCGTGCAGGTATTCGAGGCCGCCCTCGTAGTGTGGATCGCCTTCAATGTCGTAGAACAGGTCGCCCGGCTGCGGTTCCGGCAACAGGTCGAAGCCCTTGCCAGGCTCAGGTGCCCGTAGTTCGAAATCTGGCTCCCCGGTTTTGCGGGCCTGCTGCAGGCGGGCCTGAGTGACCAAACGGGCCTGGGTATTTTCGGCCATTCCGCGCACTGGGTGATCCAGCGTCGAGAGAGCCTCCAATGTGTGAACACCCGCGGCTTCTAGCTTTTTCACCTGACCACGACTGATGTTGGCGACATTGAACAAGCTGTCTTCGGCCTGCCAGACGCTGTTGCAGTGATCAGCCCAGCGGCACAGACCGCAATCAGCACATGGCACCGGGCGTGTTGGCTGCGGATCGGCGACGAAGGCTTCCAGCCGATCACGCGCCATCCTTGCGTAGGCCGCGTAATCCGCCAGGCGCAGCGTTGCGCGGGTGCCGTCGCCCAATTCCACATGGGCGAATTCAGGCGCCACACCTTGAACTTCCGCCAACAGATCAGAGTACAGGACCAACTGGAGCACATGTTTGGGATCGGCCTTACGCTTCAGTTTGGTATCTGCGACTTCATAGCTGAACGGTCCGAGTTCGGATGGCGTCTCAACACGCTCCAGGAAGTCGGACCAGCCGCCCCAATTGCCAGACAAAAACGCGCCCTGAAACACAACATCCGGACCAGCGGCAAGCGCTGCGCGCGTTGCCTCGGCGTTTGCGCCAAGATCACCACGCTCGATTTTCATCACGGTGCAGCCAGCGTCCTCAAGGTTATCGAGATGCGCCATCTCATGTGCGTCGCCCTGTTTTTGAAGAAGCATGGCATCCTCAGTATCCACGCCAGGCTTAGGTCCTTCGCCGCGCAAATACATGAGATCAAGAGCCGTTGCGTGTGCACAGCCCGTGAAACGCATCAAATCCGACGCTGAAAACAATAAATGGCTTTTGAACTTCCGCACCTGCCTGTGAACCCTTTGCTCCTGAAATTGTCTCATCGACAGCTCACACTATGGGGAATAGCATTGTTAAATCAAAGAAATCTCGGGAGCCGGGCTCGCCAATGACAAAAGCCATCGACCACGCCGCATTAAAAACCAAACAACGTGCCATTCGAGATGGCTTTCCTGAAACCATGGGATTACGCGTCCATCGCGCGATTAGTTGGATCGGGCGTGGTGAAGCCTGCAACGACGATGATGACGCACGCTTCATATTTCTTTGGATTGCTTTCAACGCGGCCTACGCAGACGAACAGGAATTTCAGTCCATAGCGCCGGGTGAACGCGCAGCATTCTTAGATTTTTTTGGAAGGCTCGACCAACTCGACAAGGACAGGCGAATCTACCACGCGCTTTGGCAGCGATTTTCAGGTCCAGTGAGGATGCTCATGGAAAACCGCTATGTGTTCAATCCGTTTTGGCAGCATCACAATGGGATCGATGGGTTCGATAATTGGGAGGAAAGATTCAAGGCTTCCGCCAGATCCTTCGCGCAGTCCTTCCAAGCTGGTGACACAACCCGAGTCCTGAGCTTTGTGTTTGATCGCCTCTACGTCCTGCGCAACCAGCTCGTTCATGGTGGCTCAACCTGGAACAGCAGTGTCAACCGGTCTCAGGTTCAAGACGGCGCTGAAATCCTTGGGTTTCTTATGCCTGTATTCGTCGACATTATGATGGACAATCCCGATGAAGATTGGGGTAAGCCGTTTTATCCCGTCGTCGAATAGGTCCGATAAGGCGGGAGCCGCGGGAAACGCCGGACGATAGGCCGGATCGAGCTCGGCAGTGGGGGGATGGCGGCGAACCCGTCGGAGCCAACCAAGCCGGCTCGAGTTTTCGCCCGGCCGCGCGGCCGCAAAGCGGCGGCGATATTCGCAGGCATGCCGAGGAAGAGCGGGCTCAGCACGCCCGCTTCTCCAGTTGCGGTCCAGTCCTGTTCATTCGAGCAAACCCCCGAAAGATCGCGGGATTTCGATTGAACCCGACACGACTCCCCGCTACCGTGCGGTCAGCACAAAAAATGGTTGCGTACATTAATCATGCGCGCCGAGTCGGGAGTGCGAAGTGGATAACGACAAGTCGGAGCTTCGTTGGGGAGTCGCGCAGCGCCTCGAGTTCATCGAGTTCCGATTGTTTTGGGAGGGGCACGTGAACCGGAGTGATTTGATGGAGCAGTTTGGACTATCGGTGAACCAAGCGTCCGCCGATCTGAACCGCTATATCGGTATAGCGCCGGACAACATGGTCTACGACAAGAGTGCGCGGACGTATGTCCGAGGCCCCGAATATGCCGCACAGTTCCTGAAACCCGATGCTAGCCGCTACCTTGCGCAGCTTCGCTCTTTGGCTGATGGCCTCATGGACAGCGACGACGCGTGGATTGCTGAACTACCAGCCTATGACGCCGCGCCCACTCCGGCCCGTGGTGTGAACCCCGTGACACTGCGATCTGTTGTCGGTGCAATCCGACGCTCTGAGGCGATCGAGGTGAAGTATCAGTCCCTCTCGCGCCCGGAGCCGAGCTGGCGGTGGATCGCGCCTCACGCCATTGGGTTCGATGGCTTTCGATGGCACACCCGGGCGTTCTGTAGAACCGACGAAGTCTTCAAGGACTTCCTGCTTTCGCGCATCCTCCAGACGCGCGGTGTAGAAGCCAGCGGAGCCACCGATGCGGCCGATGCCGAGTGGCAAGAGCACGTCACGCTTGAGATTGCTCCCCACCCTGAACTCTCCGAGAACCAGAAGAAGGTGATCGCGCTTGACTATGGGATGCGCGGTGGCAGGGCGAAAATCAAGGTTCGACGCGCTCTGCTATACTATGCTCTGAAACGTTTAGGACTCGATACCGATCCAGGCGCCAGGAAACCGCAAGATCAACAGATCGTATTACTCAACCCATACGCCACAGGCATTCACAATGAATAACAGATCTGACGCATACAACGAGGAGGCGAACCTCCAGATCTACGGGTTTAGTGGTGAAACAGGCGGTGCGCACGCCTCTCGCACAATCATGGTCGACGAACTCCAAAGGCTTTTTGAAGTAGTTCAAGACCCTTTTGCTGCACGTGATCAATACCGAATGGCGATTATTGAACAAAATGCACTAGGAAAGAGATCTGACAAAACACGAATGCTGACATATCGACACCTTTCTGATCTTTACGGACTTGATTCCAGCTTGTTGGTGTTTCGCGGTCTGAGGTTCTTTTGGGGGAGAGAAGTCGACGGTCAAGCTCTGCTTGCACTTCAGTGTGCGTACGCGAGGGATGCCCTTTTAAGATCGTCAGCCCCCTATATTCTCTCGACTCCCGAAGGAACTACCATTTCACGCGAGTCAATGGAAACGCACATTGAAACTGTTTTTCCGAACCGATTCAGCGCAGCGACGTTAAAATCAACAGCACAAAATCTAAACTCATCTTGGACCAAGGCTGGGCACCTTTCCGGTCGTGCCGTGAAAATCCGCCGCAGGGCAAATCCAACGCCGGGAAACGCCGCGTATGCTGTTTTTCTGGGGTACCTAGCGGGATTAAGGGGGCTCTCACTTTTTGGCAGCCCCTACGCTAAGCTTCTAGACTGCAGCGCGGAGCGGTCACTTGAGTTAGCACAACAAGCTGCACAAAAAGGATGGATTAGCGTTAACCATATCGGCGATGTCTTCGAAGTTTCATTCCCAAATCTTCAGCAACATACTGATAGGGAATGGCAGCGATGAGCCGAGTGAAACGCCTTATCAAGTCCTACTCGCAGTTCATCTCAGTACCTTGGCGAGACGACGCCGCTGCGGCACAGCGAGTGGTCTTTTGTGTTTATCATGAGACTGAGGAGCGCGCGCTGAGGACCAAAATTGATGAGTTCGAACTCGCTTCCCGACAAGCTGGCCACGATTGGTACCTTCATGATCTTACGGACACATTCGCAGAGTGGTTGACGTCACAGCGATATGCAAAATCATATTTCGAAAAACCAGACTTACTGGCGACAATATACCCTAGGTACTTAGATCACCTTGCGAAAGATTTTGAGCGCCGAATATCAGAGCTAAAGCCACCTCAGAACTTTGTTATTGCGATCTCTGGTGTTGGCAGTTTGTTTGGATTTGTAAAAGTCAAAGATGTCGTGGACCGCTTGGCCCCCATGGTTTCTGGCAGGCTCGTAATATTCTTCCCCGGAAGTTACGAGGAAAATAACTACCGGCTTCTCGACGGCTACGATGGCTGGAATTACCTCGCCGTGCCCATAACAGCTGACAAAATTTTCTGAGAAAGAGACCCTGAATGCAACTCCGCTCGCTCTATCGGCAAGACCCATCCGCCCGTAAACTCGTCAACGAAGGCGTCGCCAACGTCAATGATGGCACGTCGTCTCTCGCTAGAGATGTTCTGCGTTATGAGCTCGAGACCTTTGTATGCGACGGGCAGTATGGCTCCGGTATGGCGCATATCCTTGATACTTATCTGAAAAACATTGATCAGGCGCAGCAACCTGCTGTTTGGGTCAGCGGCTTCTACGGATCTGGTAAATCCCATATGGTTAAGATGCTGCGCGCACTTTGGATGGACACCACTTTTGACGACGGCGCGACAGCGCGAGGCATAGCAGACCTACCTCAAGAGGTTCGCGATCACCTTAAGGAATTGACGGTCCAGTCTCGTCGCTATGGCGGCCTTCACGCAGCTTCTGGAACGCTAGGGGCTGGCGCCAGCGGCAGCGTACGCCTCGCTCTTCTTGGAATTGTGTTCAGATCTGTCGGTTTGCCGGAGCAGTATCCTCTCGCGCGGTTCGTAATGTGGTTGAGGAAAGAGGGAATAGAAGACCGGGTTCGCGCTCACATAGAAGCCGGCGGCTTTGACTGGGAGGAGGAGTTGGCAAATTTCTACGTCGCAGAAGGTCTTCATGCGGCTCTTATCGAAGCCAAACCGCAACTTTTTGCCTCATCCAATTCTATGGTTGATGCTCTTCAAAACACCTATCCGAATGTTCAGGATGTATCCAATCAGGAAATGATCTCCGCCATTCGCGCCGCAATTTCACGCGAAAACAAACTTCCTCTTACCCTGGTTGTACTCGACGAAGTGCAGCAGTTTATCGGCACCAGCGGTGACCGAGCGATCGAAGTGCAAGAAATGGTCGAAGCAGTCGTCAAAGACGAAAGCCTTGGCGGCAAACTCACCTTTGTCGGAACCGGTCAGACCGCGGTCACTGGTACGCCCACACTCGCAAAGCTCCAGGGTCGCTTCACTATCCGCATTGAGCTTTCAGACACGGACGTCGATGCTGTGGTGAGGCAAGTTATTCTTGCCAAAACGACTGAGGCCTCACCCAAGATTGAAGCCATGATGCAGGAGAACCTAGGTGAGATATCAAGGCATCTGAGTGGAACTAGCATTGGCCATCGGCAAGATGACGTTGCTTTCTTTGCGCAGGACTATCCAATCCTTCCAGTCCGTCGGCGCTTCTGGGAAGCGGCCAATCGAGTTCTGGACGCATCAGGCACCGATAGTCAACTTCGCAACCAACTAAGCCTTATTCATAAGGCGATCAGAGAAAGTGCTGATAAAGATGTCGGGTTTTCGGTCCCTGCGGATTTCCTCTATTTTGATGGGGCAGATAAGCTTTTGCAGGCGAGGATCCTGCCACGAAAGCTGCACGAAAAGACCATGTCTTGGATACATGGTAGCGAGGATGAAAAATTAACCGCTCGCGCCTGTGGTGTTGTGTTTCTGATCAACAAAATCAGTAGCAGTAACTCTGAAATTGGGATCAAGGCGTCGATTGACACAATCGCGGACCTGCTAGTCGAAGATCTTCCAACGGGCTCTTCGGAGCTACGAAGCAAACTTCCCAAGCTGCTCGACGTATGCGACCTTATCATGCGCGTGGGCGATGAGTATAGAATTCAGACAGAAGAAAGCTCGGCTTGGAACGACGAATTCCTCAGTCAGAAAGCTACGCTGGCGAACCAATCCCATCGAATCGAAGCAGAGCGCGATGACCTTATCCGGAAGAAATTTGGCGCTCTCGTCGGGCGTGTGTCGCTGCTTCATGGCAACTCAAAAGTGACACGGGATGTGAGCGCGATCTTCGATCCAACGCTTCCGCCCGATGCCAACAAGAGGATCTATGTATGGATACGTGACGGCTGGGCAACTGATGACAATTCCGTTCGCGCGGACGCTCGTCAGGCCGGCAATCAATCCCCCACTGTATTTGTCTTTATTCCCCGACGCTCTGCAGATGATCTGCGGAACAATATTCTCGAGTTCAAGGCGGCTAGTGCAACTCTTGATAAGCGTGGCGCTCCAGATACCCCAGAAGGCAAGGAAGCGCGCGGCGCAATGGAGACCATACGTCAGGTTGCCGAAGCGAAAATCAACGAATTGGTCTTGGAGGCCATGTCCGGCGCCCGCGTGTTCCAAGGAGGAGGCAATGAGCTGACCGGGGATGGGCTACAGGCAACAGTTACTGAAGCCGCTGAGAACTCGCTCACCAGGCTCTACCCCCAGTTTGCGGTCGCAGACAATACCGGCTGGTCCAAGGTGTATGATAATGCCCACAAGGGAGCGCCGGACGCCCTGAAAGCAGTCGGTCATGAAGGGGAACCTGAAAAGAATGCAGTCTGTAAAGCCGTCCTATCGTTCATCGCTGGAGGAAAGAAAGGGACGGACATTCGTGATCATTTTGAGGGTCCGCCGTTTGGCTGGTCACGGGATGCGGTCGATGGCGCACTGCTTGCCCTTCTTGTTTCCGGGTTGATCAGAGCAGAGGATGAACAACACCGCGCTTGCGATGCAAAAAAATTGGAGCGCAAATCGATTGGCAAGGCGTCATTTATTGTCGAAGCCACGACCATCTCGACACCTCAGCGCATTCAAATTCGAAAGGTTCTTCAGAAGGTCGGCCTTACTGCGAAACAAGGTGAGGAACTTTCGTCAATTCCCCAGTTTGTTCAAAACGTCACGGACCTCGCCAATCGCGCGGGCGGTGACGCTCCAAAACCGAAGACGCCCGAACTCTCGTTGATCGATGATATCAGACGTGCCTCCGGCAACGAGCAGCTCTTGTCCATCTATAACAGCAGAGACGAGCTCACATCCTCAATCGATACCTGGACTCTCCAGGCCAACGAAATCGACACTCGGTGGCCCAGCTGGGAGACCCTGCGACGACTTGCAGAAAGGGCCAATGGCCTGACTGATGCTGATGTTCTGCGGACACAAGTTCAGTCGATCGAGGATCAGCGTCAATTGTTGACTGATCCGGATCCCATGAAACCGCTGGTGGCGAGTTTCACACAGATGCTGCGTGACGAACTTAATCGTCTCGTTGAGGCTTACAAACAACAGCACGAAGCTGGAATGGCGAAGCTAAAGGCCGACGACAACTGGCAGAAACTTCAGCCGGAACAACGCAACCGTCTTCTCGCAGAACAGAAACTCACCAACAGTGACATGCCGGAAGTCAAAGTCGGCAGCTCTGCTGAAGTTCTTCAGACGCTGCAGACTTTGACTTTGTCCGCGTTCGAAGACCGGGTGAAGTCGCTCTCATCCCGTTTCAATGAAGTGCAGACCCAGGCGGCGGAGATGATGGAGCCAACGGCCAAGACCATCCACCTGCCCAGCCGCACGCTGAAGTCCGAGGCAGACCTCGAAGCATGGCTCGAAGAAGCCCGCACTGACCTTGCCGCAGCCCTTGCCCAGGGCCCCGTGATTATTCGATAGGACGCCTGTATGCAGCCGCTTGAAAAAACCCTACGAAACCAACTGGAGCGCACTGTAAAAGCGGCGCGGACGGTGGCGGAGGACGCTGCCGAGGCGGCGCTGCAGCAATTGGGCGTGGGCGACGCAACCGCTTTCCCGCACCTCTCGGAAGACGAACGCGACCTCCGGCGGCGCTTGCGCATTCACGGGCGTCAGCTGGGCGACAGACGCCATACCGAACGCGAAACGCAGGAACTTGACCGGCTGATCGAAGAAGTCGGGTACGAGCATTGGCACCGTATGCTCTTTGCCCGCTTTCTGGCCGAGAACAACTTGCTCATGTACCCCGACCCCAGCGGGCCGGTCCCTGTTTCGCTCGAGGAATGTGAAGACCTGGCGCCCGATGAAGGCGCGGCCAACGGGTGGGAGCTGGCGGCGCAGTACGCGGCCAGGATGCTGCCGCAGATCTTCCGGCTGGACTCCCCTGTGTTCCAGCTGTCCCTGCCGCCGGAGTATCAGCAGCGGTTGGAGAAGCATGTCGAAAGCCTGCCGACCGAAGTCTTCACGGCGTCGGACTCGCTCGGCTGGGTCTATCAGTTCTGGCAGGCGGACAACAAAGAGCGGATCAACAAATCCGAGGTGAAGATCGGCGCGCGGGAACTGCCCGCTGTGACCCAACTGTTCACCGAACCCTATATGGTCAGCTTCCTGCTGGACAACGCGTTGGGGGCCTGGTGGGCCGCCCGCCGTTTGACAGAGCAGGACCTGAAAACCGCGACCAGCGAAGAGGAACTACGCCGCAAGGCATCGATCCCCGGCGTGCCGCTCGATTACCTGCGCTTTGTCCAGGACGAGGACGGCACCTGGGCCCCGGCGGCCGGAACGTTTGATGGGTGGCCGGAACAGCTGAAAGACCTCACCACGCTCGACCCCTGCTGCGGATCGGGGCACTTCCTTGTGTCGATCTTCCTGATGCTGGTGCCGATGCGGATGGAGCGGGATGGCCTGAACGCGCGGGACGCGGTGGATGCCGTGCTGCGGGAGAACATCCACGGGTTGGAGATCGATCAGCGGTGTGTAGAGTTGGCGGCCTTTGCGCTGGCATTGACTGCGTGGAAATACCCCGGCGCGGGCGGCTACCGGGCGCTGCCGGAATTGAACCTTGCCTGCTCCGGTCTGTCTGTCAGCGTGGCCAAGGAGGAGTGGAAGCAGCTTGGACTTGGCAAGCGCAACCTGACCATCGCGCTGGATTGGATGCACGACACGTTCCGCGATGCGCCGGTGCTTGGAAGCTTGTTGAATCCTGCAAAATCGGCAGCGGCCAAAATTGTTAACTGGGAAGAGCTTTCGACCACACTGGACCAAGCGCTACGGCAAGAACATACACTCGAACAAATGGAAGCCGCTGTCGTCGCACAGGGTTTGTCAAAAGCTGCGCTTCAACTTGCTGCCAAGTACACTTGGGTCGTTACCAATGTCCCCTATCTAGGGCGCGGCAAACAAACTCAAAAGCTGATGGATTATTGCGACAGAAGATACCCTGACGCAAAAAATGATCTTGCAACGGTATTCCTCGATCGGTGCTTGGAATATACTGAAGATCGCGGAATTGTTAGTGTTGTGATGCCTCAAAACTGGCTGTTTCTTCCTAGATATCGAACCTTTCGAGAAAACAAGTTGAGGCACGATGAATGGAACCTTTTGGCCCGACTGGGTGCCGGAGCCTTCGAGACTATAAGCGGTGAGGTAGTGAAGGCTATATTGCTGACGCTCACCAATGATAAAAAAAGTCGAAGAGATAATTTTGGAGAAAACTCCGTGGATAATATTATCCATGGGGTAGATGTTGCTGACCCAAAGTCAGTCACCGATAAGGCGATTGCATTGGCCGAAGTCGATATCCGTTCTGTTTCCCAAAACAAACAACTGTTAAACCCGGATGCTCGCATCACCCTTGAAGACACCGATGACTTGCCCCTGCTGGCAGACCGGAGCTCGAGCATAGAGGGCTTATCGACCGGTGATAATCCCAGGTTCATTCAGAATTTCTGGGAGTCTCCAAAGCTAGACGAGAATTGGGAGTACTTTATTCAGAATGCAAAAGAAACGAGCTTCTATACAGGGCGCTCTGATGTTCTGAGATGGTCGCAAGGCGAGCTCAAGAAGTTTCCCAGCGCTCACAACTTCCCATCCGAAATCATGAACGGCAAGCCAATACTAGGTCAGCTCGGCCTCCGTGTTACTCAGATGTCTGACCTTCCAGCAACCATCTACTCGGGTGAAATATTCGGGAAAAGCGCGGCAGCAGTTGTCCCACATAATCAAGATGAATTAGCCGCATTTTGGTGCTTCATCTCTGATGAAAACTACAAGAATGAAGTTAGGCGTATAGACCAGAAGGTTTACGTGTCTTGCGGAACCATGGTGAAAGTCCCGTTCGACCTTGAATACTGGACAAGGGTTGCAGAGGATCGTTTTCCGAATGGTCTTCCAGAACCTTACACGGACGATCCGACCCAATGGGTCTTCCACGGCCATCCGTGCGGCTCCGTCATTTGGGACGAAGACACCAAATGGACCGCTGAGGGCTCGCTCCGCACCGATGACACCGTGCTCCATGTCGCGGTCGCCCGCCTGCTAGGCTACCGTTGGCCCGCAGAGCTCGACCTGGGTATGGAACTGGCAGATGAGCAACGTGCATGGGTGGACCGCTGCGACGACCTGCTGCCCCACGCGGATGACGACGGCATTGTCTGCATCCCGCCAATCCGGGGCGAAGCCAAAGCCGAAGACCGTCTGCTGAACCTGCTCGCCGCCGCCTATGGCGACGCCTGGACGACCAGCACACTGCCTCAGCTGCTGGCAAGCGCCGGCCATGCGGGCAAATCGCTCGACAGCTGGTTGCGCGACAAGTTCTTCAACCAGCACTGCAAACTGTTCCCGCACCGCCCCTTCATCTGGCACATCTGGGACGGCCTAAAGGATGGCTTTGCCGCGCTGGTCAACTACCACAAGCTGGATGGCAAGACGCTCGAGACGCTGATCTACACCTATCTCGGCGACTGGATGAAAACCCAACGCGACGACATCGCCCGCGGTGTTGACGGAGCACAGGAAAAGCTGGCCGCGGCCGACGCGCTGAAAAAGAAGCTGGAGCTGATCCTGGAGGGGGAAGCCCCCCACGACATCTTCGTACGTTGGAAGCCGCTGGAGGAACAGCCGATCGGCTGGGATCCCGATCTGAACGACGGCGTGCGCCTGAACATCCGCCCCTTCATGACCGTCGGCGATGTGGCAAAACGAGATGCAGGCGTCCTGCGCGACAAGCCTAACGTCAAATGGACCAAGGATCGCGGCAAGGATGTCGCCTCTGCCCCATGGTTCGATACGTTTAACGGCGACCGCATCAACGATCATCATCTGAGTCTGGCCGAGAAGAAGGCTGCGCGGGAGGCTGCCAAGTGAAGGTGATCAACCGCTTGCAAAACGCTGTCCGTGGTGCGGCGGCCTATAACCCGGAGGTGCAGGTCAAACCCGCCTGCATCCTCTGGCCTGATCCGGACCGGCAGTGGGAAGCAGTTGTGCCGCAGCTTCAGGATGCCCTGCCGGAAATGGTGGTGCTGGGCGACTACGCCCCAGATCGGCGGACCGGCCCTGCAATCTGGTTGCGCTGTGCCATCGCGGGAACCCTGGACGGCATCGACTTCCCGGTTGGCAGCGTCCCGATTCTGTACCTGCCTGGTGTGGCGCGAACCGACCTGCGTGCCGTGAACGAATGCCCCGACGCCCTCAAACCACTCGCCGAACTGCAATATCGCGGCACGATCTGGTCACAGGTCAGCGCCAAGGACTGGACTGTCCTCGCGTTTCTGAAGTCTGCGCAGGGAGGCCTTGGCCTCGAAGTGACTGCGGACGGCGATACCCGCGCCGCCATGATCACCGCACTGAATGAAGTTCTGGAGCAGGATGTGTCCGCACTTGAAGGCAAAAGGCTGGACCGGGATTTCTTCAACGGCCTGTTGACCAGCGGAGATCTGACGCGTGATGTGCTGACTTGGATCGATCAGGGCGACGCCTACGCTGAACGCATCGGTTCGGCGGCCTGGGGAGCGTTCAGCGATATCTGCGTCTCGCAACTCGGTCTCGATCCCAGGACCGCTGGCGTTCTCACTGGTGCTGAAAAGCTTGCGGGTCGCGAGGGTCAGTGGGGCGCTGTCTGGGAGCGGTTCTGCGAAGCCCCGCAGCGATACCCGAACATCCCCGATACGCTTCGAAAATGCCAAATGCCCTCCTTCGACTTGTTGAGTGACATTTCGACAAAGGGTTCATGGCCGCAATGGAATGATGCGGAAGAAGAGGCGCTACGTCAGAAGCTGCTGGAGCTCGAGACGGTAACGGATGCAGACGCCCGATCAACTGTGCTGGAACTCGAAGCAGTACATGCGGACAGACGGGCTCTGGTCTGGGCAGAAATGGGCCAAGCGCCGCTTGCCAAGGCGCTCAGACATCTTGGTGATCTTGCTGAGATTACAAAACAATCCCTGGCTGGTGGGACGCTGGATGACCTTCAAGGCGCCTACACAGAAAACGGCTGGAAGGCAGATGACGCGGTATTGTCGGCTCTGCAGGAGACGAATACGGACGCCTCAGCGGCGTCAGTGATTGCCGCTCTACGGTCGATCTACTTGCCTTGGGCAGAAGCTTCCGCACGCCATGTTCAGACGCTTGTCGAAAGTGAAGGCTATCCTGGTGGGACGGTTGCATCAAAGCCCAAAGCCAGCAAGACAAACTCCGAATGCATCTTGTTCGTCGATGGGCTGAGGTTTGACCTTGGGAAACGGCTGTCAGCCTTACTGGAATACGCCGGACTGGAAGTGATCGAAACCCCAGCGTGGTCAGCTTTGCCAAGCGTTACCTCGACAGCGAAACCTGCGGTCTCACCGGTATTGCATGAGATCGAAGGACGCGACCAGAGCGAAGAATTCGACCCTTCAGTCGCCGCGTCTGGCCAGTCTCTAAGGGGCGGTCACCATTTGAAGAAGTTGATGGTAAATGCAGGATACCAGGTGTTGCCTCGGAATGAAGTCGGCGATCCTGCTGGAATGGCTTGGACGGAATTGGGTGACATCGATCACGAAGGCCACCAACGCGGCTGGAAACTGGCCCGCTATCTCGACGTGCTGATTGCGGAAATAAGAAATCGTGTCGCCCAACTTATCGAAGCTGGCTGGAAAAGTGTGCGCATTGTAACTGATCACGGATGGCTATTGATGCCAGGAGGATTGCCAAAAACGGAGTTGCCGAGCGCACTATCAGTGAACAAGTGGGGACGATGCGCAGCGATCAAACCCGGCGCCAAAATAGATACTCCGCTCTTTCCTTGGTTCTGGAATCCCTCACATCATTTTGCTCTTGCCAATGGCATTGGCTGTTTCCGCCTGGGTCAGGAGTACACTCATGGAGGATTGAGCCTCCAAGAGTGTCTGACCCTTCACTTGCAAGTGAAGCCCTCATCGAACGCTAAAGAGACAAACGTCGAAATCTCAGACGTTGTTTGGAAGGGACTGCGCTGCACAGTTGTGCTCGCTGTTCCCAATGAAACTCTGACGCTCGATATTCGCCAACGACCAGCTGACCCGGGGAGCACCGTTGTCGTAAAACCAAAGCCTTTTGCAGCCTCGGGGTCAGCATCAGTCGTCGTCGAAAACGAGGACCTTGAAGGGGCCAAAGCGACACTGGTCATTGTTGACGGATTAGGCGCAACTGTCGGCCAAGTAACGATAGATATTGGCGGAGAAGGTAAATGATCGAGCTTGACGACATTGACCGAAAAGCGGCAGCAAGCCTCGATGGCTACCTCGTTCGAAAGGACCTAGTCCGAACCTTCAGCCGACAGTATCCGGTGCCGACTTATGTGGTAGAGTTCTTGCTCGGCAGATATTGTGCCAGCATTGATCCAGACGAAATCGAAGAAGGCTTGGAGATTGTTGAACGGCAGTTGAAATCACGAACGGTTCGCGCCGGTGAAGAAGAGCTCTTTAAGGCTCGGGCCCGTGAAGAGGGTAGCGTCAAAATAATTGATATAATTACCGCGAGGCTGGACGCCAAAACAGACTCCTACGTTGCTTCACTTCCAAGCTTGAGGCTGACAGACGTGCGGATCAATCCTGAGCAGATTCAGGAACATGAGCGAATGCTGACGGGAGGGTTCTACGCCGAGGTAACGCTGAACTATGACGCGTCGATCGCACAAGAAAGTAAGGGACGTCCCTTCGGAATTACGGCCCTACGGGAAATTCAACTCTCTAAGCGAGACGTGCTCGGCGATCTTGCGAAAGCGCGACAAACGTTCAGCACTTCTGAGTGGAAAGACTTCCTGCTGCGCTCAATTGGCTTGGAACCTCGAGACCTAACAGCGCGCCAAAAGGATGCAGTTATGCTGCGCATGGTGCCATTCGTTGAGCGCAACTATAACATGGTCGAGCTTGGCCCAAGAGGAACCGGCAAAAGCCACCTGTTTCAACAAGTTTCACCCTACGCACATTTGATATCGGGCGGAAAAGCCACTGTAGCCAAAATGTTCGTTAACAATTCAAATGGGCAACGCGGTCTTGTCTGCCAGTATGATGTTGTTTGTTTTGATGAGGTCTCAGGCGTGTCTTTCGATCAGAAAGACGGCGTCAACATCATGAAAGGCTACATGGAGTCAGGAGAGTTCAGCCGAGGGAAAGAGAGCATTCGCGCCGACGGAAGCATCGTTCTGGTTGGAAATTTCGATGTCGATGTCGAGCACCAACAGCGCGTCGGGCACCTTTTCGGCCCTCTGCCTCCAGAGATGAAGGACGACACCGCTTTCATGGATCGGATCCATGCCTTCTTGCCCGGTTGGGATGTGCCAAAAATCAATAAGGGACTTCTAACTTCACATTTTGGCCTAGTGAGTGACTTTCTCTCGGAATGTTGGAGCCAGCTGCGCAACGAAAGCCGAGTTGGTTCGCTTCAGGGAAGAGTTTATTTAGGAGGGGCATTGTCTGGACGAGACACAAATGCCGTGAATAAGACGGCAAGCGGGCTCCTTAAGCTTCTTTATCCGACGGCGAATGGCGTAAGTGACGAGGATATCGAGTGGGCAGTTAGGATTGCGCTTGAAGCGCGTCGCCGAGTGAAAGAACAACAGAAGCGTGTGGGTGCAGCGGAGTTCCGAAACACTCATTTCAGCTACACAATGGGAGACGATGGGGTCGAAAAATTTGTTTCAACGCCTGAGTTACAGAATGACAACAGTATCGCAGGTGATCCACTCGAACCCGGCCAAGTTTGGACAGTTGGGCCAGGAGGCGAAGCGGAACATCCGGGATTGTTCCGAATTGAAGTCAATGAAGGCCCCGGCTCTGGAGTGCGGATACTGAACAAACCCGTTCCTGCGGCTTTCAAAGAGAGCATCGGGTATGCCGAACAAAACCTCTATGCGCGAGCTCCTCAGTTAGTAGGAGACAAAGATCCACGTCATCACGAATTTTCCGTTCAACTTAGGGCCTTTGATGCTGCAAAGACTGGCTCAAAGACTGGCGTTGCGGCGCTCGTCGCTCTTTGTACCGCTCTATTGAAGAAGACTACGCGCGGCGGCCTTGTAATTGTCGGTGAGGTCAATCTCGGGGGGTCGATCGAAACGCTTCACAACCCCGTGGAGATGGTGGAGATCGCAGTCGAAAAGGGAGCGACAGTGGTCTTAATGCCGGTTGCATGTAGGCGTCAGCTGTTCGACTTGTCCGATGATATGGCAACTAGGGTGGATATTCAGTTCTATTCAGACGCTCGTGACGCACTTCTGAAGGCAATTTCTGATGTCCCATGAACAAGGACACTTGCCCCGCCAGCGCATGCGTAACTGATTTTTTGGAGAAGCCCCGTGAAAATTTCGACCATACTCGACCACATTGACAGCGGGCACATGGCGCTGCCGGAGTTCCAGCGCGGCTACGTGTGGAACCGTGACCAGGTCCGAGGCCTCTTTGATTCAATGTACCGGCGCCATCCCGTTGGCGGGCTGCTTGTTTGGGCGACCGAGGCGAAGACTGCGACACATCGCGGTGATGGTCCGATCGCTACGGGTATCGTCAAATTGCTGTTGGATGGCCAGCAGAGGATGACATCGCTTTATGGGGTTGTGAGAGGGCACCCGCCCAAATTCTTCGATGGAAACCCTCAGGCCTTTTCGGGTCTTCGTTTCCACCTCGGGACGGAAACCTTCGCCTTCTATCAGCCGATCAAGATGCAGGATGATCCTCTGTGGATCGACGTTACCGCCTTGATGAAGGCCGGAAGCGCGGGCCTTGGCAGCTTTGTTGCGCAGCTCTCAGCTGACCCTGAACACGTCTCCAACGTCGGCGACTTCGTGGGTCGACTGAGCAAGCTTCTCAGCATCACCGACATCGACTTGCATGTCGAAGAAGTCACCGGTGCTGACAAGACGCTCGACGTCGTCGTCGACATATTCAACCGCGTAAACAGCGGTGGCACCAAGCTGTCAAAGGGCGATCTCGCCCTTGCCAAGATCTGCGCCGAATGGCCCGAGGCCCGCGATACCATGAAGGCAAAAATCAAGGATTGGTCGGATGCAGGGTACCATTTCAATATCGATTGGTTGTTGCGGTCGGTGAACACCATCCTCACCGGAGAGGCGAAATTTAGCTATCTACATGACAAGGATGCCATCGATATTCAAGATGGCCTGAAACGAGCCTCAAAGCATATCGACACCTCATTGAACTTGATTGCCGGAAGGCTCGGCCTTGACCACGACCAAGTGTTCTTCGGCCGTTTCGGGGTTCCGGTCATGGTCCGATATATGGACAAAAAGAACGGCGGCCTTGATGCTAAGGAACGCGACAAGCTGCTGTTCTGGTTCGCACAAGCTGGAATGTGGGGTCGCTTCTCGGGCTCGACAGAAACGGTCATTGACCAGGATCTGGCCGCTCTCGAAGGACCTAATGGCGGCCTGGATGCGCTCATAGAACAGTTGCGCCTCTGGCACGGAGGCCTGAGAGTCGAACCGGGCCACTTCACCGGATGGAGCCTTGGCGCTCGGTTCTATCCCGTTCTTTATATGCTTACCCGTATGGGCGAAGCTTCCGATTGGGGAACAGGTTTGGCGCTCAAGGCAAACATGCTTGGCAAAATGAGCCGTCTGGAAGTTCACCACATCTTCCCAAAAGCTCAGCTGTACAAACGGGAATACCGCCGCGCCGAAGTGAACGCGTTGTCGAATTTCTGCTTCCTCACCAAAGACACAAACCTGAACATTAGCGACCGGCTACCCGAGGATTATTTTCCCGAGGTGGAAACGAAACACCCCGGCGCATTGGCGTCACAATGGATCCCAATGGACCCCGCGCTTTGGAAGATCGAACGCTATCTCGACTTCCTTGAAGCAAGGAAGACCCTACTTGCCGATGAAGCAAACAAGAGATTCAAAGAACTTTTGCATGGCGACACGCAATGGTTGGCGGGTGCAACGACACCTCCCGTTGCGCCGACTTCCAAACCGATCGGTGGAATAACCAGCGAAGCCGAAGAACAAGAGTTGGAAACACTGAACCAGTGGGTGGAAGATCAAGGCCTACCGCGTGGACTGGTCGCCTACGACTACGCTGACCCGGAAACCGGCGCGCAAAAAGCTGTCTTTGATCTGGCGTGGCCAAACGGCCTTCAGCCCGGGTTAACGGGACCCGTTGTAATATTGCTGAACGAACCCGCGGAAGTTTTGGCATTGGCTAGCTCGGCTGGATTCCGATGCTTCACCGCCATAGTTGAGTTCCAAGCATACGTGAAATCTGAGATTTTGAACTCCGAAGCTGCGTAGCCCGACATACATTGGAGTTGAGGCGGCCATTACCATCTTCGGATGCAGCTGAAAACAATTCAGCCACTAAGCGTCAGTCCCAATGCACTGCCCCACACGCGCGCGACTGCTCGCGCATCACAGCATAGTCCCGCACCATCTCGACAACGGCCGATCCGTCCGGCAGCATCGCCATTTCCTCGGCCGCCCGTGCCTGAAACGTGACCGTCCGGTGAAGGTGCTCTGGCGAGTGTGGCTGGTTCCCGGTTACGCTGCTTGCGCAGCGTAACTCCAAGGCATCAGCTCGTCGAGTCGGTTGATCTTGTGGTCGGCGATGCGCTCAAGAACCCAGGTCAGCCAGGCTTGCGGATCGATGCCGTTCAGCTTGGCGGTTTCGATCAGGGTGAAAGCGATGGCCATGGCTTTTCCGCCGCCCTCAGAACCGGCGAACATCCAGTTTTTCCGGCCTATGGCCACGGGCTTCATCGCCCGCTCGGCGGAATTGTTGTCGAGCTCCACAGAGCCGGTATCGAGATAGGGGCGAGCTTTCGGCAAACGGCCAATGGCGTAGCGAATTGCTTGGGCCAAGGGCGACTTGCCAGAGATCCGAGGCAACTGGGCGTGCAGCCACTCTTCGAGGTCATCGAAGACCGGCTTGGCCTTTGACTGCCGGAGCACCACCCGTTCGTCAGGTGGCTTGCCACGCGCGTCCTTCTCGACGGTATAGAGGTCGGCGATGCGGCGTATGGCTTCTTCGGCAATAGCCGATCCCTGCGAGGCGAAGACGTCTACGAACTTGCGCCGCACATGTGCCATACAGGCCATCTCGCGGGCCTTGTCGTCGCCGAACAAGCCATTGAACCCGGAATATCCGTCGGCATGGACCCAGCCCTTGTAGCCGGAGAGGTGGCTAGTGGGATGGGCACCCTTTCGATCTACTGTGAACTGATACCAGACGCAGGGCGGCGATTGCCCGGACCAGGGCCGTTCATCTCGGACGTAGGTCCAGACCCGCGCGGTTTTTGTCCTCTTCTGCCCCGGCGCCAGCATCTTCACCGGCGTATCATCAGCGAAAAGGGCCTCGCCCTGTCGGACTTTTCGGCCAATGGCATCAGCGAGCGGCTCCAGCAGCGCCGCCGAGCTCCCCACCCAGTCGGCGAGTGTGGAGCGATCCAGATCGACGCCTTCACGGGCGAAGATTTGCGACTGGCGGTATAGCGGAAGGTGGTCGGAATACTTGCTGACCAGCACATGCGCCAGTAGCCCCGGACCGGGGCGACCGCGATCAATCGGACGAGAAGGAGGGGGCGATTGGACAATCGCCTCGCAGCAGGAACAGGCCATGCGCGGACGCACGATCCGGTTCACGACGAACCGACCGGGGACATACTCCAGCTCCTCGGTCACATCCTCCCCGAGCGTCTTCAAGGCACCGCCACAGCGGCGGCATTCCTCACCGGGCGACAGGATCTCGTTATTGCGTTGCAGGTGATCGGGCAGTGGCTTGCGGCTGTGCCGACGCGCCGGTTTGTCCTCTTCGGATTCGGTGGCGGGCTTTGGAATAGCCCCCTGAAAGTGGTCCACCAACTGGGATAGTTTGTCCCGCAAATTGGAGGATCAGCGATGGCTGGG